>NZ_CADCJB010000009.1 GCF_902801725.1 uncultured Methanobrevibacter sp. | reverse complement strand
TATTTACTCTTTAAACCACATAATTATTTAAAAATAATATGTTGAGATTTACTGAAAATTGATAATGTTGCGAACTATATCATACGTTTTATACGAATTGTTCGTTATAACAGTGGCTTTTTCAAGAGGGTATAGTTATTAATTAAGTGGCTTTCATGCCACATTAACTTTTTATTTAGAAAAATTTAATTTTCAATTGGTGATAATATGCCAGTTATAAGTTTTGATATAGGAGAATTAACAAAAGAGCAAAAAGAAATTTTAGCAAAAGAATTCAGCGAATCCGCTTCAAGAGTCACAGGCCTTCCGATAGAAATGATATATGTGCTGTTCAACGAAAGGAAATTTGACAATGTTGGAGTCGGTGGTGTTCTTTTAAGTAATCAGGAATAGATTTTTAAAAATTCATTCTTTTCATTTCAACTCCAGAATTTTCTTATACATTTCTTTCAATTCTTTTTTTTCATATTCCGAATAATGTTCGTTGTCGACATCCGTTTCAAGAGCAAACAGTAACAGTTCATAGAATACCTTATTCAGTGACCTTCCCTTTTTGGTTAGGAAATATTGGGTATTTTTTGGATCATTGCCCTCATTTGTCTTGTAAATAAGGCCATTATCCTGCATTGTCTTAAGGCATCTTGACAGTGCCTTGTTGTCCAGGGAGGGTCTGTTGACTTTAAATTCATTGAAATGACTTTTTCCTAAAAACAGGTCTCTTAAAACATGCAGTGTCCACTTGTTGCTCATGAATTTGAGAGTGTCTTCCAGGGGGTTTCGCTCATACTTTTTTTCGTAATATGCAAGTTTTTTCGGATTTAAAGTCATGTTTATTGTTATATATGTTTTAATATTAAGTTTTTTAGATGTCATTGATGCCACTTTATCTTTAAATACCCTATTTTTTAAATATTTGATTAGAAAATTTTAATTGGTGCGATAATATGAATGATAATGATATAGTCATGACTAAATTCCTGGCGATACTGTTTGCGATATGTTCAGGTCTTGCAATAGGTAATCTGTACTGGGCCCAGCCGTTGCTTGTCCAGATAATGGATGGCTTTGGTCTTCCAGCGGCAAATGGGGGACTTCTGGTTACTGCAACCCAAATAGGCTATGCGATGGGAATTCTCTTTATTTTGCCTTTGGGTGATTTTGTTCGAAGAAAACGTATGATAGCCCTTGTAATGGTGCTTTCCGTATTGGCTTTGGTCTCCTGTGCCATATCACCTTCATTTATCATATTGTCACTGTCACTCTTCAGTATGGGGATTGTAACAATTTCCGGTCAAATCATATTGCCTCTTGCAGGGGATTTGAGCCGTGAGGATGAACGTGGCCACATCGTTGGAATTGTATCATCCGGAATAACAACAGGTATCCTCTTTTCAAGGTTTGCAAGCGGCATCATTGCAGGATTTTGGGGATGGAGATCCGTTTATGTTATAGCGGCCGCTTTGAATCTGGTCATGGTTTTGGTAATGATTTATGTATTGCCGGAAATTCCTGCAAAAAACAAGTTCAAATCATATGGGAAACTTTTGGCAAGTGTTTTCACCACCTTTAAAAATCATAGCTCATTGCCAAACATATTGCTGCACTCAGGACTGATATTCGGTTTGATTTTCAACATATTCTGGACTTCTTTAACATTTCTTTTGTCCGCAGAGCCGTTTAACTATTGCCTTGTTAGTATGGTGTGCGGCTTTGCATTCAGTGATTCAATTGTTGCCATTGTGATTGTTGCAGCGGTACTTTCAGTTGCAGTTCAGGGAGTAAGTGTCTTGACCCAGACAAGATTGTTTAACTTATCTCAAGGTGAACGCAGCAGATTGAACACGGTTTTTGTTGTGAATAACTTTATATTTGGGGCTGTTGGAAGTGCTCTTGCATCTCTTCTATGGTCATTGGGGGGATGGTCATATGTAATGATTGCGGCAAGTGCGGTTTCTGTTGCGGCATTGATTGTCTGGCTGTTTTCAAGAAGTAAATTTAAATATGCTGATGAATCATTAGATAATTAGTTATTTTTGCTTCCAATATCTAATTTTTTAAATTTTATTTCTATTAATCATATATTTGAGTTTTAGTGGGCAAATTGATAAGTATGCGAACTATATCATACATTTTATACGAATTATTCGTATTTTTTTAAAATAATTTAATTGTTTTCCATGTTTTCAATTAAATTAATCATAGTGGATAACACCCAGCTGTTTCAAATTTGATTTTCAACCAAAATTGTAGCATTTTATCGACCAAAACAAATTTTTTATTCTGTGAAAATTCAATTATCCCTTGATTTGATAGGGAATCTATGAATCTAGTAACACTTGATTTGGAATATCCTAATTGCTTATCTAAAGTTGCCCTTGTCGCCCCATCATGTTCCAATAGATAAATGATAAAGTCTTTTTCCCCTTGGGATAATCTTCCCCAGATATAAATCCACATTATAGCTACCTGGTCTATATTTAATAGAAGTGTTTCTTTTATAATATCTTCATCACAAACTGTATTATTTGGTAAAATTGATGATAAGCTATTGATATATAATGGTATTCCTCGTGTACAATTATAAAATCTCTCAAATCCTTCATTTGAGAATTTTAAATTATTTGATTTTTCATCAATATATCTTTTTGTTTCATCAAAGGTAAATGGTTCTATGTTTATTTGTATCAGTCTTCCACCGAATGCCCCTTCCTGACCATTTATCATGTTTATTATATCTGCGGTTTTTGAAACTGAACCTGTGAAAACATATCCAACATTGAATTGTTTTTGTGTGAAACTTCTCATTAACCAAAAGAATGCCTCAGGGTCTTCAACATTTTTAAGCAATTGGAATTCGTCAATTACAATTATGAATCCAGTTATATCATTTGAAGAGTCAACAATCTTTTGAGGCAATTCCATTACGAATTTTGACAATTTATCATAATTATCTGAAATTACTGGAATTGGAATATCAAATACATTTACATTGTCTGAAAAGTCATAATTTTTCAGCTCTAACTTTTTAATAGTTGATGTAATTTTTCCTATCCATTTTTTGTAGGATTTTTTATTTTGTGAAATTGTTTCATCAATTGCATTTAGGAGTGCTTTTAAAACTTTTTCTTCAGTTAGATTTCCTTTTTGTCTTCCCATAATTTCTGATAGGTCAATGAATGCGGTTAAAATATCATTGCTTTGATCATTTAATACTTTTCTAAGCAAAAATGTTTTACCGACTCCACGATATCCAGTTATTAAGAGTTGTGGGGGTATATCAAATTTTACTGTGGATAATTGTGTGTTAATCATGTTAATATCTTTTATCCTATTAAAAAAGTATTTGTCAATATCTTTTGGCATTGAAATGGGCATTATTTTCATGTTAAACTTCCCTCTTATTTTATTATTATTTTATTTTATCTAATTAATATGTTTTTTGTTATTGGACATATTCCATTAAATCGAACAAATATTATTTTATAGAACAAATATGATTGTTTTATTAAATTGGACAAGTTCTATTAAATCGAATATATTCAATAGAATAATTAGATTAAATGAAAATTATTTAATGGAACATGACTAATTAAATAATTAATTAAATATTTTTAGACATTCAAAATCATCCTTCAAATCTTTCTAATAATAATTTCCAATCTTCCTTATTACATTCTGCAAGAAAGTCATGTAATTCTACAACGGATTCTATACGGTTCACTTCATCAACAAAACACTCCCATGCAGTAATTGTGTCAAATTTTTTATATTCTTCAAAAAAATTTTTTTTCAAAGTGGTAATGAGGAGCCCTTGTGAGGCATCTGTTATTAATACTCCTAATTGATAAATCATGTCTTCAATGTCTTCTACTGTAAATTGTTTTTCAGTCACTCAATCACCTCAAATTCTTTAATATAATAACAATGCACTTTTTTTTCTCTCTATTATTCTATTCTTCTACTTTTTTGTAAGCAGTTCTCCTATTAACATATCCAGTTCTTAATCTTGGTTCAACACCATTATGCAATTCATAACTATCAATTATCATCACTCACTTTATTATATGCTTTTATAAGTAGGATACAATATAATATAAGAACAAGATTCAGTACAAAACTTGAACCTAAAAACAGACCATATAAGAAATCAGTCATTTTTTTCACCTGGTTAGTCTATGAATTTGTTGTTTTCCAATTGTTGATAATGCCCTTGCAATCTATGATAAATCTTTTATTAGTCATTAAAATCCTCCATTACTTTTACCAGCTCTATGATTGATATCACCAAAAATACCAGTTGGCAATCCTATTTTACTACCTATTTCACAGATAAGATCATGCTCTTTACTGTCTCTCTCATATTTTTGAGCATATTCTTGAAAAACACTTAATCTGTGTAAATGGCATCTTTTATTTGATTCATATTCGTTTTTTCCCATTTCAAAGTACTTTTCTTTTTCTTCAACTATTTTATTGACAAGCTCTAGAAATTCTCTATCTACTAATCCATAATATTTGATGTCTGTTTCAGTATCTAATATTTCTTGAGTAGAAAGAATTTCATGAAACCTTCCTTCAACTGGAGGAATGTCAAGTATTCCAATAATGTCATCAAGAGGGACTGTTTTTCGTTTATCATTCATTCAATAGCTCCTTTTCCAGTATAGGTATCAAAATCACCTAAATCTTTTTATGAATATGATTTTAACCTTTAAAAACCTCTAAATCTTCTTCATATGCTTCATAACTCGGAATAAATGAAAACCAAGATAAAGCAACTCCAATATCTTTCTGCATCTGATTTATAGCCATCAATTATCATCCCTATGTCATCACAATAATCTTTTATTTTTTGTAACAATTTTTTTGTGCTTTCCAATTTGAATTTCAAACAATCATTTTCTATTTTTAACTTAGATATGATAGAATCTATGGTTTTAACTGATTTCAGCAATTTATTTTCTTCATACAATTTATTTATGAGATCACATAATTCTTCCCAAGTCAATTGTTTGCCATTGTCCTATATGCCATATGTTTCAATGATGAATCTTTCATTGGCTATTTTCATTCCTCAATAGCTTTATTTTACTTAATTAAACTGTAATTAATATTATCATATTAAATTAGAAATGATATATAGTTTTTGTTTAAAATTAAAGCAATTTTACGGAGTGAAAGAAATATTACAATATCAGACAATGATTTTAATGTTTTCAACGGTTTCAAAAGATTTAATAATAACTACAAAACAAATTTTTCATTAGAGTTTCAGTGCTGAAAAAGAGTAAGTATCGGAACTTTTTTATAAGTTTTATACGAATTATTCGTGTTCTTATTGGTTTATCATAATCATAACATTTCACTCTAATATAATCTTATTCCACCAATTCTTCAATTAAGAAGCTAATGCACTATTTTCTCAATCCCTTTTTATAATTTTAAAATTATTCATTAAATTTTGAATATTATGATTTTTTCGTTCCTTAGGATTTTTAAATCTTTCAATAAATAATAAATATTGATAAAAAAATAATTTATTGTATAAGATTATTTGGAGAGGTTTTATGGGTATTAATTTGTCATTAGCGAAGGGCATTGAAGAAAAAGATATGTTGGTTTGTGAAAATGAGGTTGAAGATTATTTCAAAAACCAAATTTTGAAAATCGATGATGAGACATTCATCACCCCTAATTTAAATGGAGATGAATTGCAAGGTTCAATTCATAGGATAGGTTCATTTATTGATTCTGATTATGTAAATAAATTCTGTAATGGTTTAAATATTGAACCAGATAATTTATTTTTAGCAATTTCAAGTTTTGTACTGTCTAAATTTGTTTATAATAAGAACTTACTTTTTGCAAATAGTGGGATTATTGATAATCAATCTTTTGAAGAATATCCTTTAATATTAAATCTGGATACGAATTTAAACGTCATATCTTTTTTATCAGATATTAATGGAGTATGGCTAAATTCGATTGTCCATCATGATTCATTGTTGCAAATTGTTGATGACTTTGGCTTCAATCCTAAATTTTTGTATCAGTTCAACTGCGATGATTTCTCCAAGGAAGAAAAATATGCTCTAATATTAAATGTTGTAGAGAATGAAAATGATTTTGAATTAATATGCAAGTTTAATGATGCTTTATATTCTCCAGAATTAATCAATACATTTTTAAATGGTATTTTAATAGTTTTAAATAAGATAATCAAATTTTCCGATGATGAATTGGAGAATACTTTTCTAAAAGATATTTCCATACTTAATCGTGATGTTCCTAATGTTGATGATTTGGAATTTGTTGAAATTGGCGAGTTGCTGATTCATAAGATTTTTGAAAAACAGGTGGAATTGCATGGAGATAATGTTATTTTAACTGCCACTGATGGCGATTTTACTTACAATGAATTAAATGAACGAGCCAATCGTATTGCAAATGCCCTAATTAAAAAAGGTGTCGGAATTGAAGATAAAATCATGATAATTCTAAAACGTGACAGCAGCGTCTTTTCTTCAATTTTTGGTATTTTAAAAACAGGGGCATGCTTTATTCCAATTGATTCCGACTATCCGGATGACAGAATAGAGCATGTTTTAAAAGACAGTGGCTCAAAATTCATAATTGTTGACGATATTGTGGATATTAAAAATATTGACTTATCCGCCCACTCTGATAAGCTGCTACATATTGATGAATTGCTCGAAGAAGAAGACGTTTCCAATCCTGATGTCGACGTTTCTCCTGAGAATCTGGTCTATCTGATTTATACTTCAGGCTCCACAGGGCTTCCAAAGGGAGTAATGATTGAACATAGGAATCTTGCAAATTATGTATATCCTGACCCAAAAAACATTTATACTTATGAATTGGTCCATAATCTTGAAAAAGAGAAGTATAAAGTTTTATCCACAACTACTGTTGCCTTTGATGTTTTTCAGCAGGAAATAATGGGTTCACTTTTAAATGGCATTCCAATAGTATTTGCTGATGATAGCGAATACAAGGATCCTATTGAAATGAAGAACTTAATTCAAAGGACCGGAGCAAATGTTTATGTGGTCACACCTTCACGTTTACTTCAATATCTTGAAATCGAATCAATGCAGGAGACTATGTACGGTTTTAAAGCATATTTGATTGGTGGTGAATCATTCCCTCCTAGATTATATGACCTGCTTTCCAAAAATTCCAATGGAAAAATATATAATCTGTATGGTCCGACCGAAGCCACAGTTTATTGTAATTCCAGTTTGCTTAAAAGCAATAAGATTACCATTGGAAAAACAATGCTGAATGTTTATGAGGAGGTCATGGATGAAGATTCCAATCCTCTGCCTCCAAATGTAATTGGAGAATTGTATATTGCAGGAAAAGGTGTTTGCAGAGAATACTATAACCGTCCAGACAAGAATGCTGAAGCTTTTGTAGAAAAAAATGGAATCAGGTTCTACAAGTCCGGAGACTTTGCAAAGGTCACGGAAGAAGGGGAATACTATGTATTTGGAAGAATGGATAACCAAATCAAGCTCCGTGGATTAAGAATAGAAATAGGTGAAGTTGAATCTGTCATAAAGGAATTTGAAGGCATCAAATCTCTTGCAGTTGTTCTTAAGAATATTGACGGTAACGACCATTTATGCGCATACTTTACTGTTTACGATGAGTTTAAAAACGGCGGACAGGATTATTCCATTGATATTAATGCATTGAAGGAACATCTGAACGAAAAATTAACTTATTATATGGTTCCTACAGTTTATATGGAGCTGGATGAGATTCCACAAACTGCAAACGGTAAAACTGATGTTAAGAATTTGCCTGAACCTAAATTGGTGTTTGAAAATGTTTTGCCGGTCAATGATACTGAAGAGAAATTGCTAGAAATGGTATCCGAATATATTAATGCCGATGGTTTTGGTGTTACTGATGATTTATATTCACTTGGATTTACCTCATTGTCATTGATGAAGTTCAATGTAGACATTTTTGAATCATTCAATATTAATTTGGATATTCTTGAATTGTTAGATAATCCTACAATACGCAATATTGCCGGTCAAATTGATAATGCCGAATCCGATGAGGATTTAAATGAATTGATTGAATCTTCAACTGATATTACATTTTATCCATTGATGGTTAATCAATTGGGTGTCTACTATGAATGTGCTCAGAATCCGGATGAAGCGCAATACAATCTTCCGGCAATCGTAAGGTTTGATAAGTCAATTGATGCATTGAAATTAAGAGAATCCATTATCAAAACTATTGATGCCTATCCTTATCTCAAAACTAGAATTGTCAATCATGAGGGCCAACTGATGCACAAACGTGACGATTCAATCCCTATTGATGAAATTCCTATTGTGGAAGTGAATGATATTTCTGATGAGGAAATAGAAAAAGAAAATGTCAAGAGGTTTGAATTATTAAATAATCAGCTATTCAGAGCTAAAATCTATAAGACAACTGATGAAACAGTTCTATTCTTTGATATCCATCACATAATATCTGATGGTGAATCATTGGATGCATTATTCAATAACTTTGCCAATGCATACAATGGTGAAGAGATTGAAGAGGAAGTCTTTGACGGATATATCTGTTCTCTGATTGAAAAAGAAGGCAAGGACAGTGAAGAATATGTTGCCAGTGAGAAATATTTCCATGAGCAACTGTCAAAAGAAGTGGAATCAACTGTTCTGACTCCGGACTTGAACAATGATGAGGATATTGGCAGATTGGAGTCCATTTCTGAAAATATAGATTCACAATTTATAAAAGAGTTCTGCGCCGAAAAAAGAATTTCGCCAAACATATTGTTCATGGCAAGCACAATATTGACATTAAATAAATACACATTCAGTGACAAAACGTTATTGACAACCATATTCAACGGCAGATTGAATTCTAATTATTATAATACTCAGGCATTTTTAGTTAAAACATTCCCTATAGTTTCCATCAATGAAGACAGGAACATTTCAGTCAGGCAATTATTCACACAAATTGATGACATCTGGAAGGATGGAATCAAGCACAGCAATTACCCTTATATCAATATTGCTGATGAATTTGATTTGAAGCCGGAATTCATGTATACATACAACAATCTCGAAAAAGAAAAAGTCAAATTCGGCAATGATGTGTACAGTATAAAAAATTTGAATTCCCTTGAAACCGATTATAAAATAACTTTTGATGTTAATGAAACTGAAGACAGTATGGAACTGGTTATTTTATACAATAATGCTTTGTACAGTGAAAAATATATTAAAACATTCTTGAATAGTGTTTTATCCATTTTAAACCAATTTGTCGATAATGATATCGAACAATTGAAGATTAATGAAATAGAATTGAACAAATCTGATGAATTGCCTGATTTCACCCCAGTTGAAAATCCGGTTTTACATAAACGCTTTGAAAAACAAGCGGTCGAAAAGGCAAATGACGTGGCATTGGTTGCAAGTGACGTTACCTTAACTTACGCTGAGCTGAATGAGAAAAGTAATAGGATTGCCAATGCATTAATCAAAAGGGGTGTTAAGCCAGAAAGCAATATTCTTATAATGCTTGGAAGAGACAGTAGACTCATCGCTTCTATTTTAGGTGTTTTAAAAGCGGGATGTGCTTTTGTTCCTATTGATCCTGAATATCCTAAAGAAAGGATTAGGTACATTTATGAAAACAGTCAGGCGGATTATATTATATGCAATGAAACTTCCCAACTTTCATTGGATGTTGATGAACTTCTTGAAGAAGGGGATTGTGATAATCCGAATATTCGCGTTATTGGTGATGATTTGGCTTATATGATTTACACTTCAGGATCAACAGGCAATCCTAAGGGAGTAATGATTAGCCATGAAAACATTTGCAATCAGGTTTCAAATCCTAAATCCACTTATGATAGCCTGCTTTGTATTACAACAATTTCTTTTGACGTGTCTACGGATGATATTCTTACTTCTCTTTCCAATGGATTGAAATTGGTATTTGCAAATGATGTTGAAATTAAGAATATTCCTGAATTGACTCAATTAATCAATGAAAACAAACCTGAAGTTGCTGACTTTACTCCATCAAGATTGGCTTCATACCTGGAGGTTAAAGAGTTCTGTGAAGCTATTCGTTGCTTGAAATGCGTTTTCTTGGGTGGGGAGAAATTTTCAACTAAAGTCTACGAGGATTTAAGGCAATACAGTGATGCTGTTGTTTACAACAGTTACGGTCCTACCGAAACGACAATCACATCAAACAACAAGGAAGTTACTGATGTAAATGATTTGACAGTGGGTCTTCCTTTAATCAATTATGTTACTGATGTTCGTGATATTGATGGCAAGCTATTGCCTTTGGGTGTAATGGGTGAATTGTACATTGGAGGTATTGGTGTTGGAAAAGGATACTACAACATGCCGGAAAAAACTGAAGAAGTATTTTTGACCATAAATGGCATTCCTTATTATAGGAGCGGAGATTATGCTATCAAACTTCCAAATGGTGAAATTGACATTAAGGGAAGGATAGATAATCAAATTAAATTAAGAGGATTAAGAATCGAAATAGGTGAAATTGAAACTAGCATAAGCAAATATCCAAATATAAAACAAGTTGTGGTAGTGATTAAAGAGATTAATAACAATGACCATTTATGTGCTTATTATACTGCTGATGAGACAATTGATAATGATGATTTAAAGGAATTTTTAAAGGATCGCCTTACCAGGTATATGATTCCAACAGTATTTATGCAATTGGATGAGATGCCGCAGACACCGAACGGCAAAGTTGATGTTAAGAATTTGCCGGAGCCTATCTTGATAACTGAATATGTGATGCCTAAAAATGATGTTCAAAGAAAGCTGTATGAGATATGCAGTGAAATTTTGAATTTCAAAGATTTTGGTGTTACTGATAATCTGTTTAGTTTAGGCTTTTCATCACTGTCCCTAATGAAACTTTCACATGAGATATATTCCAGTTTTAACGCTTCTTTATCTTTTAAAACATTGATGGATGCAGAAAATATTTGTGATTTGGAAAATCTTCTCATCAATACAAGTAAAGTTGTAAAGGTCAATTATGAAAAACAGGATTATTATCCGTTAAGCCATAATCAGTTAAACGTATACATAGAATCGGTCAAAAATCCGGATAAGTTAATTTATAACATGCCTTTCGTTATAGAATTGGGTAAAAATATCGATCCTGAAAGATTAAAGGAATCTTTGATAAAAGTATTTGATTATCACAGCTATCTAAAAAGCATCATCACACAAAAAGATGGAAAAGTATGCATTAAACGTCAGGATGATGCGAAAGTCAATGTGGAAATATTAAATAAGGAATGCAGTATCAAAGTTCGAGAAAATTTCGCAAAACCGTTTGATTTACTTGATTCTCCACTTTACAGGGTGAAAATATTTTATTATAACAATCAAACTACATTACTTTTAGATATTCATCATATCATTTTTGATGGATTATCATTGAATGTATTTATTGAAAATCTGATTAATGCATATAATGATAATGAGATGTTATCTGAGGGATATACTGGATTTGAATATATTCTCGAAGATTATGGACAGGAGGGGTCAGATTCCTACATTAAATCCGAAGAATTCTTCAATTCCAAAATTGCTGAGATTGACATTAGTACTGATATCACACCAAATATCACTAAACCTATTGAAACTGCAAGATTAGGGGAATGTTGTAACTCAATAAGTAAGGATTCGATTGATAAATACTGTAAAGAATACGATATCACTCCAAATAATTTATTTTTATCTGCAACTCTTTTGGCATTGAGTAAATATACATATACAAAAGACATGCTAATTGCAACTATTTCCAGCGGTAGATTGAATCCAAATTATGAAAATACAATTGCAATGATTGTAAAAACACTACCGTTCATTCATAAAATCGATACAAGTCAAAGTGTTGGTGAATATTTCGATTCAGTTCAAAATACATTAATTGAAACAATCAATCATGAAAACTATCCGTATACTAAATTATTTGAAAAATATAATATCAATCCGAATATCTACTATGCCTATCAGGTGGGTGTGGATATTGAATACCAAATGGTTAATGATGGTGGCAAAGTCAATTCCTTAAAGGTTGAAGACCTTTCACTTGATTTGCCAAAATTCAATTTAAGTGTTTACATTGAAGAGGACATGGACAATTATCTGGTATTCTTAAGGTATAATGATGCACTTTATTCCCAGGAGTTCATTGCGGATTTAACTGATAATATTGGATTGATGGTTAATAAGCTGCAGGAAGATTTCACTAAACCTGTTGATGAGATTTCATTATTGCCAAGTGAAAAGGAAATGGAATTAAGAGAGATTCACAATGATTTTGAAGCGATTGAGATTGATGCAAATCTTAAGGAATTGTTCGAAGATTCTGTTTCAAATCTCTCTGAAGAGATTGCTCTTATTGACCATGGCCAAACATTGTCTTACAATCAATTGAATGGCCTATCAAATAGGATTGCACATAGTCTGGTTGATTTGGGTGTGTGTTCCGGCGACCACGTTATCCTAAAACTTGAAAGGTCAGCTAAATTAATATCTGCCATTTATGGAGTGATAAAAACTGGCGCTTCATTTACAATAGTGTCAACTGAACAGCCTGAAGAGCAGACAGATTTTATTAGGCAGGACACTGGTGCCAAATTGGTCATCCAATCAAACATTGATGAACTATTGGATAATGAGAATGACGGCAATTTGGATGTTGACATAAAATCTGATGATTTGGCTTGCATAGTCTATACCTCAGGGTCTACTGGAAAACCGAAAGGGGTAAAAATTACTCATAAAGGTCTAATAAATTATATTAATCCTAGCAAGGACAATATTGCAATTCATGCCATACAAAATGACGTTTCCAATATGCTGTCATTGACCACAACCACGTTCATCGCATTTTTAAGAGAAGTTTTAGCGACAATAATCAACGGAACAAAAGTGACTCTTGCTAGTGATGAGGAAAGCAAAAACCTTTCCAAGCTAATTCGTCTGATTAAAGATTCAAAAGTTGACGGTTTATCATTAACTCCTTCAAGAATTCAGGAGTATATGAAAGTCACTGAGTTCAAAGACCTGCTTAAACAATTTAAGATTATTATTGTTGGCGGAGAGAAATTCATCCCATCGGTCTATGGTGATATACGTGCCAACAGCGACGCAAAAATATTTAATTCATACGGATCTTCTGAAAATACAATTGCAACACATCAGAAATTAATTGACGGTGATGAAATTACTGAAGGAGTACCTATTCCAAACAATATAGATTTAATCATTGATATCGACGGTAATCCATTGCCTAACAATATTACTGGTGAAATCTGTACTGCAGGGGTTCAAACCACTCCAGGCTATTTGAATAGGGATGATTTAAACAAATCTGAATTTTTATTTGTAAATGATTTGAAATTCTATAAAACCGGTGATTTGGCTTATAAAAATTCAAATAATGAATTGGTCATTGTAGGAAGGAAAGATAAGCAAATCAAGCTTAGAGGTCAAAGAATTGAACCTGGAGAGATAGAATCTGCAATTTCCAAATATCCTGGTATTGAAAATGTTGTAGTGGCTGTAAAGCAGATGAACAATCAGGACATACTATGCGCATATTTCACTGCGGCTGAAGATATCGATGTCAGTGATTTAAAAGATTATCTTTCTTTAAAATTAATCAGATATATGATTCCTACTTCGTTTATGCAATTGGATGAGATGCCTAAAACACCAAACGGAAAAATTGATGCTAAAGGTTTGCCTGTTCCAAAATTAAGTTCACAACATGTCAATGCCGATAGCGAACTTGAAAAAAGCATTTTTGAAATTTGCAGTGAAATTATGGGCTTTGATGATTTTGGAGTTACAGATGACCTTTATGAGCTGGGCTTTACTTCATTAACAATAATGAGGCTAAGCACAGAAATCTACAATAAACTTGATAAGGAAATCAATGTTACCATCATTCTTCAGCAGCCAACAATTCGTAATATTGCCAAAAACATTGAAATCAATGACGGATTTGCTGAAAGCGAAACTGATGAAAGTGAACATAAGTATTATAGGTTAACTCCTAATCAGTTGGGCGTTTACTTCGATTGCGTAAAGGATTATGAGAAATTGAATTATAATCTTCCTAAATATATTGAATTGGGAAGTGATATTGATGAAAACAGACTCAAATCAGCTATTATAAAAGTAATCAATTCTCATCCGTACTTAAAAACAAGAATCGTAATGCAGGACGGTGTTGCATATCAGGAAAGTAGGGATAATCTGGTTATAGATGATTTAATTGAGATAGTTGAAGCGGAAAGCATTGATGAAAACTTCAAAAGAGAATTTGTCAAACCATTTGACTTAAGTGAAGGACCGTTATTCCGGTTTAGAATTATTAAAACTCAAGCCAACACCTCAATTCTTTGCGATTTCCATCATATAATTGTAGATGGAACTTCATTGAATATACTATTTGATGAAATTGCAAAAAGTTATGACGGCATTGAATATGAATCAGAAGAAATCAACGGTTTCGAATATTCATTAAATGAAGTTAAAACTCAGGAATCTTCTTTATATAAGGAATCAGAACTGTTTTTCTTCAATAAAATTAAAGAATTTGATGAAGCTACTTTAATGACTCCGGATTTAAGCGGTGATGAAAATGAGAGTACTGGTTTGGAGAAAACTATTTTCCTTGAAAAAGATGAAATAGATCATTTCTGCAGCGAATTGTCAATAAGTCAAAACAATTTCTTCCTGGCAGTCTCCTCTTTTGTTTTATCAAAATTCGCCTATACTAAAGACTTATTAATTGCAACAATTACCAATGGTAGGTTCAATCCAAATCAGCAAAAGACATTGGCCATGATGGTTAAAACATTGCCTATAGCTTTGAATGTAAATTCTGATTTGACCATTGATGAATTCTTTGAGTATGCAAATAAGGAATGGTTTGATGTATTGGCTCATTCTTCATATCCTTTAACAGAAATTGCCGATAAATATGGATTTGTGCCGGAGTTTCTCTATGCATTCCATGGAAACATTGTTGAAGACATAAAGATTAATGGGGATTATGTAAAAAGGGAAGCATTGGATGAAGATGACCTTAAATTTAAATTGAATCTTAACATTTCAGAGGTTGAAGATAAATATGATGTCTCAATGAGCTTTAATGATCAGTTATATTCCGAGGAATTGATTCAAACATTTTTAAATAGTTTTATAGTTGTTGTAAATAAATTTATAACATTTGATAAAGATACCCAATTAAAAGATATTTCCATTGTTGAAGCTAATGAATTGTCCGTTGACGATTTGAATCTTGTAGAATTGGATGAATATAGGTTAAATAAAATATTTGAAAAGCAGGTGGAATTGCATCCTCATGATTTGGCAATATCTGCTGAAGATGGCGATTTTACCTATGAAGAATTGAACGAAAGGGCTAATAAGATAGCTAATGCACTTATCAAGCGAGGAGTTGTTGCTGAAGACAAGGTTATGTTTATATTGAAGCGTGACAGTAACGTATTTGCTTCCATATTCGGTATCCTAAAATCAGGGGCGGCATTCATTCCGGTTGATTCCGATTATCCTAAGGATAGAATCGAGCACGTTTTAACTGACAGTGATTCTAAATTCATCATTATTGATGATATTGTGGAGATTAAAAATATTGATTTAAGTGATTATTCAAACCATATTATACAAATTTCAGAGCTGCTTGAAGAGACAGATACCTCAAACCCGGATCCGGAATTAAAAGGGGAAAATCTTGCATATATTATTTACACTTCAGGTTCAACAGGTCTTCCAAAAGGAGTGATGATAGAACACAGGAACCTTGCAAACTTTGTCTATCCTGATTCCAGAAGTGTTTATAATTATGAAGTGGCAATAAACGGTAAAAAAGAAGGATATAAGGCCTTATCCATTTCCACAGTTGCATTCGATATGCTTCATCAGGAAACAATGACTGCATTGATGAACGGAATTCCGATTGCATTTGCCAATGATGCTGAATATAAGGATCCTTTAGCTTTATGCGATTTCATTAAAAGAACAGGTGCAAATGTTTATAGCGGAACTCCATCACGTCTGTTACAATACTTCGAATTGGATGATTTGGGTGAAGAATTTTCTAAATTTAAGGTTTTATCCATTGGGGGTGAAGGATTCCCTCCACAATTGCTTGATATTCTCAATGGCCTTGATGCAAAGGTCTATAACATGTACGGACCTACTGAAACAACGGTTGTGTGTAATGCGCATCTGATTGATGATGGAAAACTGAATATAGGCAAGCCTTATTTCAATGTTTATGAAAGCATTATGGATTTGGATGGCAATCCTCTGCCTCCAAACGTTATGGGAGAATTGTATATTGCAGGAGGTGGAGTTTCAAGAGCTTATCTAAATAGGCCGGAAAATAATGAGAAGGCGTTCTGTGAGATTAATGGAATAAGATTCTATAAATCAGGAGATTTTGCCAAATCAGATGAAGAAGGAAACATATACATTCACGGACGTTTGGACAATCAGATAAAACTCAGAGGCCTTAGAATTGAAATTGGTGAAATTGAATCAGTCATTTCCAATTTCGAACCTATTCATTCCGTTGCGGTGGTCGTTAGAAAAATTAAGGGCAATGACCATTTATGTGCTTATTTCACTGTTGATGAGGAATATAAAGTTGAAAATCGAGCATCCAATGAATTTTCATTTGACATTGAGGAATTAAAGAATAATCTTTCTGAAAAATTAACATATTATATGGTTCCTACTGTTTATATGGAATTGGATGAAATGCCTCAAACCTTGAATGGTAAGACAGATTTGAAAAGCTTGCCTGAACCTGAACTTATTTCAGAATATGTGGGTCCAGAAAATGAAGTTGAAGCATTCTTTGCAAACACATTTGCCGAAATTTTAGGACTTGACACAGTAAGCGTTGAAGATAATTTCTTTGAAATTGGAGGCACTTCGCTACTTGTCACTAAAATTACATTGGCAGCTTTAAATAGGGATTATGAATTAAATTATGGTGATGTATTTAAAAATCCTACTCCAAGAAAGATTTCCGAATTCATTTCTCAAAGGGATTCTTCACAATCCGAAGATGAAAGCAAATATGATTATTCTAAAATCAACAAATTATTGAGTAAAAATAATTTGCAATCAATGATAAACGGAAAATTGGAGGACAGTCTGGGCAATATTCTATTGACAGGAGCTACCGGATTTTTAGGAATTCATGTCTTAAATGAACTGTTAGAAGCGGAATCCGGCACAATTTACTGTTTTGTAAGGTCCAAAGGTAGTTTATCAGGTCTTGATAGGCTCAAATCTTTATTGTTCTATTACTTTGAAGACAATATTAGTGAGTCTATCATTGATGAGAGATTGAGAGTGGTTGAAGGTGATATCACTGACTTCAAGTATTTTGAAAATATTCTGAATTTAAATATTGATACGGTTATAAACTGTGCAGCTAATGTTAAGCACTTCTCATCCGGAACTGATATAGAAGATATCAATCTTGGAGGAGTAATTAACGGATTAAGGTTTGCCAAAATGAAAGATGCAAAATATGTCCAAGTTTCAACATGCAGTGTTGCAGGAGAAAGTATTGATAATTTCCCACCATTGGACGTTGATTATAATGAAAGGAATCTGTTCATAGGTCAGGGAGTGGACAATCAGTATATTGGCAGTAAGTTTTTAGCTGAAAGGGCAGTGCTTGAGGCGGCTGTAGAAGATGACCTTGACGTTAAAATAATGAGAGTTGGTAACTTGATGGCTAGAAGTTCGGACAGTGAATTCCAGATTAACTTTGAGTCAAACGGATTCATTAATCGTTTAAAGGCTTTCATCACTATGGGAAAAGCGACTTATGAAATGTTGGCCGACAGCATTGAATTCAGTCAGATTGACATAACTGCCAAATCAATTGTTGCATTGGCCAAAACACCAAAGAACTGTGTTGTTTTCCATCCGTATAATTCTCATGAGATTACTTTTGCAGATGTAATTGATATTATAAAGCCGTTGGGTTTAAATATTGAACCTTGTGAAAATGAAGAATATGAACAGGTCTTAAATGATGCATTGGCTGATAAATCCAAGCAGGATGGAGTTTCTGGTTTAATTACTTCAATTGGATCAGGTAAAGTTAAAAAAGAATGGGTTCCAGTTGAAAACTATTATACTACTCAAGTGCTGTATCGTCTGGGCATTAATTGGCCATTGATTTCTAAGGAGTACATTTATAATTTTGTTAAATATTTGAATGATTTGAATTTCTTTAGGTGAGTGAAACAATGTATGAACGTAATTATAAATTATTAAGTGGTAAATTCAAGGAATTCTTCATTCCTACCTTATTAACTTCAATGACAGGCAATATTTGTTTGCTTGTTGATTCAATTATTGTAAGTAATTTGATTGGTGCTGTTGCATTATCTGCTATCCAACCGGTAGAGCCGTTGGGCACATTCGTTAATTTAATTTATTGGATGATCGGTTTGGGGGGCAGTGTAATGTGCTCAATTGCAAAGGCGGAGTTTGATAATGAAAAAAGTAATAGGATATTTTCCGTTTCGATAATGTCCTTAGTGTTGATTGGAATATTGTTCTCGGTTTTGGGAACGCTGTTTTCAGGTCCGATTATAGCGATTTTATGCCCTTCCGCTCAGATACAACCAATTGTTTTCCAATATTATAGTATTTACATATTTGAAATTCCATTCTTATGCTTTATCATGTGCTTATCGTACTTTGTTCGTGCAGATGGGATTGCAGATCTGCCTTTAAGGTCATTGATTGTGGCTAATGTAGCCAATATTGTATTTGATCTTATATTTATTGGAGTGTTTGGCTGGGGACTTTCCGGTGCGGCCGGCGCAACAATTGCAGGTTATATTTTAGGCTCTATCTACATGTTAACTTACTTCTTCAATCCTAAAAGGACATTAGAATTCGTTTTCGTTAAATTCAAGTCATTTTTGAGCACTACTGCTGAAATCTGTAAATCCGGATTTTCCGGTGCATCAACACAATTATATTTCACAATAAAGATTTTTATAATAAACACTCTGATTACCTTATACATAGGCCAGTATGGTTTGGTTGCATTCAACATCTGCTGCAATAGTCTGTTTATTCTTTACATATTCCTGATTGGTACTGCACAGACAATGTCTCCAATCGTATCGGTCTATTATCAGGAGGAGGACTATAAAAGTGTTGATTATATTACGAAAAAATCCTTAAAGATAGTTCTGGCTTCAAGTTTAATACTGTCTGTGTTCTTCATTATCTGTCCTCAATCGTTATTGATGTTATACCATGTCAACAATCCTTCAGATATCCCTATTGTATTGAATGCAATCAGGATTTTCTCATTGAGTTATGTTGGAATAGCAATTACGTTCCTGTATACCTTTTACGCCCAAGCTATTCAAAAAGATAAATTGTCAAATACCATATCCATACTTGAAGGCTGTGTCTTTCCGGTGATATTTGCATTTTTATTGTCATTTTTGATGGGTGCAAACGGAATTTGGATTTCATTCACTATTGCCGAAGTCCTTACAATATTATACATACTCGTATATTCAAAATATCTCAACAAAAAAACTAATGGCGAATACTCAGGATTTTTCATAAACAAACATAATGATGATGAAAAGGTATTTGCATATACAATCGAAGGCGATGTCAAACAGGCTGTAGAGTTATCTAGCCAAGTTCAGGAATATTTGGCCGAAAATAAATCGGCAGTATTGGTTAGTATGGCTATTGAAGAAATGCTTGTCAATATCATCAATATCAATGAATATGTTGATGCAATTGATGTCATTGTTAAAAATAATGGTGAAAATATTTTAATTTCTATTAAGGATACAGGCATTGACTTTAATCCTGTAGTTGAAAATGATAATCTTGAATTTGACAATATCAGTGTTTTGAATAAGATTGCTGATAAAATTGATTATTCGAGGGTATTGGGGTTAAACAGCACTGTAATTACAATCAAAAGTCGAAATTAATTATAAAAAAATGATTAAATTTCAGTTGAACTGCCTCGACCTCTATAGGTCTAGGTAGTTTAACAGAATTATTCCATCAAATAAGGAATAAGTCTCCATTGTCCCGTATTTTGCATTTTTTCCCAGTTTAATAGTCTTTTTTGAGCCATCTTCTATAATAGAATATTCGGATTGTAAAACTTTATCAAACATTCCATAAAGATTTTCATTCATATACTTAAATTTGTGCCCATTTTTTATTAAAGTTTTCAGTGGTGAAAGATAGGCATGTGAACTATGCGTACGTTTTATTAGGCTTTGTTATCTTAAAGCTAACTATAAAAACAATATGGAATATATATAATATTCAATTTGGTGGGGATATTATTTTTAAAATTTCAGATAAGAAATCAACTTTGATTGTTGTAGCGATATCTCAGTTAATCATACAGTTAATTGCTAACATGACTGTTATTGCACTGCCAGGTATAGCCATCGAATTGAATTTTTCTGCTGAAGCAATTTTGTGGGTAAATATAATTTATATGATGAGTTTTGTAGCTTTCAGTCTGCCTTTTGCTAATATCATTTCACAGTATGGGGTTAAAAAATCCACTAAAATAAGTCTTTTATTACTGCTATTTTCTATTTTAATCTCAGCATTTTCGATAAATGATTTTATGTTTCTTTTATCTAGACTGATGCAAGGATTTTCAGCTGCTATTTTGGCCATTAGCTTATATGTTATTGTAGTTGAAGAGTTTGAGGATAGTGAAATAGGTTCTGCATTAGGTGTAGTTTCATCGGCAGGATATGTTGGATTGTTAATTGCTCCGGTATTTATGGGATTGGCAATTTCTGTATTAAGTTGGAAATGGGCATTTTTAATGGTTCTCCCAATAATAGCTATTCTGTTGATATTGCTGAATGGAATTGACTATGAATGGGCTACAGAAAAGAAACCTGTCGACAATAAAGGTTCACTAATCTACGTTGTTATGATGTGTCTGTTTACCTATGGGATGACATTATTGGATGAGTTTGGAATTGTTTTTGTAGTAGTCAGCGTTATTTTATTCATAATATTGATTAAAGTTGAAAAAAGCGTTCCAGAACCGATATTTAATTTTGAGTTGCTTAAGGATGCTAAATATGTGATTGGAAATTATGCTGCTATGATAACTTATTTCACTGTAACAATTACCATTACTGTACTGGCACTGCATTTGCAATATGTTTTAAATGTTGAAGAGATTGTCGTGAGTTTTATTCTTCTTATTGCACCTATTATCATGATAGGGATATCCGGTTTTTCAGGCAGGCTTTCAAATAGGATAGATTCAAGAATAATATCCGGTGTGGCAATGATGTTCATATGCGTATCATCAGTCATATTTTTCTTTGTTGATTTTATACCATTTAATATTATTCTTGTTGGATGCGCCTTACAAGGAATAGGCAATGGATTGTTTTCAGCTCCAAATAATAAATACGTTTTAACTATTGTGGATGAAAAAGATTTACCTGATGCAAGTTCAGTTTTATCAACCAGTAAGGAATTAGGTAAAATTTTAAGTGCTGGAATTTTCGCAGTCATATTGTCAATTTTCATTGGAAATCAGCAATTGGGACCTAACCATATTAATCATTTATTCGTTCAGTCAGCTAACTTAATGATGTTTATATGCATATTGTTAAATTTGTCTGCAGTAATTTTGCTTTTCTACAGCAAATTCAGATATGATTATGTTGCTAATGAAAGTGCCGTAAGGTTCTTTAAACGCATTGCACCGGAATGGGCTAAAAAGGATGCATGACCAAAACATTTTTCATATCATGATATTTAACATCAATCTATTGCAGTATTGGAAATGATGAAATTAACGGAAGATTTTTTGGATATAACTAAAAAGCAATATTTTTAATTTAAGAATTTTGTGACAATTGCTTTTTTGTGAGATTTCTAATTATCTTTTGGATAAAATTATCTCAAATTTCAATTATTCTGTTAAAAATGATTTAAAATCAGATTAAAGATATATTCGTATGTAATAGAACAAAATGTCTTCTTTGGAATTAAATCGATATTTTTATATATGTATGGGAATAAACTTTTTTTTAACCTGTTGTTTAAAAAATATTCAATATTCGATAACAGGTAAAAATAATATTCATATTTTTTTTTATTTATGGGTTAAATTTTGATTAATTGGGGGTAATCTATGAAATTCACGGCAATAGGGTTTTTATTGCTTTTTTTGATAGTTTCAATAGGTGCGGTCTCAGCAACAGAAGAAATTAGCAATGAAACAATAAGTACAGATAATACAATAGAAATGGGGGATGCTGCTCTTAATGATGAGCCAGCAGTCTTGCAAAGTACAGAATATAACAAATATGGTGAAAGTGAAACTAACAATACGTTTACAGATTTAGCTAAGGATATTTCTGCATCTGGGGAAGTATTGGAAATAGAAAAGGACTATAAATTCAATAATGCTGATATTAGAAAGCCAATTGGTATTGTTAAAGATAATTTTGTAATAAATGGAAATAACCACATACTTGATGGAAATGGTCAGGTGTCAATGTTCGTCGTTTTAGGAAAAAATATCACAATAAACAATCTTAAGTTTGTTAATGGTTATTCTGATGGGTATGGTGGTGCAATAATTGCTGAAAAAGGGTCATTAACTTTAAATAATGTTACATTTATTAACAATGGTGCAAAACTCTTTGGAGGAGCAATGACTATTGCGGCAAATGCCATTGTTAATATTTCTAATTGTAACTTTATTGATGGTTATTCAGATAGGGGCAGTGCACTTTATTTGGAAACCGGTACTTTAAATGTTGAATACAGTAATTTTACATCAAAATATTTCAGTAAGTGGGGGTCAATTTCTACTAACGAGCGGGATTTCACTGTATTATCTATTGATAATTGTATTTTCAATAATGTTTCGTCAAAATATGCTCCTGCAGTATTTGCTCAAGAGTGCTATGTAATCATCAATAATACTAAATTTTATAATTTAAAAGCAAATGAATCCGTTGGTGCTGTAGGAATTCGGGTACCTAAACAGGCAATTATTGAAAATTGTTTATTTGCAAATACTACTTCAACTAAAAATGCAGGGGCAGTATTTGTCGATGTCGAAGGAGAGGGTACCGAACCAATTACAGAACCAATTGAAATAACTATTCGAAATTCAACTTTCAATAATATTTTCTCAGGTTTTGGCGGGGCTTTTGTTCAGCTAACCGGTAATTTAACCCTTAAAGATTCAAGCTTCACCGACTGTTTTGCAGTTTATGCCGGAGGGGCAGCATATCTTTCAGATGTAATTGCAGAAATAATCAATTGTAAATTCAATTCAAATAAAGTGGTGTCACAGCCTAATTATCAAACATCCGGAGGCGCACTATATTTTGATTTCGGCCTTTTAAATCTTACGGATTCAGAATTCAATAATAATAGCGCTTCAATGGCCGGTGGAATATTAATTTATGATGCCGAATATCATCTGGATAATATAACCTTTAACAACAACAATAATCCTGTTTATACTTATTTTGATGATGTTGAATCAACAATAGGTCGAATATATGGGAACGATACAATTTCTAAAGATGATTTGAATAACACATATTATCCAAGTGTGATTACTGGCGAAGGAATGAAATTAAATTTAACCACAAACAGCATTGACCTTAGTATTCTTCCTACCAGATTTGATTTGAGGGAAATCGGATGGCTTACACCAGTTAGGGATCAAGGAAGTATGGGTTCTTGTTGGGCATTTGGTGGAATAGCAGCATTTGAATCTGCTTTATTGAAAAATACTGGGATATCATATGATATTTCAGAAAATAATATGCAGGATTCCATGCTTATTTTCAGCAGATACGGATCCGGTAATGTCGAAAGTGCGAATGAAATGATTGCGGCAGGTTATCTTTTATCTTGGATTGGAGCATTTCCGCAGGTTTATGACATATATGATGAAGTTGGAAAATTATCTCCTTCAATCCACACAAATCAAACAATACACCTTCAGGATTTTGTTTTAATTGATTCTGGAAAAGTATCAATTCCAGGAAATCCTGCTCTTAAAAAAGCTATTCTTAAATATGGTGCATTGGCTGTACTTTTTGATGCTTTTCAAGATCCAGAAGGTTATAACGATACTTCGGGTGCTTTTTATCATTTGAATGGTGCTCCAAATCATGCAGTTGCTATTGTTGGATGGGATGATAATTATTCAAAAGAAAACTTCGCCACCACACCTGAAGGTGATGGGGCATGGATTATCAAAAACAGTTGGGGAGCCCAATGTGGTGATGGAGGATACATGTTCATTTCATATTATGATGGAACATTATGCGCCGATGACAAACTAACAGAACAGGCGGTCGCATATGTGTTTGAAAATACTTTGCCATACAATAAGAATTATCAATATGATTTTACAGGTATTTGGGAATTTATGATGTATGATGAAACCAGTGAATTATACGGCACTCCTATAACAAATGTGAATAACTTTGTCAGTGTCGAAGATGATTTGATAGCTGCTGTTGGAACCTACTTTAATCAGAGCGGCATGGATTATACAATTAAAGTTGCAGTGAATGGTGCTGTGGTCTATACTCAAAAAGGCGTTTCACCTTATCGGGGATACCACACCATTAAATTGAACAAGTACATTCCAATTAAAAAAGGTGATAAATTTAGTATTTATGTAACATCCCCGGCATTAGGCATATCTATTCCAGTAAGGATGCACTATGAGAAGGGTGTTTCATTAACTAATATTGATGATGGATCTTGGAAAGATTTGTATCAGAAATACGGACAGGTTGCCTGTATTAAAGCATATACGTTAGAAGATGATACTGCTATCGTTGGCAACAAAAACATTGCAGTCGACTATGGCGGCGGCAAATACTTTTCAGTCAAAGTTACAACAGCTGACGGCCATGTTGTTGTAGGTGCAAGTGTTAAATTCAAAATTAACGGTCAATCAACTACAGTCAGGACTGACAACAGTGGAATTGCTAAAATAAAGATAACACAGCTTCCAAAAACTTATTCCATGACAACCACATACAATGGCAAAACCTACAAGAACAAAATCACTGTAAAACATGTGCTTAAGGCAAGCAAAGTCACTGTTAAAAAGACTGCTAAAAAATTCACATTAAAAGCAACACTTAAAATCAATGGCAAATTTGTTAAAGGCAAAATAATAACATTCAAATTCAACGGCAAGACATATAAAGTAAAAACCAATGCAAAAGGCATAGCACAAAAAGCATTGAATAAAAATGTTATTAAAAAGCTTAAAAAGGGTAAAACATACGTAGTTAAGGTGAGTTACTTTAAAGACACTATTAAAACAACAGTTAATGTTAGATAGATGAATTATTCATCTATTTTTTTATTTATGGAGGTGAATTGTCATGTTCTCTTTAAAAGACAAATTTAAATTTTTAGATGATGGGATTGATTTTCCTTTCTACAATGACGTGCCGAAGCTATCCACAGCTGATTGGTCTATTGTATTAATATCAGTTATTTTGGTCATAATTACAATTTCTTTGTTTAGTTCGCATCCTGCACTCAAATCTGTAATGATATTTTTGGTAACAATAATTCCTGCATTGTACATCTGTAAAAGAAATTATGGATTGTTCTTTAAAAGGATAAGGTTAAAAGACATTAAAACAATTATATTATCTTTTCTTGGCTATATTTTATATGTTATGCTAATAGCTACTCCAATTTTAGCATTAATGCATTATCCTCTTGCTGGTAATGGAATTCTTCCAATAGCCGAACAACTAAGTCCTACATTTATTGTAACAATTTTTCTACAGCTTATGGGTGAGGAGTTCTTAAAAATATTCCTGCTATTGCTTATAATGTATGCAATATATAAATCAACTGGAAATCGTGACATTAGTCTATGTATAGGTATTTTTGGTTCATTGTTTATTTTTGGAATGGCTCATTACTCTGCATATTCTGGAAGAATTTTTCAAATACTATTAATTCAGGGACTCGGTTCTATATTTAATTTATATGCATATATGAAAACAAAAAACGTATTTGTATCATATATTGTTCATTTAATGATAGATTTTTCCGGCTTTATAATGTCTGCAATTCAGGCGGGAGTTCATTAATATATTCAGTAGGTGCATCAGCATCTACTCTTCTTTTTTTTAAAAAACGATCTATCTCATACATTTTATAGGAATTTGGTAAATGGTGATATAAAAAAATTAAAATAAGGAAAATAATTATTTCCTTATTTATCTGATTTTTACTGTTGATTTTATTGTGTCTTTATAATAGATTACAACAACGGCATATGTTTTTCCTTTTTTGAGTTTGTTAATGACATTCTTCTTAAGGGTTACCTGAGCGATTCCTTTTTTATTGGTTTTTGCTTTATAGGTTTTTCCATTAAATTTGAATTTAATGATTTTACCTTTAAGATGGTTTTTCAGCATTGCTGTAAGCACTAATTTTTTAGCTGATTTTCTAACTGTCTTTTTTGTTGTTTTAAGTACCTGGTTTACTTTTACAACATTTTTAACAGTTTGGCCGGCATAAGTTGCAGTTATTGTGTAAGTGCCTGGTTTAACGGTATTTGGTATTGCCAGTGATGCAGCACCGTTTTTATTTGTTTTAACTTTATATGCCTTCTTGTTAATTTTAACGCTAACAACTTTGTTTGCTCCAACCAATTTACCGTCATTGCCATAAACCTTGAAGTTATAGCGTGATCCGTCGAAGTAATACATTCTGATGTTTGAATTTCCGCTGAATCTTGAAACTACCTTGATTGTATTTGCACCTGTTTCACTGGTGGACGGATTAACGACGCTAATTTTCTGATTGGCTGTTAATTTAGTAAATTTTATGGTGACAAAACCGTTGCTGTCAGTTGTATATTTGCTAGTTTTGCCATTGACGGTCACAGTAATTGCAGTATTGTTTAAGGCATTGCCTTTTTTATCAAGCAATTGGATTTTATGGTTGTAGTTGCTGTTATAGCCTCTGGTTGCATCCTGAGATGAGATTGTGCTTTTGATTATAACATTGAAAGGATACTTGGTTCCATTGTAATTCACTTTTATATAGTATGTGCCGGGTTTTAAATCAATGCCAAGTTCTGCACTTCCATTTTCATCCGCTGTTACTGTTGCAGTAATGCCGTTGATTTCAAATATCACTTTGTCGCCAGGCTGAACGTTAGCAGTATATGGAGTATCATCACCGTAATATTTGACCAGATCGTCAGCGATATTCAAATCAGGAATTGTGTAAACTTTTAAAACCGCTACGCGTTGGGTGTTGGATAAATCCTCCCATGTTTTTCCGTCATCACTTTGGAATGTCACGTCCTTGTCAATAGGTGTCCTGCCGTCAGTTAATGCAGGGGCCTTATTCTTAAATATGACTTTAAAGGCATCTCCTTTTTTGATTTTTATGAATTTGTTTAATGGTATTGTAGAATATCCTCTGAATTCACTTGCGCCTTTATGAGTATATACTTCAACATCATTGACGAAAACTGAGAATTCGTAGTTTAAGTTAGAACTGTCGAAATAAGTTCCGACAGCAGCAATTAGGGCATCTTCTTCTGCAATATACTTGTTCATATAATAATTCGCATCTAGCAACACTAAATCTCCGCCGATATCGTGCTGATAAATCATGTCATAATTGATGTCATTCTTAATAATATAACCGGTAAGTTCTTTTTTGGATGCAAAACTTCCATCATAATAGGATATGTAGAAGTAGCCTTTGTCTCCCCATTCGCTGCCCCAGCTGTTTTTGATAATCCATGCGCCGTCACCTGGCGGTGTGATTGCAAAATTATCCTTGGAGTAATTGTCATCCCAACCGACCACACAAACCTTATGATTTTCGGTTGAGGATTCATTTATGTACTGTGCAGAAGTGTTTGTATTGAAATAGATTCCATCCTCAACTGCAAAGCATGAAACGGCTAAAGCGCCATAATCAATAATTGCCTTTTTGATTAAATAATTATCTGTTACATTATTTCTTGCAGGGACAAAAACCGCATCGAATATGTGGACATCATTGGGTGAAGATATAATCGGTGAAATTTTGCCCAATTCATCATAGCTATCGTATTCTGTAGGTGATATTCCAAGCCAACTAAGCAGATATCCTACTGCAGTATATAAGTCTCCCCCTTCTGTAATAGTGGAAACGCCATATTTTGAATATTTCAGCATTGAATTTTGCACATTGTTCTCGGAAAAGTCATAGGTGATATTCAGGTATCGCATCAATGATGATTCTAATGCGGCAACATTACCGAATGCCCAACAGGCACCCATATCCCCTTGTTTTTTAACTGGGGATACCCAATTGTAATCCCTCAAATCAAACCTTTCCGGCAGTTTATCATAATGGATTGTATTGTTGATAATAACAAACGGTTTTTGAGAACTCTTTACATTTGTTTCAAAATATGTGTTGTTTAAGGATAGGACATCATTGTTGAAATCGGTTCCATTTTGTGAATATCCATTGCCAAATACCATGCAGATGCTGGTGCTGTTTACAGTTGGGTTGTTAAAGTGGCATTCATTCAGGGTTAATTCTGATTCATAGCTGTAAATTGAAGATGCATTGCTTGCCACATTATTTTCAAGAGTACAGCCAATTAATTCTAATGATCCTTTATCATTAAATATTGCACCACCATTTGAAAATCCATCTGTTAAACCTTTATTTGAAATAAAACTGGAATTATCGATACTAACATAAGAATTTGAAGTATAAACAGCTCCTCCATCATAATCAGCAATATTTGAAGTGAAATTTGTATTGTTTATATTTAAAAGTCCTCCTAATTGAACAACGGCACCACCAAATTCAGAAGTGCAATCTTCAAAACGGGAATTGACAATATTCAGGTTTCCCCGTGGCAAGTCTCCATCTCCATTTATGTCGGCATAAATTGCACCCCCATTCTTTTCGCTGGTGGCATTTATAAATTCACAATCCTCAATGGAAAATTCTTTGAAAATCTTTTTTAAAGCTACAGCACCCGCTGTCTTATTCGCGTGCAAATTAACAAATTTGGAATTTTTAATTCTACCTTCACACTCTCCAATATACAGTGCAGGGCAATAATTTGATGTTAAATTATAAAAAGCAGAGTTCTGTATATCAACTGTACAAGAATTCAAATATATTAAACTCCAATCGAAGTAATCATCATTTTTAAAAGTTCCATCGTTAAGATATAATTCACTTCTATCTGCTAGGTAAATTGAAGAGCCGTATTTGGCATAATTATTGATAAACCTATCACCACTGCTGTTGTAAATGGATGATACTCCACAAATTGCACCGCCGCCTACGGCAAGATTGTTTTCAAAGGTAACATTGTTTGTTATTAATGTTGAATTTTTAATGAAAATGGCTGACCGATTTGCATTTTTAATAATCAGATTGTTCATTACAACGTTTGAAGAATCGACTGTAAAAATTCTTGTTAGGCCATTACCGTCTATGATATGGTTATTACCATTAATTGATAAATTTTTATTAGTTATCTCAATGCTTGAGAGAGCTTTGTCTTTTTTGATATCATAGGCATAATCCTGATCGATATCCATCTTCGCACTGCTTTGTGATATGCTTGCGTTCAAATCAATAAATGTGCCTGTTGAAGTCGAAACTAAATCAGGATTTCCTGATTCCAATTCTACATCTGTTCCAATATCCAAATCTGCAGTTTGATTTGCATCCTGGCTTGAAACGGCACCTATTGAAAAAATAAACACGAACAATATAATAATAGTTATTTTATATAATTTCAAGATTTATTCCTCCAATTTCTTTAATTATAAGTTATATCTAATAATTTATCATTGAAGGAATTAATAGTTTTAGATGTTGGAGGAATAAGTTAAAGGGAAGTAATTTTCTATAAATCAGCTATGTTGGGGTATGCTGATATAATCAATCTTCAACTTCTACAAGTTGAGGCAGTTCAAAAGTTTAATAAAAAAGATAGAATTCACAATTATAAAAAAATAATTTTCATATTGTTTTAATGTTTCTTTAATATCTGCACTATTGTAAAAATGCTCATTATTGATACTATCTCTTTAAAAATCTAATATAAAATTTTTTCATCTAAACAATGCATAAATATAATGGGTTCCATAATTGGTGACTTTCCAAATACTTTCGGGAACTTTAAATAGCTAAAAGCAGGTTACTTTGATTGGCCAAGAAGTATTTCAACAATGTGATTAAATGCTTCTTTTGCTTCTGGAACCATTGGATAAAGCGGATAAACGTGGCTCATTTTTTCTCCGACATTCAATTCAACATCAACGCCGTTATCCTTTAGCTTGTCATGAAATTTGACAACGTCTGAATATATTATTTCATGAGTTCCAATGAATATCGTAGTTTTTGGGAGTTTGCTCACTTCTCCAAACAATGGACTTACCTTATAGTCTTTCGGATCCAGGTCTCCTGCCCATGATTTTCCCATTTCGCGGGCGCCGTCCACTCCAAGCATAGGATCATATTCAACGTCGTCATAATTTCCGGACATTGATACGTCAACCCATGGTGATATTAGAATTATGTTATTTGGCTGGGGCAGGTTATTATTCCCCAAATATTCGCAGAATGCTGCAGTCAATCCGCCTCCGGCTGAATCTCCCATAATTGTGATGGGCTTTTTGATTGTTAGCAGATGGGCATATAACTTTTCAACAATTTCATATGTTTCTTCATAGGTGTGGTTTGGAGCAAGAGGGTATATTGGAGTAAATATGCATGCATTAACCTTTTTTGCGAGTTTGTCGCAAAAGGAAATGTGAGGTTGTCTGATTTCGTTTACATATATTCCTCCGTGAAGATATATGATCAGACGCTCTGTATTTTCAACATCATTAAATGTAACCATTTGGCATCCGAACATGTCTTTGCTTTCAACTTTTGTATGATATATCATTTTTGGAATTTTGTATTCTTCGTCTTCTTCAAGGGAACGTTCTTGCATATATTCGTCTGCCTTGGAGGCATCATCAATATATTCGCGGTGTTTTTTCTCGAGAATAGTTTCTATTATTTCTGATCTTTTTGACATTTTTCACACATCTATAATTTAATCTTACTATCAATTCATTGAATGTTTGATTTAAACATGGTTTTATTTTTATATAATTTTATACTTATAAATTAAAAAATTTGAGTTAAAAGCTTAAAGTTTCATTTAAATTTCGTTCAGAATAGTTACAATTAATATTTGAAACATCCAAAATTTTAGAAAAAATTAATATAAAGTAAAAAGATATATATTAATATCAATTAAAGGAGTTCAGTATTATGAATAATGATGAAATGTTGGCCCGTTTTGGAATTTCTTCAAGATTGGCTTACGGTCTACTTTTTCAAAGCATATTGGTAATATGTGTAGCCATAATCAGTATATGGGGTATGTTTGAATTAAGAATGGGATTTACTCTCAGTTATATAACAAATATTCTTTCATTTTTGGTTTGTATTGCTCTTTTAGTTTATTCATTTTATGGCTTTAATGCGAAAAGGAATCAGGAAGCTTTTTTCCTGTCTGCAGTAATTTTATATATTGTCGTGATTATATTTGGAATATTCGCCACTACGGTTGATTTTAAAAATCCTGTCGGCATGCTTACAGTGATAACACTAATCAGCATGATCTTTTTCCTTCATGAATATAGGGTAAACTATAAGGTTGCTAACTTTGCAATTTTAATATCTCTTATTTCCGGTGTTATTGTACTGATATTTAATATGATGGGGGGAATGCCTTGGTTTATTGCCCTTAAATACATTATTATTCCTGTTACAATTGCTTTGACTTACTTTGAAAGAGTTCAAAGAGGAAAATACGATTTCGCTGTTTAAAACTGTTAAACGGAGTTAATCTGAAGGTATTATTTGAACTTCCCATTAGATGGGAGTTCAAAATTACTTCAACGATTTTTTCTAATCAAAATAATTCACTTCAACCAGATGTCTGATTATTCTTGTAAGATACTCTTTGTCGCATTCAGGCCAGCTGAATCCAAATGTTTTAAGGATTTCCAATGTTTGCTCCTTCATTACAATTTCGTAGACATCACTTTCAACATCTTCTGTTTCTTTATTGTCTTCAGCAAAGTCATCAATGTTTAACTCAGCAGTAATCATTCCTTGAATGTTTTCGTCCATGTTCTTTTCATAGATTTTTCTGAACTCCTCAGGTGTGACTTCTTCAATGCCGAATCCGAATGAGTTGAGAACATTAATTATGTCTCTGAGTGGTATCGCCTTATCGCTGAAGGCATGGAATACTGTATTTTCTTTCGGTGCTTTTGCAAGTTCAAGTGTTGCCTTTGCCACATAATCGATTGGGCTTAATTCAGTAATTTCTTGAGATAAGGCAGGCATAGTTGCCTTGATGTTTTTAATGGCTCTTATAGTGTTTAGGAATGCATTCGTATCAAAGTTTTTCTGGAATGTTCCATCACTTTGACGCCCCATAAGGTTTCCTACCCTTATTATTTTTACATTAAGGCCGTTTAATGCCTTTTCAAGTACCATTCTTTCTGCTAAAAACTTACTCTTCAGGTATTTGTTGGACAGGTCTTGTCCCCAGTACAGTGTCTTTTCATCGCAGTGCACATCATTAATGTCTGCATCTTCTGTATATTCGTTCAATACGCTGACTGTGGATATCTGAACATATGTGATGTCGTTTACATCAGCGAATTCAAGTCCGTTGATTACTCCATCGACATTAACTCTGAAAATGTAGTCATCGTGTGTATAGTGTTTTACTATGGCTGCACAATTGATTATTGTATCAATTGGATAGTCTTCAAGCTTCTTGAAGTCATCCAGATTTGTTATGTCTCCTTCGCTTAGGATTATCCTTGATCCGATAAGGTCAGTTAAGTCCTCATCGAAGTAGTGGTTCATCAAATCTATTAAATGCTCTTCGCAGGTATCGAACTGGTCTTTTCTTAGCATACAGTAGATTGTTCCCTCTTCATTTTTGATGTATTCATATAATACGTGGATACCTAGGAAACCGGTTACTCCAGTAAGCAGTACGTTACCCAACTCTTGGTTTGTACCTTTTGCAAAGTTTTCAAAGGTGTTTTTCTCAAGAAGCTTGTTGATTTTGGTATAGTCATAGTTTTCAATGATTTCAACGTTCAGGTCATCTGAGATTTCATCTCCTGAAAGGAAGCTTGCCAGTTTTCTTGGAGTTTGGTTTCTGAAAACATCGTCATATTTCACGTCATAATCCTGTTTAAGTAATTCAATGATTAGTTTTGATGCGATAAGTGATGTTCCTCCTATTTCAAAGAAGTTATCCTCTGCACCGACGATTTCTATGTCGAGGATGGAGGAGTATATTGCACAGATTGTTTGCTCGAGCTTGTTTTTAGGAGGGACGTATGTAAGTTCAAGTTTAGGTTCAGGCAATGCTTTTACATCTGTTTTTCCGTTAGGAGTTTGCGGCATCTCTTCAATCTGCATGAAAACGGTCGGAACCATGTACTGTGTAAGTCTTTCGCTTAGGTATTCCTTGAGTGCATCCTTGTCGATTTCCTCTTCTGAGGTGAAGTATGCGCACAGATGCTCGTTGTTTCTGATTTTCTTGATTACGACAATGCCCTGTTTTATTTTTGGGAAGTTGGATATGTTGGATTCGATTTCTCCGATTTCTATTCTCAGTCCTCTGAGTTTGATTTGATTGTCGATTCTTCCGTAAAGTTCTATTTCACCGTCCGGTCTTGAGATTGCATAGTCTCCGCTTCTGTAGTATGGGATATCATTAATGGTCATGAATACTTCTTCGGTTTTGTCCGGCATATTGTAGTATCCTTTTCCTACACCGACTCCTCCAATGTATAGCTCTCCCATTACTCCGTAAGGCAGGAGTTTCCCGTCAATATCGCGCACGTCAGTTATATAGTTGTACATTGGGTATCCGACGGTTATGTCATTGACATCTGTGACTTCTTTAATGTTTGATGTGATTGTGGTTTCTGTTGGTCCGTAACCATTGTATACAACAGCGTCGGAGTGTTTTTTGAAGTTTTCATATACTTTGGTTGAGAACTGCTCTCCTCCAAGGAATAGGCATTTCAGGCAGCTTATTGCTTCACAGAATTCATCCGCTTCGAGGTGTGAAGCCATTCTGGATGGTGTAAAGTCAGCTACTTCTGGTTTGTGTTCCTTGATTAGTTCTGTTAGTTCAGGTATGTTTTTGATTTGTGAATCGTTTGCAAATACCAGTTTGATTCCATGTGTAAGTGATGTAAATATGTCCTCCATAGCAACGTCAAAGGCAATTGTTGTAATGCATAATATGCTTTTGTATTGTGCTTTTGGGTTTTCCACTTCGTTACAGATGTTTTCGTGTGAAATCATCACTCCTTTAGGATTTCCTGTTGAACCTGATGTGTAAATCATGTATGCCAAATCATCAGGATCAAGTTCAATATTTGTGTTGTCTGTATTGTTCTCTTCAAGCAATTCTTTAACGGATAGTGAATTTAGGTCAAGGCCATCGTAGTCAATCCTTTCTTTAGGGAACTTTAAATCGAGTGGTATGAAGGCACAACCTGCTTTTAATACACCGATTATTGAAGCAATCAGGTCACTGTTACGGGGAAGCATTATCAATATGTTGCTTCTAGGTTTCACACCTTTTTTGATAAGCGCATTTGCTATGCGGTTTGACTTTTTGTTGAGCTCATCATATGACAGTATTTTGTCAGTTGCAACAAGTGCGATTTCATCAGGTTTTTCTTTCGCTTGCGCTTCGAAACGCTTGTGGAGGAATGGATTGATTACTTCTTCAAATTCAACTGGAATCATGTTGGTTGCAAGCTCAATATCTTCAATTCTTAATTTGTCCATATCGTTTACGAAGAATTGAACCAATATGTATTTTATTGCGTTTAAAAAGTCTTTGGCATAGTCTTTAGTATAGATTTGGTCATTGTACTCAATTAAAATTCCAATGTCGTCTCCATCATCATAAATGTCTAAATTGAGCTTGTAGTCTGTTGCCACGGTTCCGTCAAGCTCTTCCATGGCGTATTTATTTCCTCCCATTTCCAAACTATCGGTTTCAAACGCTCCGTGATATGCATAGAAGAATTCCGGTTTCAATTGATATTCCTCGGAAAGTGTGGTGTAGGGGTAGTTGCTGTGTACCAGCGCATCTTTCCATGATTTGTCGACCACTTTGATGAAGTCTTCAACCATCATTGACCTGTTTTCGCTGCCTACCATGATTGGGAGTGTTTTTACAAGCATTCCCTGAGTATTGTAGTAGTTGGAGTTGGATCTTCCGTTGAAGATTGTAGTTATCAGTGCCTTGTCGGAGAATGTAAACTTGTTAAGTGCTAGGATTGTAGCGCTCATGAAGAGAACATTTGGACTTATGGAATGGTCTTGACAGAAGTGTCTTACGAAGTGGGAGTCGATTCTGTCGCCGATAAGTTTGATTTTGCCTTCATCCGGATTTCCGTTTATGTTTGGAGTAAGTACGGTGGATTCGAATCCTTGAGCAAACCTCTTTTTGTAATACTCTTTTGAAACTTCATTTTCGCCGAGTTCAGCTTCAATTAGGCTATAAGCATATCCGTCTACAGTTTCTTTATCGATTTCTTCATGATTGTAAGCCTGCAGCATGTCTTTGAAAAGAAGGTCCTGTGATACTCCATCAGTTATGATGTGGTGAATATCTGTGAAAAGCACTGTTTCATCTGGAGTCTTGTAAATCTTGAATCTGAACAGCTGATTATCTTCAATCGGAATGAATTGGACGTCTTTATCCATCATCTCTTTATTTGAAATGGAGTCAATTTCCACGATTTCAATTTCATCAATTTCAGCATCGTCACATCTTTTCTGTCTCAATTCACCATTGGGGGTGGTAATTATTCTTGTTTTAAGATATGGATGCGCTTCAACAGTATCTATTATTGCCTGTTTAAGTCTGTATGCGTCAATATCACTGCCAAAGCGTATGCAGGAAGGAATTGTGTACTTGATTTCTTCGGTTTGCTTACATTCATAGTAGATTCCTAACTGGTTGGATGTCAGCGGGAACAGATCCATTGTTTCTGCAGTCTTGATGATTTCTGGAATGTCAATCTGGGTGTCTATGTTGTTGTCAACCTTATCTGCAAGGCTTTGGATTGTCGGATTGTTGAATAAATCTGTTATCTCAATGTTTACGTCAGTCACGTTGTAAATCATTGAATTTAATTTCATCAGCGTTAGTGATGTGAATCCTAAAGCGTACAAGTCGTCTGTAATACCGAATTCATCTGCACTTGTAAGTGATGAAACGAGCTTGAATATCTTTTTCTCGGTTTCTGTCTCAGGTTCAACAAAATTAAGCGCCAATGAAGGTTCAGGCAATGCCTTGATGTCTGTTTTACCGTTCGGTGTTTGAGGCATTTCATCAATCTGCATGAAAACTGTTGGAACCATATATTTGGTCAGCTTGTTTTGCAGGTAACGTTTAAGGAGATTAATGTCGATATCTTCCTCTCCAGTAAAGTAAGCGCATAGATGTTCGCTGTTGTTGATTTTTTTGATTACAACAGCAGTATTTTTAATTTTAGGGAATCGGGTAATGTTAGCTTCAATTTCTCCGATTTCTATTCTCAATCCTCTGAGTTTGATTTGATTGTCTATTCTTCCTTTGATGTCGATTTCAGCGTTCGGTTTTTCTATTGCGTAGTCTCCGCTTCTGTAGTACGGAATGTTGTTGATGGTCATGAATACCTCTTCGGTTTTGTCCGGCATGTTGTAATATCCTTTACCTACGCTGACGCCTCCGATGTACAGTTCTCCCATTACTCCCTGCGGCAAGAGTTTACCGTCAATATCGCGCACATCAGTTATATAGTTCTCTAATGGCAAACCTACAGTTATATCATTAACATCGGTGATTTCCTTATTATTTGAGGTAATTGTAGTTTCTGTTGGTCCGTAACTGTTGTATACGATTGCATCAGAGTGTTTTCTGAAGTTTTCATATACATTGGTTGAGAACTGCTCTCCTCCGAGGAATAGGCATTTTAAGCAGCCGATTACTTCGCAAAATTCAGGCACTTCCAGATATGATGCAAGTCTTGAAGGTGTAATTTCGGATACTTCCGGTTTTTCGCTTTCGATTAGCTCTATTAATTTTGGAATGTTTTTGATTTGAGTGTCACTTGCAAGAATAAGTTTCAGTCCGTTTGAAAGGGATGTTAGCATGTCGTCTACAGATACATCGAATGATACTGTTGCAAGACAGAGCAGGCTTTCGTATTGTGATTTTGGATTTTGAACTTGGTTACAAATGTTTTTGTGTGATATCATTACTCCTTTTGGATTTCCGGTTGATCCTGATGTGTAAATCATATACGCTAAGTCATTCGGTGTAATTTCAACATCCGGATTTTTGATGTTTTCCTCTTCAAGCAGTTCTTTGATGTCTAATGAGTTGTCATAAGTTTCATTGGATATGATGTAGTCTGACTGACTGTTTTCATAGATGTAATCAATCCTTTCCTTAGGATATTCCAGATCTATTGGGATGTATGCGCATCCTGCTTTTAAGACACCGAGTATTGCTGCTATCATATCGCTGTTTCTTGGAAGCATTACTAAAACATTATTTCTTGGCTCAACTCCACGTTTAATCAAGGCGTTGGCAACCCTGTTACTTAATTCATTCAATTTTCTGTAAGTGTATTTTTCTTCATTTGAAACCAGTGCAATTTCGTCAGGTATGCTTTCAACTTGTTTTTCAAAGCGTTTATGGATTAATGGGTTTTTTACAGGAGTAAATTCAACTAATTCTGATTCACTTTCCAGTTCTATTTCATTAATCATTAACTTGTCAATGTCACTTTTAATGAATTGGTTTAAGACAAGTTTAAGTGAATCAAGGAATTTTTGGATGTAATCTTTACTATACAACTGGTCGTTATAATCTAATTTGAATTTGATGTTGTCTTCATATGCGAAAATATCTAAATTAATTTTATATGCAGTTGCTGAAATGTCATCAGAACTTAATTCATATCCTTCATAAGCCTTGTCGTTTATTGTTACTTCTTCCGATTTAAGGAATTCCTGATATGAGAAGAAAAATTCTGGTTTTAATTGGTATTCTTCAGCAAGGGTAGTATATGGGTATCCACTATGCTTTATTGTTTCTTTCCATATTTCATCAATGCCTCTGATGAATTCTTTTATAGTAGCTTTTCTGTTTTTGCTGCGGAATATTAATGGAAGTGTTTTAACAAGAAATCCTTGTGTATTGTAATAATATGGGTTGGACCTTCCATTGAAGATTGTTGTTATCAGTGTCTTATCGCTGAATGTGAACTTATTCAATGTCAATGCGAGTGCAGACAGAAACAACGCATTTTGACTCAATGAATAATCATTACAGAACTCCTTAATGTTTTTCGGATTGATTTTTTGGATGACAGTTTTCAGTTCACCCTCATCCGGGTTTCCATTAAGGTTTGGTGTGAGAACTGTTGATTCGATATCCTGTGAGAGCTTTTCATCAAAGAATTCCTTGGATTTTTCGTATATTTCACTGTTTTTAGCATCATCTTCAATGAGGCTGTATATATAGCCGTCTACAATCTCTTCTGACATGTCTTTGTTTTCATATTCGTTTGCAACATCTGTAAAGAAGTTGATTTGTGACTCACCGTCTGTTATAATGTGGTGGAAGTCACTAAACAGTACTGTTTCACAGGCTGTTTCGTATATCTTGAATCTGAATAATTGTTCATCACCAAAATTAAACGCTTTCACGTCATTTTTGATGATTTCATCGTCTGTTATTGAATCGACTTTAACGATTTCGATTTCGTCTATGTCGGCTTCATTGTTTTTATATTGTTTCAGTGAACCGTCATCTGTGGTTATGATTCTGGTTTTGATGTATGGGTGGGCTTCCACGGCTTTGATTATGGATTTTTTCAATTTTTCTGCATCTACTGTACTGTCAAGTCTTAAGACTGTTGGCATCGTGTATTTTATTTCATCTGGACTTTGCATGCATTCATAGTATACTCCCAACTGATTGTCAGTTAATGGGAAGTATTCCAGTTTGTCTGCTAATTTGGTAAATTCTTCTAAATCTAGCCTGTCGTAGCCCTCTTTTATTTGCAATGCGAGCTTTCTGATGGTTGGATCGTCGAATAATTGTGAAATGTCTATATTAACTCCTGTTTCTGTATAGATTAATGAGTTGAATTTCATCAATATCAGTGATGTAAATCCGATTGCATATAAGTCATCTGTTACACCGAACTTATTAGTATTTACAAGCTCTGATGCGATTTTGAAGAGTATTTGTTCGGTTTCGTTTTCAGCTTCCACATATTCCAGGTCCAATTTCGGTTTAGGCAATGCTTTTATGTCTGTCTTTCCGTTTGGTGTTTGTGGCATTTCATCAAGCTGCATATATGCAGTAGGTATCATATACTTGGTTAACTTGTCTTTAAGGAAGTCTTTTAATTCGAATGTATCAATTTCATCGTCAGCAGTATAATATGCACATAAATGATCGTTATTGTTGATTTCCCTGATTACGACAACAGCCTGTTTTACAGAAGGGAATCTGTTAATGTTGGACTCGATTTCTCCAATTTCTATCCTCAATCCCCTTAATTTGATTTGATTGTCGATTCTTCCAAGGAGTTCTATTTCACCGTCCGGCCTTGAGATTGCATAGTCTCCGCTTCTGTAGTATGGGATGTTATTGATGGTCAGGAACACTTCTTCGGTTTTATCCGGCATGTTGTAGTATCCTTTACCTACACCAACGCCTCCAATGTATAGCTCTCCCATTACTCCGTAAGGCAGGAGTTTTCCATCGATATCACGCACGTCTGTGACGTAGTTGTATAGTGGATATCCGACTGTTATGTCGTTGACATCTGTGACTTCCTTGTTGTTTGATGTAATTGTGGTTTCTGTTGGTCCGTAACTGTTGTATACGATTGCATCAGAGTGTTTTCTGAAGTTCTCGTATACTTTGGTTGAAAACTGCTCTCCTCCAAGGAATAAACATTTAAGGCAGCGTATTGCTTCACAGAATTCATCCACTTCAAGATGTGATGCCAGTCTGGATGGTGTGAACTCAGCAACTTCCGGTTTATGTTCATTTATTAGTTTAGTCAATTCAGGAATGATTTTGATTTGTGAATCGTTTGCAAATATGAGTTTTATTCCGTTTGCAAGCGCTACGAAAATATCATCCATTGCCACATCGAAAGAAATTGTTGCAATACATAGTAAGCTTTCATATTGTGATTTTGGGTTTTCCACTTCATTACAGATGTTTTCATGTGAAATCATTACTCCTTTCGGATTTCCGGTTGAACCTGAGGTGTAAATCATATAGGCCAAGTCATCCGGCGTGATTTCAACATCAGGAGTTTTGGTATTTGTTTCCTTGAGAAGTTCCTTGATATTTAAGGCGTTTTCTTTATCCTCTTCGGAAATGATGTAGTCCGCCTGACTGTTTTCATAAATATAATTGATTCTGTCCTGAGGATATTCAAGGTCTATTGGAATGTATGTGCTTCCTGCTTTCAGTATACCTAATATTGATGCTATTAAATCGCTGTTTCTGTGAAGCATTACAAGGACATTGCTTTTTGGCTTGACTCCTTTTTTGATTAATGCGTTTGCAATTTTGTTTGCCTTTTGATTAAGTTCCTCATTGGTTAATGTGGCATCTTCTGCAACAAGTGCAATTCCTTTAGGATTTGATTCAACTTGCTTTTCAAAGCGCTTGTGGATAAACGGATTTTCCACAGGAGTGAATTCAGGTATTTCATAATTCCTGTTCAGTTCAATTTCACTGATACTTAAATTTCCGGTATCGTCATTAATGAACTGAGTTATAATGCTCAAAACACTGTTCAGGAATACTTTAATGTATTTTTCACTGTATAGCTGATTGTTGTACAGTATGGATAATTCAATATTGTCTTTACTTTCATTAATGTCAAAAGTGACTTTATAATCTGTCTGTTGGGTTTCTAAATGAATATACGGATATTCATTACCGTTTACGGTGATAACCTGCTCATCACGATTATTGTAGGTGTACATGAATTCAGGTTTTAGTTGAAACTCTTCGGCAATTTTAATATACGGATAATCTGCATGCTGTATTGTTTCTTTCCATATTCCATCAATTTGAGTTAAAAACTGCTTAACGGTAATGTCTCTATCTTCATTGATGGACAGCAAAGGCAATGTTTTGACTAAAAAGCCCTGTGTATTGAAGTAATTTGGGCTTGATCTGCCATTGAATATGGTTGTTATTAAGGATTTGTCTGAAAATGTGTACTTGTTCAGGTTCAATACGGTACTTGCCATGAATAATACGTTAGGACTTATTCTTTCATTGGCACAGAATTCTCTAATCAGCTTTGGATTGATATTTTTGGATATTGACACCAATTCACCCTCTTCTTCATTTCCATTTAAATCAGGTGTCAGAACTGTTGAGTCAACTTCCTGTGTCAGTAGCTCATGGAAATATCTTTCAGAAGCTATGTATTCCGCACTGTTTTCATTTTCCGCTTCAAGCAATGCATTGACATATCCGTCAAAAATTTCACTTTCAATCTCTTTGCCTTCATAAGCATAAGCAAAGTTTCTGAATAGTCTGTCGATGGATTCACCGTCTGTTATCAGGTGATGAATGTCAAAGAACAATATGATTTCATCATCAGTTACATAAATTTTTGCTCTGAACAGTTGGCCTCCTAACAGGTCGAATCTTTCGGTATTGAGTTTTTGAATTTCCTCATCGCTGATGGATGGCACTTCAACAATCGGTATGTCATCGATTGCTATTGAATCATCACGCTTATGCATTAGCTGGTCACCATGCATGACGATTCTGGTTTTAAGGTAAGGGTAGGCATCGATAGTTTTGATGATTGCCTCTCTTAATATTTCACCATCAACAGTTTTGTCAAATTTGATTAGACTTGGAAGGTTGTACTGCGGTTCGTCGGGTTTTTGAGCGCATTCGTAGTATACTCCCAATTGATTTGCGGTCAATGGAATATACATTGCGTTTTTAGCATCCTCCATAATCTTATCTAAATCGCCGGATTTTGTATTTTCAATTTGATTTGCAATGTTTTTGATTGTTGGATTGTCGATTAATTTTGAAATGTTTAAATTAATGCCTGTTTCATTATAGATTGCGGCATTAAGTTTCATGAATGTTAATGAGGTAAATCCGATTGCATATAAATCGTCAGTTACACCGAATTCGGTGATTTCTGAAATGGATGAAGCTATTTTGAATAATGTTTTTTCCGTTTCACTCTGCGGCGGAACCAATTCCAAATTAAGTTTTGGTTTTGGAAGTTCTCTGATGCTTATTTTTCCATTTGGTGTTTTTGGCAGTTCGTCCAGTTGCATAAACACAGTTGGAATCATATATTTTGTTAATCTTTCTTTTAAGAATTCTTTTAGTTCATTGGAGTTGATCTTCTTTTCGGAGGTGAAGTATGTGCACAGATGGTCTTCGTTGTTGATTTTTTTAATCACAACGATGTTTTCATTTATATTTGGATATTTTGAAATGTTTGATTCTACTTCTCTGATTTCTATTCTCAATCCCCTGAGTTTGATTTGATTGTCTATTCTTCCTTTTAATTCAATTTTGCCGTCGGGGGTTTCTATTGCATAATCTCCGGTTTTATAGTATGGTATTCTGTTTATGGTTAGGAATGATTCATTTGACTCGTCATCTAAGTTATAATATCCTTTTGCAATTCCGTTTCCCCCGATATAGAGTTCACCCATCACTCCCTGAGGCACTATTTTCCCGTCAATGTCTCTAACATCGGATATTGCATTATGAACGGATTTTCCAATAGTCAAATCATTGTTTGGATTGGTTATTTTTTCCAATGTTGCAAATCCTGTGGTTTCTGTAGACCCATAACCAATATAAACATTTGTTTTATCACATGGTAATTTGGATAGGACATCCATTGTCACCATTTCTCCACCAATGGTGATGTAGTTTATTGATGAAAGCTCTTTTGTGAATGATTCATACTCCAGAGATTGTTTAAGACGTGAGGGAGTTGTAAAAGTAATGGCATCAGGTTTTTCACTTTCTATCAGTCGGGTCAATGATTCTATGTTTTCTATTTCATTGTCATTGGCAAGTATTAATGTGGTTCCAAATGTAAGGCTCATGAAATCGACTAAAAATGCAACAAATGATACTGTAGAAATTCCAAGATTCCTGTTCATTTTCACGTATTCATTATAGATTTCATTGTTTTCATCTTTTGAAAACACACTTGTGATATTTTTATGGCTTCCCATCACTCCTTTAGGATTTCCAGTAGAACCTGATGTATAAATGACATAAGCTAAATCGTCAGGTTTGATGTTAACGTCAGGGTTTTCGCTGTTTTCTTCTTTGAGTAATTCACTGATATTGATTGAATCTTCTAAATCACGGTCGGTAATTATGTAATCCGCTTTGCTGTTTTTGTAAATGTATTCTATTCTTTCTTTTGGATATGACGGATCAATCGGAATGTAGGTGCAACCTGCTTTTAGAATACCCATAATTGATGCAATCAAATTGCTGTTTCTTGGAAGCATTACCAAAACATTGCTTTTAGGTTTTACACCCTTTTTGATAAGTGCATTGGCGATTTTGTTGGATTTTTTATTAATTTCGCTGTAGGTTAATCTTTCGCCGTTTGATATGAGTGCTGTGTGGTCAGGATTTGCTTCAACTTGCTTTTCAAAGCGCTTGTGGATGAATGGAATTTCCACTTCCTTAAATTCCTTGCTTTCTTCTTTTTTAATAAGTGTGATGTCTGATAAGGTTGATTTTGAAGTGTCGATTGACAGAATTTGGTTTATGATTGTGGCGATGCTTTTCAAGAAGAGATTGATGTATTCATTGGAGTATAACTGGTCATTGTAATGGGAGGATAATACGAACTCTTCGGCTGTTTTTTGAATGTTCAGGTAAAAATTATATTCGCGTTTGAATGAATTGAGATTTAGGTCTTTATTGAAGGCATAATAGAATTCGGTCTTTAAGTCATATTCATCAATTATTTTATCAGTTGAAAATTCGCAATATTTTAAATTTTCCAGATAATCGTTTTGGATTTGAATTAGGTAGTCTCTAATTGTTATTTTCCTGTTTTCAAATTTTGTTGTAAAGATTATATTGTTTTCATGGAAAATTAGATTTTTATTGGAGAAATTAAATTTATTCAAAGTTGTTAATGTGCTTGCTAAAAAAAGTATATTTTCGCTAATTGAATTTTCTTTGCAAAATTCTTTAATTTTATTATTTTTTATTTTTAATTCATTTTTATTTAATTTAATTTTTTCATTACCTGTTAAATCGGGATTAAGCATTGTAGATTCGTCAAAATCATTGATTTGCCTTAAAAAATATCTGTTATAATTTATATTTCTGTCGACCATATTATCCCTTTCATCATTTAAAGAATATGTGTCTTTTGAGTTAAATAAATGGTATGCTATTTCATTTATTTTAATTAAAAATCGAAAATAAAATTAATTTAATGTTGGAAATTGAAATAAGCATTATACGTTTTATCCAAAGTTGTGGAAATGATAAAAAATATTCAGTTAAAATACAAAATTATTGCTATATAAAAATAAAAAAATAGATAAAACTATATATTTTTTTGAAAATTAAATAATTATAAATATAATTTTCAGGTTATATATTAATATAAATGCAAGGGGGTGAAAATTTTGGATAAGAAAAAAGTATTAGTTCTTGCATTGTTCTTGGTCGTAGTTGTTTCTACAGTGGCTGCCATTAGTGCAACTGAAGAATTAACTTTAGAAGGCATTAAATTCAAAATTCCTGATGGATACAGTTCTATTGAAAAAGAAACAGATGTAAGTGATTCTAATGATGTAGAAGATATTGACGGCACAGCTGTTGATAGTGAAAAAACTTCCGAATATAGTAATGCCGCTGGCGATGAATTGGAAATTCAGGTAGGTTCAAAAAACAATCAGAAAATTGATTCAATCAATCCTGGCGGTGATAAGAAAAATATCGCCGGCAAAGATGGATTCCTGATTAAGGATATGGATGATGGTAAGAACAAATATAAGTTTGAATACTTGCAGGACGGTAAAATAGTTAAAATTACTGCTGTTAGTGAAGATATTATCGGTCAGGTAATGGTATAGAGTTTTACCATTTTTTTATTTTTTTCTGTTTAGAATATTTATCTGCTGAAATATTCAGTTCAAATCCCTAAATATTAAATTTTTCTAATTTTTTTATTTCTACATTTTTAAAAGATTTTATCTGGTTAAACTTGTTATTTAGAAGCAGCAATAGTATTTCTAATGTTTTTTCAATTCCATTTTCGCTACGCTGAAATAATTTTTCGCTGTCCTTTTCACATAAATCTGCATAAATATCTGTTGTTGTCGTAATTTCGTAGTTGTCTGTTATTATTGATATTCCACCATGTCCAATGCCTGCTGTTGTTCCAATGGCTATGTCACAACCGCTCAATTCCTTTACAGCTTTTGCCATAATTTTACTCACGGCCTTATCTCCTGCTTCATCATAAACCTTTATGCCTTTGATTAGCTTATCTGGTTTTGGGGGATTTTCAACATTCAATACCTTTTCCATGGCTTCAATTGTTGGAATAAATAAGCTGCAGGTTACGCTAAGGTCATTATAATCGAAATCACCATATTCTTCTATGTTTTCAATGTATTCTAATCCAAAGATTCCTTCATAACTTTGAGCCAGTGCATGCAGTTCCCTTCCAATTTTGCCTTGTGTAAAACATTCTGCTGTTGCTATTTTGATCATAGTTTATCATCCAATAACTTCAATGCATTCATTGTAATGGTATTTGCAACTTCATCTAAAGTATATGGTGTTATAGGTTCTCCATCTCTTATGAATTTGTTTGTTGTTAAAAGCAAATGATTTTCTGTTATTCCCTGTTTTCTTAACTCTTCAACAGCGGGATTGGTGTCATCATATTCTGAAATGTCTTTGATTTCAATATTTTCATTTCCATATCCGAATATTCCTGCTGTTCCAATGGTCTTCGCCCCTCTTTCATGTGCATGCTTTATTATTTTGGCTGCGGTAGGTATGGTATTTCCGCCAGCGATGACAATGATTACAACATCTCCCTCAATCAAATCTGTATTTTCCTCTGTAATATATTCCGGATAGCTTAAAACTTCTCTGAATTCTTTTTTGTGGGTGCATAGCTGTTTAATGAAATCAGGTTTGTTTTGACCTATTTCAGCTCCAAGAAGTGTAAAAATTACATCTCCTCCATCTACTTTCTGACCGTCAAAAGCACCTATTGTTCTTGGCCCACCTCTGTGAACCTGCATTAGGTTTATTCCAATTCTCAAACCTAATCTTCCGCATCCAATTAAGTCAATCCTGCCGTGAGGGACTTGTCTGTCTTCCATTTTTTTGATTTCGTCATTTGTCATTTTATCACTTCTATAGGGTTTTTGTCGATAACTTCAGTATTAATATCAAGTTCTTTTAAGAGGTCTTCAAGAGCATACAATCCCGGAACTTCGCTTTCATGGTGGGTTAGGTCAATCAATGTAATTTTTAAATTTTTGGCAAGAATTGCAGTTTCCTGCGTCATGTCTCCTGATATTAAAATATCTAAATTTTTTGCTTTGGCTAATTTTATATAATCTGGGTTTTTTAAACCAAAACCGGATACGATTCCAACTTTTCCTATTGTCTTTTCATCATCTAAGCTATTTACGATTCGCACATGGTTGAAATTGTTTAAAATATTATTTTGCAGTTCAATGAACTTCTGATTTGTTTTACAGATTCTTCCGATATTTGTATTGTCATCAAAATAACTAATAACCTCCAAATCTAGTGCTTTTGCCAATGCATCATTTGCACCGCCATCTGTTATATCCCAATTTGAATGTATTGTGTAAGTCGGTGTTTTTGGAATGAATAATGGTGAATGATGGGTTATTATCAAAGTATTTTCGCTGTTATCATCATCTTCGGGCAGTAAATCCATATAGAGCTTAATTAATTCAATATTCAGTGATAAATCATAATCTTTTTTAAATCCGATTTCATCATTTTCCAAAGCCAAGGATTTAGGAATTTTCTCTTCCAAAAAGTCAATTATTTCTTTAAGTTTCATTTAAATCATTCTTGAGGTAATTTTATTCAGCTCTTCACTGATGATGTCATCGCAATTGAACGGTCTGATTGTGGACACCTTCAGGGCATTTGCATTTGCAAGTTCAATAAATTTATCAATATCTTTTTCTTTAAAAATGACCTCTTCAAAAAAGCCCATTTCACATGCGCTATATAGAGTACCTTCCTTTTCAAGGCATCTGTTCAAAACTTTTGTCAAAAGGCCTATTGTCAATGTCATTGTTCCGGATGTTTTCGTATTTATACCTTCGGTTTTTATTATTGCCTTATTTGGGGATTTGACTGCACTTAATCTTTCGTCAATGTTGTTTTTATCCTTCAAAAGGATATCATTGTCTTCAGCAATCGGATCTTCTATTATGAATGCATCAACATCAAATTTTGAGGACTGCTCAACATTGATGCCACCAAAACCTGTTGTGTCAATTACAACATCTCCGGAATAGATTAAATCGAGGTCGGATGAAAAATCAACATTGTTTTTTAGCTCACCTCCAACATCTGTATAAAGCAAGCCTTCCAAATGAGGATAGATATCAATCAATAATATGTTTTCATATTTTTTGCTTAATTTTTTAACAATTCCTACTCCTGTAAAATATGTTCCGATAACAATTATTTTGGCATCTAAGGAAAAATTTAAACTTTCAATGTAGTTGAAAACAGCTTCTGACTTTTTTGAAATAATTTCATTAAATATATCAATTAGTTTGGTTTCAGATTTAATTGTAAGTACTTCAGATGTTATTCCAGTATCGATATCCATGTTTTAACCTTCAATTTTTTTAAAACCAATCTTTTCAAGGGCTTCACATGCTTCTTCATAAACTGCTTCTTCAATTGTCTTTTTGTGAATTGCATGTGAGGGGGAAGTTCCTGCAGTAAGTATTCTTCCCTTGCTGTCTATAAAAATAAGCAGTGATCCGGAACCCGGAATTCCTAAACGTCCTCTGGCTATTATCAAATCTGCATCGCTTTGGTCAAGTGCCATATATGCCTTTGACAGTGCTGGAATTCTGCTGGTATCTGCGGTATTTGTGTTGATTTGAAGTATTTCAGCTTGAGGCAGTTCGTATTCATTTAAAACCCTATTCAATACTTCAACTTTAATTCCATTTTTATTGGGTATGCATATCTTTTCAGCATTTTTTATGTAATCCTGAATTTCTGCAATTTCCTCTAGAGTATCTCCAAATCTGCAGTCGTTTTCGGATTCTTCAAATGCATTTCTTATCATCTTTTCAAATGCCATATTATCATATATTAAAAAAAGTGATTAAATAGTTTGAGGTATCAAATCCAATTTTTCAATGACATTGACGACTTCTGTATAATTTCCGTATTCGGGAGAACCTACTCCTTTAACCTCATGAGGATAATTGTCAGCTATTACTGTAGCCAAGTTGTTTGCACCCGCTTTCAATGAAAATTCCACATTTTCAGGGCCTACAGTTGGTGTGGGCATTGTGATTGTGATTTCGGGATACATTATTCTTGTAATGGCAACCATTTTCAGCTGTTCTTTTAATGGAAATGCAGGATGATTTTCCATTGGAGTGCCTTCATATGGATTAAATCCCATAATTGGAATTTCTTCCAGGGTTCTGAAGTTGGATAAGTAACGCAGGTGTTTTATCCTGTCTTCCTTGGTTTCACCAAGGCCTAAAAGCAGTCCTGATGAGAGACCGATTCCCGCATCGCTCACTCTTTTGCAAGTTAGTATTCTTTGATCCAGTGAGTCTCCAGGTTTTCTTTGATAGAACACGTCTTCATTTATAGTTTCCAAGTTGCAGCAAATTGTATCTGCGCCCAGTTCGCCTAACTCCTGCACGGATTTTTCGGTTAAATCTCCACCAACATTTACAAGAATTTCCAAATCGGAATGTCCCTTTACAATTCTGCAGGCATTTACTGCCTGTTTTCCTTTGTATCCATACCCTCCAGAACAGCTCACGCGGGGAATGTGAGCCTCTTGAATGGATTTTACTGCATTCAATATTTCTTCATTTGATTTATAAAATGCATTATAATATCCTTTTTCAGATGTTTCTTCTGCAAATCCGCAATATTCACATCTAGGTTGGATTTGGCATTTGTTTGTAAGGTGGACTGTTGATGTTAATTTGATTACTTTTGATTGATTATCTCTTATATCGCAAGCTGTCTTGAACAATTTTTCCAAATCTTCATCATTATCGATATTCAACAATTCTAAAAATTCCTCATCGCTTAATTCTTGTCCTTGTTTTGCTCTATTTAAAATTTCATCAATCAAGTTAACACCAGGCTTTAATTTTTTTTATCTTTAATATAAAATTAACTTATTTTTTAATGGCTAACGGGTAACAATTAAAAAATAAGTTAAAAATTGTTGATAAAAATCAACAATTTAACTTATCGTGTTTATTTGTCTTTACCTAAGTAATCTAATACTGTAGGTACGATTTCTGCTAAGGAACCGAAGTTCATGGAGTCAGCAGTACCTAATAATGCAGCTGGATTTAAAGCATCGTCCATTTTGTCGATACCTTCATCTTGCATTAATGCGGTTACTTGGGTTAAAGCTTCGTTTGCCATCATTTGTGCAAATCCTGCTGGAGCACCTAAAATTTGGGTAACAGTGTCTCTGTAAGCTAAAATACCTGCATAGGTAATAGCAGTTACTGCGGAACACATGTCACATACAGGACCAACCATGTTTGCAGGTAATGTGAAAGCAGATCCTCTAGCTTTTTGACCTAAGTCCATTAAAGTGTCAATGGAAGCTTGGTCTGCGAAACCTTCAGCAATGTATACTTGTCCTTTCATTTCTGGTACAGCACCTGGGTGGTAGGAAGCTACGTTTACGTTGGTTCCTAAGTCTTCGAAGATTTTGTTTAATCCAGTAGTTGGGATAGTACATGCGTGGGTTACAATTGCGCCTTCTTTAATGTCATCAGCGAAGTTTTTGATGATGTCAGGTTGCATACCTCCTTCTGGTAACCAGGTCATTACCCAGTCAGCGTCAGCTACAGCTTCAGAATCATCGTTAATACATTTCATACCTAAGTCTTCTGGGTGAGTAAAGTGAATAGCACCTTTAGCTGGTTTTGGTACGGTTTCTGCTAATTCATTTACTTTTGCTCTGATAGCAGGCATTACATCTTCTGGGTTTCCTGCTTTGTGTGCTGCAATTACTTCTGCGTAATCAAAATCATCTACTACAACGAAATCTCCATCAAATACTGGATCTGATACGACTACTTCGTCTACACCTGCTAATTCTAATAATTCTGCACCCATTTCAATGGTTGAGTGGGTCATAGAAATGTTTTCTTTTCCAGTTGCTTCTGCAACTTCACAAGCTCTTGAGAAGTTGGTAATTCCACTTGCAGCGTGTGTCCTGTAACATCCGGCACCTAAAATTGCTACTTTCATTTTTTTATCTCCTTTTTTATCGTTACTGAATCTTTCTTTTAATTTAGAAAGAACCATTTTTTTGTCTCCTTATTTTAAAATGAACTTTTATAAAAGTTCATACTATTCGAATGTTACTGCATGGACTTAATGAGAAGACCCATTAAGTATTAAAAATTATGGTAGTTTTATTCCATGCAGTAATAAATTATATTTAAAAAATAGTACTATTTAAAATTTGTTATTACCCTTTTTTTAGTATTATTTATTGTAGCATTTTTTTATTTTTTGTAATACTGTTATTACTAATTTTTTGTTATGATTAGATTTAGTAATACTTTTTATTTTGTTATATTACTATTTTAAATCTATTTTAGGTAAACCTAAATCGAAACATATTTATTCAAGATTTCACTGAAAAATATATTAGTTAAACTTAATTTTGGAGAATTTTTCATGTATGATTTAATAAAAAAAGCTGTTCATGATGATGAGGCGGCAATTGAAATTTCAAAAATGGACAAGGATGTGGGGTCTGTTGTTGATGCAATTTCAGAACTCTCAATGGATGAAGCAATGAAACTTGGGATGCAATTTAAAAGATTTCCCTTAGGTTGTGATTTGACTGAGGTTGTTGCTGGAACATGCGCATCTGATTTAGAATTAATGGATTTGTTGGGCAATTGCCGATTGTCGGATATGATTGGTGCTCCAATCCATATTTGCGCTTATGCATTTTCAGATATAGGCGAAAAATTTGGAATGAGTGGGCTTGAAGTAATGAGAAAAGTCCATGAAGTTGTTGATGTTCCTCTGGATTTGGATCATTTCGGGGAAAACGGTGCTATGAGACTTCCAAAAAATATCAGCGGGTGTGGTGGTGAATGCTATAATAAGGGTCCTGCATTTACTGAGTGTCCTCGAGGAAGAATCCATGAGCGTCTGATTGATAAAGAATTGGAGCAAAAGGATGATAAGGAGGAATGGGTTAAATTATCATCATCTGTTGCGGTCAATGTTACTTGCGAACAAACCGGTGACGGACATGCGGCACCTTTAAGAGAAGCCGAAGACATTGCACAGCTGGCCAAAAAATATGGCAGGGGTTTGGAATCAATCATGTTTGTCGGCGACGGTTACGATGAAGTGATTACTGGATTTGAAAAGTCCATTGAAATCGGTGCTGATGTTATAGTTGTTGAAGGAGGTCCTTTCAACAGATGTGAAAACACAACTGAAAGCTTTGCAAAAACAATTGCTGCTGCAAGGATATTGTCTCCCGGAAAAGTGGTGGCAACAAATGGTGCCTATGAGCATGAAGTCCGTGTGGGATTGCGTTCCGGTTTGAATATGGTTATTACAGGTTTTCCAAAAAATCATCATGGTTATATGTGCGGATTTGAGCCTGGAACTGCAAGAAGAGGTAAATTCGGACTCCCTCGAATCATTCAAATCATCAATGAAGAATTTCCTAATAGAGGACTTCCAGTTCAAAAACACGATTTGCTTTCATTAGCTACTGCCGTTAAGATAGCTGGACCGGATTATGTATATCCAAGAAAAATAGGTGCGTACCATGTTGGAGATGCACATTGGGCAACTTTAATCAACTCCAGAATGTATCAAAATATAGAATTGAAGCACACTTTGGAGGATATTGTTAATTTGGCTGAAGGGAATACTATCGCGCTACATGGCGGAAGATTCATATCATGGGTAATCGCTAATGAGCTTGATAGATATGTGGATGAGATTATCATTTCTGATGTTGACGAATGGGTATTGAAAAATACCGTTGATAATCTGCAGGATGCATTGAATGCAACAGTCATTCCGCAGAAAGATGATAAAATTGCAGCTGAAAATGCAGACTTTTCTATTGCATCATCAACAATGATTCCTGTTAAGGAAAACGTACTTAAAAAAGTGCCTGATGCCTTGACTATTGTATAAGGCATTTTGTCATTTTCCTTTTTAGTAATAATTATTTTTTATTTTTTATTAATTTAAATAGTATTATTTTTAAAAAAAGTATTACTTAATTGACTTTTTATTCATTGGATTTATTTGGTGTTCATTTGTTCTTGTTTTTAATAAACTGAAATTTTATTCGTTTTTTTACCTAAATAAATAATGTATTTATTTTATTTTATTTTCAAGGACATAAGGGGCATCTGATATTTTGGTCTTGTTTATTATTTTTATATAAAATATATATTTACTTGCTTTATTTTTAAATTATTTGATTTTGATAGTTTATTTTCTAAATTATCCATTTTTAATTCTTTTATTTTTTATTTATAGAATTTTTTTACTATCTTGGTTTCTTAAATTTTCAATTATTTGAATTTTATTTAATTATTCAATATCTGATTTAAATTATTAACGGTCATACATGTCTTCTTGATTTTATTCATACGGATAATATTGACTTTGATTATTCATAAATTTTCTAAAATACAATATTTTTTAAATTTATCAAATTATGAATTGTTTTTAAGTAAATTATAAAGTATTACTTTAGTAAGCTTTATATATGTTATTACTAGTGATTATTTATTAGATTATCATGATTATTGATAATTAATATGATAAAAACCTCGATTTTGAAATATCATATACTCTGGTAAATAGCTGTAGGAGGCTATTTACTACTCTATCTTTAAATTGTCTTTCTAAGATTATTGTGAAAATAATAATGTTAGAAAGATAGTTAAAAGCATTTTTTAATTATCTTGAGTCATTTTGTATCAAACCTATCAAAGTAATCCATTAGTTTGGATAATTTTGAACTACTTGTTTTTTTGGTGATGATTTAAGGGAATATTTGATCTGATGTGATGATATTCTCTTTTTTTATCACGATCTTGTCAACTTGTTGAGACGATGTATTTTTGGATAAATACTTATCTGCTGCGGTATAAATTATTTATATGTAAGTATCTTGTAATATCTCATGGAATTTGTAATACTTTATTATAATTTTTTATGTCTTTGAGTAGTAATAATTTTAGATAAAGTATTACTATCAGATTTTAATGTTAAAATTTTCATGTCATTCAATCCGTTTTTTTAAATATTTTTACCTCCTATACTATCATAATTATCGTATTTTTTTTAATTAAATTGGTTTAGATGTTTTTATTGTTAATTTAAACGTTAATTATCGAAATTCATATTTTTTTAAAAAGTAATAATTAATTTATAAAACTGAAAATGAGATTATTAAATTTAATTTACGATAATTAAATTCATTCAATTAAAAATTAAACTTTTATGAATGCTTATTTTTTATATTAAACTTTAAATATTAAAGTTAATACTTTAAAAACATTTATATTGTTATTACTCCCAAGAAAAATTAGATTATATAATTAGATGCCTAATTTTATAATTGTTATTAACTGGTTGGGAGTATAATGGAAATTTGCATGCAAAAAATTGGATTGATTAGAGATGATATAAATCCTAAAAATACGAATTTAAATTTGGATATTGATTGGTTTGTCGAATACACCAACACCGATCAAGAAAAGATAAATTTCAACATAGTTCTAAAGTCATGTGGAAATTTTAATTTAAATTTTAAAGTTGAGGGGATTATAAAATTAGATTTATTTGAGGAATTCATTCACGATGAAGTTTCTCAGATGGTCTTTTATCATGCATGTAATGTTCTGATGGATATGATTTCTATAACACGGGAATCCGTTCATATTTTATCAAAGAAAGAATATTCAAATTTAGACAGTGAACACTTCTAATACTCTCTATAACTAATTGTGGTGATGTATATATGTTGGAGATTAAGCATACATTATGTCCGTCTTGTAGTGTAGGCTGCGGACTTAATGTTATTATAAACAATGGAGAAATTGTGGGAACATTTCCCTATAAAAGACATCCTGTAAATGCTGGAAAAAATTGTTTAAATGGAAGAAACTCAATTGACTGTTATCAAAACAAATTTGAGAAGGCATTTGTGTCAAAATCAGAAGTAGATGTTGAAAAAGCAATTGAAGAAGTATCAAAAGAATTAAACTCTGCCGATAGTTCTGATGTAACTTTAATCTGTTCAGGCAGCAATGATATTGAAGAAATTAAAGCTATAAAGGAATTCGGTGAATCTAAAAATTACAATATTGCTTTTTATGCAGACAACCTGAAGGATTTTGCTGATGTTGCTTCATATGATGAAGTTGCAGGTGCGGACAAAGTCTTTGTAATTGGAGATTTACTATATGAAAATCCGTTAATTGGAAGAAGGATAGTCCATGCAAAGCAAAACGGTGCAAAAATTTATGCATTGGGGAAAACCGAAAACTCAGTCACTTTCAATATTGCTGATGAAACATCAAATTCTTCAGTTCAGGAATTTTTAGACAATAACAAGGGCAATATTGACGACTCTTCAGTAATAGTATTTAATTATGTTGATTCACAGGATGATTTGGATAAAATTGAAGCATTGAACTGCAAATGTCTGCCTGTATTCAGCAAATCAAATTCTAAAGGTACTTTAGGAATCATGGAGGCCAAATCATCAGATGAAATGATTGAATTATTGGAAAACACCAAGGTCTTATTGGTTTTCAATGATGATATTGCTGCTGAATTGGACTTTGATTTCGCAAGGATATCAAAAATTATCAGTTTCGCTCCATGTTCAAACAAAACAACTGAAATTTCAGACATTGTCGTTCCAATTAAAACATGGCTTGAAAAGGACGGGTCATTTGTAAATGCAATGGGTGAAACCCAAATGTTTGCCGCTGCAGTCGAATCAGATGTTTTAAGTGAAATTGAGATAATTGAAAAATTAAATGGATAGTGATTATATGAGTTACGTTTTAGCAAAATCCCAAAATGATGATATTCACAATGCTGGCGAATGTGGGGGAGCTGTAACAAGTATTCTAAAGTATTTGCTAGATGAGGAAATAGTTGACGGAGTTTTGGCATTAAGTCCTCAAAATGATGTATACGATGCAACCCCAACATTCATCACAGAATCTGATGATTTATTAAAGACAGCCGGATCTTACCATTGCGCTCCAACAATGATTGGGGACATTGTTCAAAAATACTTATTTGATAAAAAAGTAGCAGTCACAGTCAAACCATGTGACATGAGGGCTGTAGAGGAACTGATAACAAGACATAAAATTAATAAGGACAATATTTATCTGATTGGATTAAACTGTGGAGGAACTGTATCTCCTGTTAGCGGCAGGAAAATGATTGACCTTTTCTACGAGGCTGACCCTGATGATGTTGTCAGCGAGGAAATCGACAAAGGTAAATTCATAATTGAACTTGCAGACGGTTCAGAAGAAGCTGTGAAAATCCACGACCTCGAAGAGGAAGGATATGGTCGCCGTAACAACTGCCAAAGATGTGATGTGAAAATCCCAAGAAAAGCAAACATCGCCTGTGGAAACTGGGGAGCAGAAGACGGCTGGACATTCATTGAAATCAACGATGAAAAAGGTCAGGAATTAATAGATGGCGCTAAAAAAGCAGGACTTATCGAAACAAAAAATCCTGCTCAAGGAGCAATTGATGGAAGAGAAAAAGTCGAAGGCATAATGATTAAAATGGCTAAAAAGGTTCAGGATGCAAGCTATCCGTTAGTTAGCGAAATGGATGAATGGAGTCGTTGTATTAGCTGTTATGCATGCCGTGACGTTTGTCCAATCTGTTGGTGCTTTGAAAACTGTGAACTAAATAAGCCATACTTCAAAGATGAAACAACAGTTCCGCCAACCCCTATTGCGTTCCAGGGAGTAAGATTATCTCACATGAGTTTCAGCTGTGTGGATTGCGGACAATGCGATGACGTATGTCCAATGGACATTCCTGTTTCATTAATCTTTGACAAATTGCAGAAAAAATACTACAATAGAACTGGCTATGTAGCTGGAGTTTCAGATGATATTAAACCTCCATTATACAGTCCAGAAAAAACCGAATTATGAGGTGATTAGATGGCAGACGATTTAAAAATAGTAGGTTTATTATGTAACTGGTGTTGTTACGGTGGAGCAGATACAGCAGGAACAGCACGTATGCAATATTCACCAAACATCAGAATTATTCGTGTAATGTGCTCTGGAAGAATCAACCCTTCAATGATTTTCAAAGCATTCCAGGAAGGAGCAGACGGAGTATTTGTAGGAGGATGCCATATTGGAGACTGCCACTATGACGCAGGAAACTACAAATGGTCCAGAAGATCAAAAATCGTTGAAGACATTCTAGAAGAATTCGGAATCGAAAAAGAAAGATTCCGCCATGAATGGATATCAGCATCAGAAGGTGAAAAATTCCAAAGGACAATGGAAGAATTCCATGATACTCTGACCAAATTGGGTCCATTAGAATTATAATCATCGAAAATAGTTAATATCTAGCCATATGTAGAATAGTTATTTATTCAATAACTATTCTTCCCTTCTAATTATCTTTCTAAGATTAGTAATGCGTTACTAATGTTAGAAAAATAGTTGAATAGAGAATATTTGATTATTTTTCGAATTAATTATTTCTATGTTGATAAATCCATCATTAGCCAATAACTATTAATTGAGAGCATAACAATTTTTAGTTATTATTTTCTCCATCGATATAGAATTAATTAACAATAAACGAAATTTATATGTGAGATAATATAGGTTTCTTTCACTGTCTACAATAGCTATTGAAGTTAATTTCTCCATATCTTTAATAGCTATTTTTAATTTAAATGAATTTTTAACTTTTTTTCACCAATTAATGTAAATATATTTTTTACCATTAATCCCAAAGTCTATATTATGAATTTGATAGTTATTAATGCAAGTCCTAGAAAAAAGGGAAACACTGCAGAGCTTTGCAAAAATGTGGCTGAAGGTGCTGAAGATAACGGTGCAAATGTGAAATACATTGATTTGTACACTTATGATTTTAAGGGATGCATGAGCTGTTTTGCATGCCATCTGAAGAAAAACTCAGAAAATTGAAAGATTGCTTTTTGCAGCCGATACCTATGTTTTAGACGATGACGGCAATAGGGTTTCAAAAATCAAAAAGAAAATAAAAACAGCAATGATATACACAATGAATGTCCCTAAAGAAATGGATTATTTCAACGGTGAAGACCAGCTGGCCATCATGAGGGGATATCTCACAGCAATCTTTGGTGAATGTGAATCATTGTATGCTTATGACACAAAGCAGTTTAAAAAGTACGATTTATATCTAAACAACATGTTCGATGCCGAACACAAGGAACAGATCAAGGAAGTGCAGTTTCCTAAAGACTGTGCTAAAGCTTATGATTTGGGCCAAAGATTATCTGAAGAATAATTTTCGAATGTACTCACGTGTTTACATCATAAAAATTGTATTTTAATAAATATTTTAAAAAAAGAATATATTTAAAAACGTTTAAGCGACTAATTAAAGCCGCTTAGGTTTTTAAATTATTGGTCAGTTTGAGTTTCCGACTTTGGTTTGTATTGTTTAAGGAATAGTACTGTGGTGACTGCCGTTGCAATGACCGAAATTACATTAGATATCATTGAAGGCAATCTTAAACCTTCCGGAGCTTGCAGAATGTATGCAAATGCAATTAAAGTACAAACTATTGCTGGAGCTAATGCAAGGATGTAATGCTGTTTGTTTTTCATCAGATAGGCTGCTGCTGCATACAGAACTATTGTAGCTACTATCAATTGGGACCATGCAAAGTATCTCCAAACCAAACTGAAATCAATAAATGTCAATCCGAATGATACTAAAAACAATGGTATACCTATTTTCAGCCTTGTCATTATTTTCTCATTGTTGATATTCAATGAATCTGAAATTGTTATTCTTGAACTTCTAAGTGCAGTGTCCCCTGATGTTATTGGACAGATTACAACTCCTATGATGGTTAAAACCAAACCGACAGGTCCTACCAATACTGTTGCCATTTCCTTTACTGCCACTGCAGGCTGTGCGCCGTAGATTGCTGCAAGTTGAGGCTGGCCGTGGAAAAATGCCATTGCAATTGCTGCCCAGAAAAGAGCAACCAAACCTTCCACAACCATTGCACCATAAAATACCGGCCTGGAGTCCTTTTCATTTTCAATACATCGTGCAACTATTGGAGATTGGGATGCGTGAAAACCTGAAATTGCTCCGCAGGCAACGGTAACAAACAGAAATGGAAAAATGTTTTTGTCAGTTAAATACAATCCCTGTGTTGTAAACTCCGGAATGGAGTATGATGGATTAAGGATTAGTCCACCTAGCATTATCACTGCCATAAGCAATAGCAATACTCCAAAAATAGGGTATATTCTTCCAATAAGTTTATCTACCGGAAATACGGTTGCAATCAAGAAGTAAATGAATATTACTATTATACAAATAAGTAGTGGTATGCCAGTTAGGGCGCTGATTAAATCTGCAGCTCCCTTTGCAAATGTGGTTGCAACAAGAATTCCAGTAATAATTATGAGAACGGCAACAAGTTTTCTGATTCTGGTTCCCAAATACTTTGAAACGATATCAGGCATGGTCAATCCATCATTTCGCACGGACATGAATCCTGTGAAGTAGTCATGAACCCCTCCAATTAAGATTGTACCTAATGTAATCCATATAAATGCCGCTGGACCAAATAATGCACCTTGTATGGCTCCAAAAATTGGGCCCAGACCGGCAATGTTTAAAAAATGCACTAAAAAATTCTTTACTAGAGGCATCGGTACGTAGTCAACCCCATCCTGCAGTCTGTATGCTGGAGTTTCGCGTGTTTCATCAACGCCGACTGACCTTTCAACCAGTTTTGCATAAGTAAAGTACGATGCGATTAATGCTATAACACAAATAATGAAACTATACATAATTATATTTAAGTAATAAATTTATAAAAAATTTTTCATGATGTTATTAAGATAGTCATTTAATTTTCATGCCGAATTCCATGAAGTAAGAATGACGAAAAAGTTTCCAGTAATTTCCTGCAAGATATGCTTAATAAAATCAATGGTTATTTTTATAGTTTTAATTTAATGACATGCAATTCACATTAACGACAAGGTTTTCAAATTTCAATCCCAATTTTGACTGGGCATATACAAGAAGTTTTAAAAATTAGTTTTTCAATGTTTTTTATATCTCTGCAAAGTGTTTCATCAAAATTTGCATATGTCATAAACCTTTATTCAGAGTTTTTTTTGTAATTCGGATTGCACCGGTGCTGTGTATTCGAACTGTGGGGTTGTCGTCATTTTCTGCAATCAGTTCCAACCTCTTCAGATAAGGCTTTACGCAATCGGGGTTTCTTTTTCCAACTACCCTGAACATTTCGGGAGCTTCTATCCTGACTTTCTCTCCGGGATCTGAAATCATTTCATAGAAAATCTCCAGTCTTTCACAAAACAGCTCGGGAGCATTCGAAGCTATATTTTCACAGGCCCAGACAAATGCATGACGGACATTTTCTGATTCGTCATATCTCATTTCCATTAATCTGTCCATATGGGGAATTACAAGATTTTTGTCTGCCCGTCCTATTCTTCCCATTGCATTGGCTGACCTTTCACGAAGTTTGGCATCATCATCTTTCATAAATCCTGCAATATCATCAACATGACAGGCTATTTCTGCAGGATGTTTTAATCCCATCTCTCCAAGAAGCCATAATGCCTTCGCCTTCACGGCAACCGAATAATCACTGTTCAATTTGGTTGCAACATCATCAAGACTTGCTTTCCAGCATTGCCTGTTTTTTGTTATCTCTCTCAGCTCTTTTAGTGTATCGTCTGACATTTTCAATGCCTTCAGCATATGTGGGGATATTACATCTCAGATTCCTTACTCAGATTCATGATTCCTTTTTGGCTGACTATCCTGTCAATTCCGGAGTTCTTTATCATTCTGAAGCATATCGGACAAGGCTCTGCGTCATCTATCTCTACCCATGAGCCGTCATCATACTTTTCTCCGGCAAGAAAAATGGTTGAGCCAAGCATTTCGTTCCTGCTTGCACTTATCATTGCATTCTGTTCTGCATGAACGGAAAAGCAATCGTTGTAGTTGCCTGAATTGGACGGAAGGTTCATTCTTTGACAGTTTCCTCTGTCACAACAGTTTTCCTCTCCTCTTGGATTTCCATTGTATCCTGTACTTACTATCTCGTCGTTATTAACTATTACTGCTCCATAGCGTCTTTTCAAGCATGTGCTTCTTTTTGATACTGCAAGGGCAATTGCAAGATAATACTCGTTTTTGCTCATTCGGTTTGCATTGTCACTTGCGGATTTTTCATCTGCCATTTCTATTGTCTCCTTAATAATTATACGTTAAATTGAATTAAACTAATCGTTATTTGCCTGCAATGTCTTTAATTACTTCGCCTGCAATTATCAGTCCTGCAACAGAAGGAACAAAGGAAACGCTTCCCTTCACCTTGAATTTTTTATCCTTATTTATTTCACAGTCATTGGTGTTTATAGGATGTTCCTTTGAATAGACTACCTTAAGCTTTTCTATATTTCTCTTTCTGAGGTCTTTTTTCATTATTCTGGCAAGCGGACATACGGATGTCTCATAGATGTCATCCACTTCAAACATTGTCGCATCCAGTTTGTTCCCGGTCCCCATTGAGGAGATTACCGGAATATTCAGCTCATCACATTTGCATATGACTGCAATCTTTGCCATTATCGTATCCACGCAGTCAACGGCATAGGACAAGTCCTCGGTAATGATGTCGCTTTGCGAATCCGCCATATAAAATTCCCTGTAAACTTCAACATTGGCATCGGGATTGATTTCCAGAATCCTTTCTTTCATTAAGTCGACCTTTTGCCTGCCGACAGTCTTTGATGTTGCAATCAGTTGTCTGTTGATGTTGCTTTCATCTACCTTGTCGAAGTCTATCAAAACGAAATTGCCGATTCCTCCTCTGACAAGTCCTTCACAGACATAAGAGCCTACGCCCCCAAGACCAAAAACAGCGACTTTTGATTCGCTCAGTTTCTTCAGTCCGTCATTTCCAATCAGCATTTCTGTTCTTGAAAACTTATCCTCCATTTCCATTCACCAAAAATTTAATTTAATCTAATTGATTATATAATAATTGAAGCCGAAACAATAAAAACTTATGCAAAAAATCTTTTAAGTGATGATTTATGATGATAGATACGCATTGCCATGTTTATGCAAGCGAAATGGAAAATGCCGAGGAGATTATAGTGCAGGCTGCAGAAAATGACATAGTCATGATAGTGAACGGAACCGACCCTCAAAGCAATCTGGAGGTTTTGGAGCTAGCTGCCAGACATGAAAACGTATACGCTGCTTTAGGATATTTCTACTCCTTTGCCGATGAAATAACTGATGAGCATATTTCGCTTCTGGACAGTCAGCTTGACAATGACAAGGTGGTTGCAGTAGGCGAGATTGGCATAGACTATTATCATACAAAGGACAACAGGGACATGCAAATCGGGCTGTTTGATAGGATGCTTGATTTGGCTGAAAAGCATGACCTTCCGGTGATAGTGCATTCCAGAAAGGCAATGCAGGATACTTATGACATACTTAAAAGGCATGATGTTGTCGGATCTCTTCATGCCTATGGGGGTTCGGCTGAAATGGCCAGAGATTTTATCAAATTGGGATTTTATATAGGAATCGGCGGACCGGTTACTCACAAAAACAATAAGAAAACAAGAAAAGTGCTTAAAAACATTGGCATTGACCATGTTCTTGTAGAGACTGATTCTCCATATATGGCTCCCGAAGAAAAGAGGGGAGAGCAGAATACTTCCCTGAATCTGAAGTATGTAATTGGAAAAATTGCAGATGAACTTGGCATGAGCGAAAGTGAAGTAATTGAGATAACTTCACGCAATGCAGGGAATCTGTTTGGGATATGATTCATAGTCTAATGTAATTTACACTGATTTTTTGATGATTTCAAAGCCTGCCTTAGCGGTTTTATGGCCTGTGGTTATTGGGTATACGAACTATTTTGTTGGATTAAAACGAACAGTTCGTATTAATTTGTTTTAATTTTTTTTACAATCTTCAATATTTCTTTAAAATTTCTATACAATAGTATAATCATTTAATTTTAGTTATATTTATTAATTAAAGATTTTAAATATAAGTGTATAAATTTGGAGATTTAACATGAAAGAACAAAAACCAATACAAATTTTCACCAACTCCGAAGACAATGTTGGTGTAAATGTAATCAAAAGTCCAGTAAAACTCACTATTTTGGAAATGCTAAGGGATAGTGATATGGAATTTGAAGAAATCGTCAGTAATGTCGGTAAGTCAAAATCCACTGTTTCTGTTCATCTTAAAGGTTTGAGAGAAAGCGGAATTATTTCCTATAGACATCACCCTATAGACAACAGAAAGAAAATTTTCTATATAAACTCCAAATATATTGGTTCTGTGAATGCTGTTGAGCCTAATGAGATTAAGGAAACTCAGGCAGATTATCTGATAGAAAATCTTATAGAAAATGATGCCGAATTTTCCACATTGCTGTTCCACACTCTGAAATCAATGCTTATTCAGGAAGGAATTAATATAGATCCTATTTTGCAGCAGACAGGCAACAGCATAGGCAACTCTCTTTTTGAAAAATTGTATGATGAGGATTTGGATATTTTCCTTGAAAATATCGCTGATTTTTGGAAAACCAAAGGCTTGGGCAGGGTTTCATTTGAAGTAGGTCAGATTATTAAAATAACATCCTATGACTGTTTCGAATGTGAACTGCTTCCGAGAACCGGAAAACCAGCCTGCTTTTTGGATACTGGAATTTTTGAAGCATTATTTACACAATACTTCAAATTGCCAGTCAGTGTAATTGAAATCCAATGTTATACGATGGGTGATGGTAGATGTGTTTTCGAGGTTGAACCTCTGCCGATTAGTAACTACTAGTCATTTTCGAATTTTATTATTGTTGTGGTAAGGTAAGGCTTTTCGTGGGAAAATCCTTCAATTATCTTTTCGTTTTCGCGTGTGCAGTTTTGCACTGAGTAAATTTCTTTAGGCCTGTCATTTTCCTCGATGGTGCTTTCCAATTTTGATGTGTTTCTTGAAGCCTTCATAAGCACAATGGAATTGCTGTATTCCAATACCTCTTCAAGCCTTTCATCGATTTTTGGAACAATTGTTAAAATGTCGTTCTGCTCGACCAGTGCCTCGTTACGTGTTGCAGCACAGGCGGTAAATGATGTAATTCCCGGAATTGTTTCTATTTCATATTGACCTTTAAGTTTCTTTTGCACATATGAATATGTGCTGAATATTGAGCTGTCTCCCAGAGTGATGAATGCAACGTCTCTGCCGCTGTTTAGATATTGGGCAATCATTTCAGATGCGCTTGTCCAGACCTTTTCAAGCTCTTCCTTATTTTCAATCATTGGAAATATTGGTTCTACAATCATTAGTCTTTTGTAATCTTTTCTTTTCTTGATAATTGGCCTGACAATTGACAGTGCAATGCTTTCCTTTTCCTTGGATGATTTTGGTGAGAAGATTACCGGTACGGTCTCCAAAACCTTTGCAGCTTTCAGAGTAAGCAATTCAGTATCTCCCGGTCCAACACCAATTCCAATCAATTTTCCTTTTTTTGTCATATAATCACTTTATTTAATAGCTATTCGATTTGATAATTATTTTTCAAATGCTCTTCCTATAATTTATTTATAGTATACCAACTAATATAATGTTAATGTCTAATCCTATGTTTTGTCCAAATTGCGGAATGCTTAAAAGTAATTGTACCTGTGGAACTACCGGCAAAAAGAAATCCGGAGGTTCAACAACCTTATTCAGTTTTACAAAGAAAAGAACATCATCAATTTTGGATGATGAGATTCCGGAAGTTTATTCTGTTGATAACCATAAGCTTGATGAAGGAACATCAGCATATTTAAAAGAACTGTACCCTCACATTGATGATGAAATAATTGAAAACTTCCCTTTTGAAGAGCCTAGATTAGGTCAGCTGGATATAATTCAGGATATCAACGATGCAATCAAAAAGGGATTTAAGTATATTGTTCTGGAAGCAGGTACAGGTACGGGAAAGTCTGCAATCGCAACAACCCTTGCAAAAATGTATGAGTCAGCCTATATATTGACAATGACAAAGCAGCTCCAGTCACAGTATTCAGATGAGTTTGAATTTCCTCTCGTAAAGGGAAGAGGAAATTTCGCCTGCCTCAACGATAATCTTGAGGTTACATGCGACATGGGCACATGCAAGACAATACCTACCTCAAGCAAATTCTTTTGCCAATACGGGGTTGCCAAAAATCCTACATTGGATGCGGAACTGGCTTTTGAAGATTCATTTGGAGGTGCAGTCTTTTACCAGTCTGGAAGCCATTGCCATTACTGGAATCAGAAAGCTAATGCAATCAACTCTCCGATTACTCTGATGAACTATGACTATGCCATTGTCGAGTTGAATTACGTAAAGCATTTCGGAAAAAGATCCCTTTTGATTTTGGATGAGGCCCACAACATTGAAAACAAGCTGATGTCAACTATGGAGGTCACACTGTACAACAGGACTCTTGAAAAGGACATTAACAAAATCATTTCCAAAGAGACATTGAAGGACGGCGAACTTGAAGACTGGAAAATGGAAATTGAAGCAATTTATGAAAGCTATGATGATATTGAGCTTAAGGACGTAACCAAAAACAAGGCGGATAGGATTCGTTCAACCATAGCCAGGCTAAAGACTCTCAGAGAAAACCTTGAAAGGGAACCTAAGAATTGGGTCATCGATACTGATGAGTTCGGAGTCACATTCAAGCCGTTGAGGGTTCACCACTATGCAAAGGACAACCTTCTGAAATACGGGGATGTTGTCATTTTCATGAGCGCTACAATTCTCTCCCACAAGATGTTTTCAAAATGGTTGGGTCTGAATCCTGCTGAAGTGTATCATATCAAGGTCGACAGTCCGTTTACAAAGGAAAAAAGGCCAATAATTCTTAATCTGGCAGGAAAAATGTCAGCCAACAGAATCAAAAGGACAGCTCCAAAAACCATTCCTATTCTGCAGGAGATTTTGAAAAAGCATGAAGGGGACAAGGGTTTAATTCACACTCACAGCTATAAATGCCAGCAGTACATTACCCGAAATTTAAACAATTCACGTTTGATTTCCCATTCGTCACAGAACAGGGAGCAAATCCTTAATTTCTTTGAAAAGGATGAAAATCCGTTGGTTTTGGTTTCACCTTCCATGAGCGAGGGCGTAGACCTGCCTTATGACAAGTGCCGGTTCCAGATAATCTATAAGGTGCCTTTCCCATATCTGGGAGACAAGCAGGTCAACATGAGAATGAAAAGGGATAAAAAATGGTATGCATATAAAACAGTAATGACCCTTATGCAGGCATATGGACGTGGAATGCGTGCAGAAGACGATTCATGCTACACATATATCATAGACAGCGACATAAACATGCTGTTCAAAAGTCCTATGTACAGGTCATTGATACCTGACTTTTTCAAAGAAGCAGTTGTTAGAGTTAAAAATTAACGGACCTGGAGGGATTTGAACCCCCGATCTCAGGATCCGAAGTCCTGCGTCATTCCTGACTAGACCACAGGCCCTAATATATAAAAAAATAAAAAAACGTATTCCTTATTATTTTTCCTTTTTTGAATCAGAGGAAATAATAGGAATATCTTCAATGCCTTCAACTTCAGCGAAAATATCGTCAATAGTCTCGTTTTCAAGTTTTACTTTTTCGTATTCTATCTCTTCGATTTCCTCGGCGGTGAGACCTTTTTTTTCATCAGGCTTTTCACGTGCAGGAGGAATATCATCGATATTTTCTGATGGTGTGGTTTTAGGTTCAGAATTAGATTTTGATTTTTTAAGACTTTTCTTTAAGTCACCGAAATTGAATTCGCCTATTTTGAAAGATTCCTTGTCTAATGGAATGTTGCTTTTTGGAATGATGTTTTGATCTTCTTTCGGAATATTTTCGGTATTTTCGATTTCTTCATGGTCAATAGAATCTATACTATTGGAAATACCTTGCAGTGGATTCCTCATTCCGATAACTTTGTAAATTCCATAGATTAATAATAGTACTCCAATGATTAGGAAAATTACGGTAATGAAACTGTTTTCTCCAGAAATAACATTGTCAATTACTCTGTCACTGCGAGAACTGAAAATCATTGCACCTATTACGATTAAAATCAAACCTAAAATAGTACTTACTATACCTAAAACAGGGGTCCTGCCGATTCTGGCATTCAGGACATTGTCGAAACTATCGCTTATGTCTCCGGTCAATTCTTCATCTTCATCCTCTGGATTTTCTTCATTAAAACCTTCCTCAACTTTTTTCGGTGTTTTAATTAGAAATTCTTCATCAATAGGATTCTCATCTAAATTAATGGCATGGATATCATCGTTGTCTGGATGATAGATGAATTCATCATCAATTTCCAAATCTTCAAGACTTCCTGTATCGTTGAGGTACTGAATCAATTCGGTGTCCTCTTCGATATCATCATAGTCAATGCCGTCTTCTCCATCCTTGACGGTATCAATCATGTCCTTTAGATTGGAAATTCTATGCTCTTTTTCTTTAGACTCTTTCATATAAAAACCTCAGTCGTATGCTCTCCAAGTATGTTTACATTTGGTACAAGTAAAAATACGTGTAGGTGCTTCATCAGCACTACGAGTTTGTAATAATTTGTAAGTAGCTTTATCATGTCCGCATTCGGGACAGGTTTCGTTTGTAACTGGACCAACGTCTACATCTTCTCCAAGCATTTTGACATTGTCACTTTCCTGGATTTCTTCGGATACCTCATAGTCATTGTTATCCGCCAGATTTTTTTCATGTCCGCAAGAGTTACATTTCAATATTCCATCTTTTGGAAGTAACATTGCGCCACATTCAGGACAAAATTCCATTTAACTCCTCCTTGTTAAACTTATTAATCTTCCTCATTTATGTAATATTTTCTTTAAGATATTTAAATGCATACCTTAAAAACTGCTTTTCGCCTTGTCTAGACAATCTTTAATTATTTTGTCATGGTCAAAAGCAAGATTGATTTCATCTAGATTTTCCTCACGAAAAATTCCGATTTCCTTAGCGTCGTCGTCAGCTTTCATATTTTCCATATTTCCACGAGCAAGATAGACTGCCGTTACAGTATGGCCTCTAGGGTCTCTTCCCGGCTTTGAATAAATATTTACCAATTCATTAAGCTCAATGTCAATGTTGGTTTCTTCCTTTGCTTCTCTAACGGCTGCATCTTCAACAGATTCTCCGTATTCAACATATCCTCCAGGTATCGCCCAGTAATCTTTATACGGTTCGAATTTTCTCTTGATTAAAATAAAGTTAAATTCATCATCAAAAATGAATATGTCTGCTGTAACTGAGGGTTTTTTATATTTGCTCATTAAATCACAATAAAAATAATGGTGAAGCTATAAAGCTTCGTCAATAAGTTTTTTAAATTCTGAACTTTCTTTTTGAAGTTCTTCGGCTGCTTTTTTCAATACTACTCTTGGTCTTTTTCCTCTTTTGGTTTTAATGGTCATTTCAGGTTTTCCGGTAAGAGGGTGATCAATATTATAAACAGCGTATTCAACATCAGGGTCTTGCATGAGGATGTGCCTGAGGGCGTTGAAGACACCATGGCTTTCATCTTCCGCACTGAAAGTTAATTCTAATGTTTTTTCTTCTATGATTTTAAAATTTTCATCCATTATATCAACCTTAATTAATTAACGTAGTTTTTAGAAACTTTTCTTCTTTCTTTTTTGTTGCAAGTATTGCACTGAAGCTCATTTTGCTTTTTAGTGGTGTGCATAAAGTCTCTGCAGCGGGTGCACATTGCTCTTAAAACTCCACAGTCATCATCTACAGTACCTAAATCAACATTATCTCCGGTAATTTTTACTACTTTAGCCTGAATAATGTCTCCTATTCTAAAGGCATCGGATAATTTTTCGAGGTAATCTTTTTTTGCCTGTGATATGTGGATTGCACCCATGTACGGCAATGCCAATGGTCTTGCATTGTCTTTAATGCAGTCTATTTTTACATTGGCTCTTTGAGGTTTGATATCGGTTATTTGTCCATAAACGATATCTCCGACTTTCAATAAAGCAGGTTTAGCATCACTTTGAACAGATATGACCTTCATTTTTTGATTAATTTTAACATTACCAAGTACTGATGACTTTATTTCTCCATTATCGTCATAAGTACCTTCTCCCGGTAGATATTGCTCTATTATTCCTAATTTATCTCCAGGCATTACAATTTGCTCATCTTCCATACTCATATTAAAATCACCAAAATAAAGATTTATAAAAATTTTTATTTAATATAATAAGTTTATTTATATTAGTATTTAAACTATTTGTATCTTTCATGGAATAATATTTCATCTAATTGATAATTTTCCCATTCTCTTTTCTTTAAAACAATTTCAAGTTCTTGTGGAGTTAGCAATGGTTTTTTATACATTTGTGAGTCGTCAATAGCTATTCTAGGACAGGCACTTACCACAAATGCTTCCAATTCCATATATGGCAGCAGCGCATCAGGAGTAACGTTGTCCACCAGAATTATGTATGCCTCCATGCCGGCATCCTGCAGGGTCTTTTTGATTTGCTTTGCAAGCTTCATTCTGTACTGGCCCTCTTTGGAGGATACAAGTATTCCCCATTTTTTTGCACTTCCGGCTTTTGTTATTCTTGCAAACCTTATTCTAAGGATCCTGTCTGCATATTCATCCATTCTCCTGAGTTCATTATTGTATGGATCCAATGCCAGGACGGGGGTGTTTGAAAAGAGATTGATTCCTAAAGGGTGGAAGTTTCCGCTTCCTATAAACAGGAATATTTCCGCATCAAGATTCTTGATTGATGAGAAGTTGCATCCCAAAACCTGTCCCTTTCTGGTTGATTTGGATGAGCCAAGAACGACTTCCTTGCCGTTGTCCTCCAGATAATCCCTGATTTCATTGAGCAGATGGAGGTGCTGTGTTGTGGTTACCAGGCCTATTCTGGAATAGTCCTTAAGGGCATCAAGGCACTGCTTCAGGTTTTCCTTGATGTCTATATCTGCAAAGGCCTCAACGAATATTGTGGGAACCTCATATTTTAGTGGGAGTGGTGTGTGTCCGTAATGAACAATCAAATCAACGGATCCCTTCATCTTATAGTCGCTTACATCACAGGCTCCAAAGCAGGGGTCTCCGGATATTATCACTGTTGCATCTGTTTCCTCTTCAATCCTGCGGGCAATTTTTGTTGCCTGCATTTTGAGTCCTTCGGGAAACTGAAGGCCTACGGTTTCAGCATCCTTGGAGTTGATTTTTCGGATTACCCTATCCAAATCCATGTTATACATTGACATTTTAATCTTCAATTGTGCTTTCGATAACTACCTTGCCATCAATAACATCTAGCTTTACGATTGATAGAACGTCTATGCCGGTTTCCTTTTTGACTATTTTCTTGCCGTCGCCCTTGTCGATTATGGCCACTACGGATTTGAGGTCAAGACCCATATCCTGCAATGTTCTGATTAGCGCAACAAGTGTCCCGCCAGTACTTACCACGTCATCGATGAGAAGTATCCTCTCGCCTTCTTGCAAATCGTTTACATAAAGGTTTGATGAGCCGTAACCTGTTTTCTGATACACTTCCTTTTCGCCAGGAAGACCGTACTGCCTTTTACGGATTACGACAAACGGGATGTCTGTTGCAAGGGATAATGCGGTAGCCAAATGGATTCCCATTGCTTCAACGGCTACGATTTTATCAACATTCAAATCGGCATACTTATGAACAACCAGTGATAATTCCCTAAGCATTAGAGGATTCATTGCAGGTACTCCATCACTTATTGGATTTACAAAGTAGTTGTAATCACCTTTCTTTACTATTGGTGATGATTCCAATGATTTTATTACTTCTTCTAACATGCTATCACAAAAATAATTATAAAAACTTATTATAAATATAAGTATAACTTAATATAATTATATAATTTGCTGAAAATGAATTTTTATAAGAGTGATTACAATGGCAATGCTTGGAAGTTTAGGAGAAAATCTTACTAATACGATGAAAAAATTAGTAGGGATGTCAGTAATCGATAAAAAAACAATTAAAGAGGTTGTAAAAGACATACAACGTGCTTTAATTCAATCTGACGTAAATATTAAATTAGTTTTAGAGTTATCAAAAAAAATCGAGTCAAGAGCTCTTGAAGAGGAACCTCCGAAAGGTATCACTCCAAGAGAACATGTTATAACAATTATCTATGAAGAGATGGTAAACCTGCTTGGCAGTGAAGCGGCAGGTCTAGACATCAATGAAAGGCCATATAAAATTCTGTTTTTAGGGCTTCAGGGTTCAGGTAAAACCACAACCATAGGTAAACTGTGCAGATATTTACAGAAAAAGGGTTTCAATCCTGCGGTCGTATGTACAGACACATGGAGGCCGGCAGCTTATGAACAATTAAGGCAGCTGACTGAAGAAATGGATGTGCCTTTGTACGGAGATCCAAACAACAAGGATGCCCTTGACCTTGCCCGCAAAGGTCTGCAGGAATTCAAAAACAGGAAAGTCATCATTTTCGATACTGCAGGAAGGCACAAGCAGGAAGAGGACCTTATCGCTGAAATGAATGAGCTGGACAATATCATCAATCCGAATGAAGCTATTCTTGTTATTGACGGTACTATCGGTCAGCAGGCCGGTGAACAGGCAAGAGCATTTTCACAGGCAACAGATATCGGTTCAATCATCATTACCAAATTGGACGGTTCAGCAAAAGGTGGGGGTGCAATGTCCGCAGTAGCAGAAACAGGCGCTCCAATCAAGTTCATCGGTACAGGTGAGAGAATCGACGACTTCGAACTCTTCGACCCTGAAAGATTCATTTCAAGACTGCTGGGTATGGGAGACATCAAGTCCCTCATAGAAAAGGCTGAGGAGAACATCGATGAGGATGTTGCAGAAAAGACCATGAACAACATGCTGACAGGTAAGTTCACACTGATGGACATGAAAAACCAGTTTGAAATGATGAACAAGATGGGTCCGATGCAGCAGGTGCTCAACATGATTCCCGGCATGGGAAACAAGATTACAAAAGAGGCATCCAAGATGACAGAGGACAAGATAGACCTCTATAAAATCATGATGTCTTCAATGACCGAAGAGGAAATGTTGAATCCCAAAATCATCAAGCAGTCACGTATAAGAAGGATTGCAAGAGGTTCAGGAGTAGACGAAAGCGAAGTCAAGGAGCTTTTGAAATACTACAACAACACCAAAAAGACAATGAAAGGAATAGGAAAACGTGGCGGCCGTTTAGGTGGCGGCGCAATGAACCGTATGATGGGTCAATTCATGAACAGATAACATGTGGGAATTAGCTAAACAGATTATAAGTGAAACTGACGGCAAAATCTGTAAAAATTGTCTTGGCCGCAAACTGTCCAAAACCGTCGAAGGCTCAAACAATATCGAAAGGGCTAACAAGGCAGCTGAGGAGTTGGGAATTGATTTGGATAATGTGGACTGTGCGGTTTGTGATAACCTATTCGATAAGCTCGACGAAGGCCTTTATGAAAAAATAGACAATAAGATAAATAGGCTGGGTGTCGAGTTCGAAACTTTTCTTGTAGGTTCCAAAATCAGCAAGGATATCCAGGAGAGGGATGAGGAACTTTCCGAAAAGTTCAATCTTGATGTTGAAACCATCAAAAAGGAGGTCAACAGACTTATCGGCCTTGGAATTTGGGAAAGATATGACAAGGAAGCGGAATTCGAAAGTCAGGATATAGTTTTCAACGTTGACCTTACAGGTGAGCCCAAAGTCAGAATTCAGATTAATCCGTTATATATTGAAGGAAAATACAACAAGCTGAAACGTGGAATTCCTCAAACCAAATGGCCATGCACAAAATGCAAGGGAAGGGGCTGTGAGGAATGCAACTACACAGGAAAGCAATATCCAGAATCAGTCGAAGAGCTGATTTCCGAGCATTTCCTGAAATTGACTAAAGGACGTGAAGCAAAATTCCACGGTGCCGGCCGTGAAGACATTGACGTGCTGATGCTTGGTTCCGGAAGACCTTTCGTTTTGGAAATCAAGGAGCCAAAAATCAGAAACATCGATCTGGCTTCGATAGAAGAGAAAATTAATCACATTAACGAAGGCAAAACCTCCTATCATAATCTGCATGTTTGTGAAAGGAGAAGAAAAGCAGAAATCAAACAATCATCTCCTGATACCTACAAGGTCTATAATGCCCTTGTAAAGTGTGACGGCGAAATTGATATGGATAAGCTGGAACAGATAAAAGACTTGAATGAAATCCACCAGCAGACTCCTCAAAGGGTTTTGAGGCGTCGTGCAGATAAAGTGCGCATCAAGCATGTTCTGGATTTGTCTTATGAGATGATAGATGGCACCTCCTTCAATATGCGCATTAAAACCGAAGGGGGATTATACATTAAGGAACTGATTTCCGGTGATGATGGAAGAAGCAAGCCTAACATCAGTGAAATCCTGGGTGTTAATGCTATTTGCGAACAATTGGATGTAATTGAAGTAAGCGAGAAGTAGATATTATGGCAGATGAATTTACACATTTGACAGACAGCGGAGTACATATGGTTGAAGTTGGGGGTAAACCCGATCAAAAAAGAAGGGCCGTTGCAAGCGGCAGCATATTTCTGGATAAACATACAATCAATCTGATTCAAAATGAGGAAATCAAAAAGGGAAACGTTTTAACAACCGCCCAGATTGCAGGAATTCAGGCAGTCAAGAACACCTCTTCAATAATTCCGCTTTGCCATCCGCTGGCATTGACTGGAATAGAGCTGGATTTTGAAGTTGGCGAAGATGAAATCAAGGCAATTTGTGCCGTCAACACTTTAGGCAAAACTGGTGTTGAAATGGAAGCTATTACTGGTGTAAGTGTTGCTTTGCTTACTGTATGGGATATGGTAAAAGCAGTTGAAAAAGATGAGGACGGACAGTATCCGGATACCCGAATCAGTGATATCAAAGTCATCAAAAAGGAAAAAATTTAAACTTTATATACTATGAAAAAAATATTTATATACAATTATTTTTATCAATTAACTTAAAGGGAGATTACTATGGCAAAAAAAGATAATAAGATTTCCATGCCTCAAACAGGTGCAGGATTAGTAAGATATTTTGATGAAGAAAGTGTAGGCCCAAAACTTTCTCCTGAGCATGTTCTCGTGGCTACTGTTATTGTAGCGATACTCTGTTTTGTTTTAAGATATTCCGCTTAAGGATATCCAATAAACAAAAATTTCTACTTTTTTTTATTTATTTGATACTATGTTGACTAAAAGAATTATTCCATGTCTAGACTGTGATTTGCAGGTTACGGAAGGCAGAGTTGTAAAGGGCGTTGAATTTAAGCAAATCAAGTATGCAGGCAATCCTGTTGACCTTGCAACACGCTATTATGAGGAAGGTGCCGATGAAGTTGTAGTATTGGATATTACTGCTTCCCATGAAAGAAGAGCCACTATGGCTGACGTTATTGACAGACTGACAGAAAACGTTTTCATGCCGATTTGTGTCGGCGGAGGAATAAGGAAAGTCGACGATTACATTAAAATGCTTAAGGCCGGAGCGGATAAATGCTCAACAAATACTGCTGCAATCAAAAATCCTGAATTGTTGACTGAAGCTTCAAAGGTTGTCGGATCCCAGGCAGTAGTCATCGGAATCGATGCAAAAAGAAGATATGTCGACCACCCTGACGATGTGCCTGACAAGACAGTTATTGAAACCGATAAGGGATACTGCTGGTTTGACACAAGCATCTACGGCGGACGTGAATTCACAGGCATTGATGCAATACAGTGGGCAATCGAATGTGAAGAGCGTGGAGCCGGCGAAATACTGCTGACAAGTATGGACGGGGACGGAACCCAGAACGGATATGATATTGATTTGAACAAAACCATCAATGATGCTGTTGACATTCCGGTTATAGCAAGTGGCGGTGTCGGAGAACCGAAACATATCCTTGAAGTCTTTGAAAAGACCGATGTTTCAGCAGCTCTTGCGGCCAGCATATTTCATTTTAACCAGTATTCAATAGGTACAGTAAAGCAATACTTGAAAGAAAATAATGTGGCTGTTCGCTTATGATTATCGAATCCCCTATTGATTTGGAGTTAACTCAACTGTCCGGCCAGACTTCACAGCCTCCATGGCGTGAAGTTGACGGTACTTTTTCTAATGTTGTTGATATTGGTGGCAATAAGGTCATTTTCAATGTCAAACAATATGGCGAATTTTTAGATTTCAATTATTCCGGTGACGTTTCGTATAGGCAGGCCAGCGATAAGTTAAATTACATTTTCGATTTGGATTTTGATTTGGATAAATTCTATAAATATCTGGGCAATCATGCCGAGCTGACGGAAATGTCTAAATTCTGCAATGGCTTAAGACTGTTTTTGGCGCCTGATCCCTTTGAATGCGTAATCTCATCGATATGCTCTGCAAACAATTCAATCAAAAGATGGACAAAGTCGATTTCTCAGATAAAGAGGAACTGGGGGGACCATCATGGCGACTACTCCATATTTCCCAAAAGCTCTGATTTATTAGGTGTATATCTGGATGAGGAAGAGGAATCCGATTTATCAGGTGTTTCGGATATTTCAATGTGTACAAATAACCTTAAAGATTGTGGAGTGGGATACAGGGCACCATACATGAGAAGGGCATCTGAAATATTTGCCGATGAAATCAGTATTGGTGAAATATTCAATATGAGCTATGAAGAGGCCTTTGAAACCGTGCTTGAAGTTCCGGGAGTCGGTCCGAAAGTGGCTGACTGCATATTGCTTTATGGATTTAACTTTAGAGAGGCTTTCCCGTCAGATGTATGGATAAAGCGCATAGTTTCCCATTTGTATTTTGATGGAAAGGATATCAGTGTGGCCAGGGTTCGTGATTTTGGAATGGAGGAGTTCGGCGACAATGCAGGTTATGTCCAGCTTTATTTGTTCCATTATGCAAGGAAATCCGGCCTGATGAATAAACTCAAATAATATAAAATTTAAATAATATCTCAATGGAGAATAAAAATTTAATCTTAATAATTTGTACGGTATTGTCATTTTTCACTGTTTTTGCTGTCAATGCAGTCACTATAGTCGTTCCATCCATTGCAGCAGAATTTCATATGAGCAATATCGTTCAAAATTGGGTTACAATTATCTTTTTATTGGTCGTGGCGGTTCTTTCAGTTCCGGCAGGCCAGATTTCAGGAAAATATGGGCTTAAGAAAGTCACATGTGTAAGCATAGTTCTATTTATCATAATTTCCATAGTCAATGTGCTTGTCACATCACAGGAGCAGTTCCTTGCATGCAGGCTGATTTTAGGAATTTCTCTTTCTTTTATTAATGTCACTTCAATGGCGATGATTGTGAACGCTTTTCCTGCCGAAGAGCGCGGAAAGGCATTGGGCATAAACATTACCGGTGTTTATGTAGGTCTTTCACTGTCTCCTGTCATCGGCGGAATCCTGAACTATAACTTAGGATGGAAATCCGTAGTGCTTTTTGGCGTTCCCTTCCTGTTTGTTATTTTGGCTTTGCTTTTAACTAGAATAGATGAAGAATGGAGTTCCTTTGAAAACATTCCTCTCGACATCAAAGGATCATTTGCCTACGGAATAGGAATGGTGCTGTTCATGTACGGATTTACTATTCTAAACACTCCGCTTGGAATATTGCTGGTCGTTTTGGGTATAATAATTCTGGTAATATTCGCATTGATTGAGCTGAAACAGAAATATCCCGTATTTGATGTCAGATTTTTCAAAAATAACAAGTTCCTGTCTGCCAACTTCGCATCTCTGTGCGCATACCTAGCTACATATGCCGTAATGACAATACTCAATTATCACCTTCAATACATCAAGGGTTTTGATTCACAGACTGCAGGAATGATATTGCTTGTAGCACCATTGTGTCAGGTAGTGCTAGCTCCAATTGCCGGAAGATTGTCAGATAAGTTTGTACCACAAATCCTGGCAGCTATTGGAATGGCTTTAGGTACCCTGTCACTTTTCCTGTTTTCATCTCTTGACAGCACCACTTCAATGGGATTTCTGGTTGTATCTATGATAGCCTATGGTATAGGCTTTGGACTGTTCTCGCCTCCGAATACGAATGTCATTATGGGATCTGTGCCTCCAAAAGACACTTCAGTCGCATCAGCTTCAGTTGCAACAATGCGTACAGTTGGCCAGGCAATGAGTATGGGAATACTGACATTGGTATTTGCATTCGTAATGGGAAATGTGCCTATAATAGAACAGTACTATCCTCTTTTGATAACCAGCTGTCAGATAACCTGCTTGATTTCAATGCTGCTTTGCGTTGCATCTGTGTTTGCATCCCTTGTCGGCTTCAAGTCAAATGCATAGGATTGTTTTGGGATTTGGGAAGTATGCATTTTTTCACTGCATCTCTTAGCTGAGAGTGTGCTTTTCATACTTTTGAACTTAACTGGATAAGTTTATTCATATTATATATGAAATTTTTTACTTTCAGGTAATGTGATGGGAAAAGAATGTTCATTTACATACTTTTATTTTTTTTTATTTCATTTTTTTTTAATAATATATTCAATAAGAATATTTTTAATTTTAAAGTTCAATAATATTCTTATAATATTATTTTACTAATTGGTATAATATTCATTACTTTTGATACAATTGATTAATAAAATAAGCTAAAAATTATACGAATTTCACCAATATATCATATGTTTATATAAGATGAGGAAGATAATTAATCATGATTTATTCCCTAATTTGTTTCGTTGTTTTATAATAGGGTCTTAACGGAGGTGAGAAAGGAAATGAAAAATCAAAACAACATAATAATATTTTTAGCTTTTCTAATAATATTATTATTAATACCTACAGTTTGTGCTTCGGATTTAAATAACGCTGTAGATCCTATTTCACTTTCATCTGCTGATGCCGATACTACTGTCAGCATGCAATCGGGCAGCAGTGATGTTGATGAAGTTACTAACTCACCTCTTAGTTTGGCAAAAGCTGATAATTCAACTGTAGAACTTGATTCAAATCATGTCCTTAAGGCCACCAATAATGATATATTGGCTGCTGATTCAGGGTCATTCAGTCAATTAAAAGGCTTAATTGACAGTACTTCTGCTGGAGGTACTCTTGAATTGAATAAAAGTTATATTAATAGTGCAGGTAGTTCTGCAATTTCAATAGGAAAGGGTATCACGATTGACGGTAAGGGATTTTCAATCGATGCATCCGGCAAGAGCAGAATATTCACTACCTCTGCTGCTGTTAATAACTTAATATTGAAAAACATAGTTTTCAAGAATGCTAATTTTAATGGTAATGGGGGTGCGTTATACTTTGGAAGTAATCTGAATTATTTGGTTATTGAAAATTGTACTTTCTTAAATTGTACTTCTAAAGGCCATGGTTCTGCTATTTATTTCAATCGACCGGTAAAAAATTCAAATATATTCGCTAAATTTATTGATAATCGTGCAGGAAATCAAGCCACTATTTATGCGGGTACTTCTACTGTTTTTGATAAGTGTAATTTTAATCTTACTTTTATCAACAACACTTCAAGACAAGCTACTGGGGTAAAATTCTATGGTGATGTTACAAACTCAGTATTCCAGCTTAATTTAATTGGAAATAAAGCTGTTCAATATTGTTCCGGCGTATATTTAGATCAAAAAGCCGTGAATGTTAACATTACAGGTACTTTTATAAATAACACTGCAGGTCAAAATGGTGAACCTGGAAGTGGAGGGGCTCTATATTTCAGGTATCCTGAAAATGTAAATATTGAGGGTACATTCATAGGAAACAAGGCTTTAACCAGATATTCAGGTGCAATCCATTTTCAAGATACTGCAAAGAGTGTGAATATTAACGGATACTTTAAAGATAACTATGCATGTTTTGAAGGCGGAGCTATCTATTTCCAGGGTCCGGCAGATGACATTCATATAAACGGTACTTTCATCAATAACACCGCTGATGGTATTGGTGGCGGAGCTATTGAAATGACTAAAAATGTGATAAATTCAATAATTACAGGTAATTTTATCAGTAATAATGGTAAAAACGGTTCTGCTATACGAATGGGTCAAAATTCTAAGGGTAATACGATAAATGCCGTATTCAATGACAATTCAGCTACACTTGGTACTGTATATTTGAATGGATCTTCCGATATTCGTATCAAGGCAAACTTTACCGGTAATGTTGCTGATTATGGTGGTGCCATTTATTCCACCGGATCTGAAATGATGCTTTCAGATTCATCCTTTGACGGCAATAAGGCTATTAACGGAAGTGCCATATATCTTGACGGAGGTTCTAAATTATCTGCCGACAGTGTAACATTTGGTGATAACCAGGCTTATTCATACATATTGCCTATCGTCTATAATACTGCCCATGTAGGTGCGGTATTATATGGTGGAGACAACATATTGAATGCGATACACAATAACTGCATTTCTTCAAATGTCATGATTGATGGTGTTGCTGTAGTCGATGGTGCTGATAAAAGTCAAGGGGGCACTGTTGTTTATCAGGATGCCCGTGAACGTAATCAAGAGGTCACACTCAGCATATATGACAGTTCAACTGATTCAACAAGCATTGTTGAGGCTGTAACTGACATATACGGTAAGGTTAGCGTTCCTCATGGTATCAAGGATGATTACTGGTATATTATTTCAGAAAATCACCCCGAAGACATGCAATACACTGGAATCTTCAACACTACAGGCATTCATATAACTCCTGGACTTAATCTGCTCAATCATACAATGTATGAAGGCAGCCTCAAGGAACAAAAATTAATTTCAGGATTGTTCGATGAAAATCTAACTTTCATTGCCGATGCCAGTACAGTAAAATATTATGTGATTGTTGACGGCGTTTACACATTGCTTGGAAACTCTCACACTAACGGTATGGGTGTTTCAAAAATATTTGAAAGTTCAGTACTTAGGAATCTCAAGTCTGGAAAATACACTCTGTTTGCCAATTACACAAATGAGAACGGCAAATATGAGATATGCAATACAACTGCAACCTTGACAGTCTTGCCTCGCCAGTTCCATGTGACAAAAGTTCTTGTTAACACTGAGGGCATTCATTTGGATGATGTGATATACTTCAATATTACCTTCTATAATGATGTTGATGAGGAAATTACAAAGTTATATGCTGTTGATGATTATCCGTCAGCTATTGAATTCAACAAAAGTGTTAAATTGTCTGGATGGCATTTTGACGGAGATAAGTTGGTTTCAGATAATCCTTTGCCGGCCAATTCAAGCGTGAGTTTGATCTTGCCGTTTAAGGCGGCCAAGATAGGCAATTTCGCCAATAAGGTAGTGATGTATGCAAACTTTGACAGGCTATCAAATTCATCAGAATGCAATTTTGAAATCTTGCCAAGTCCAAACATGACTGTAGCCAAATCTTTAGAGACTAAAGGAACCATTTACGATATTTCCCAAATCATGTTTAAGGTTACCGTTAAAAATACAGGTGATATCGCTTTGAAAGGTGCTTACATAGTTGATTATGAAAACATCGCAGGATTGATATTCGACCGCCATTCCGACGGTTGGACTATGACTCGGATGGGTGACGGCAGAATTAAATTCTCATTGAAGAATACACTTGGTATTAACGAAACCGCCAGCATTGAGCTTTACTATAATGCTACCAAAGCAGGCCACATTACCAACAATGCTTCAGCATTATGTGAATATCCAGAAGTCAACGTAACTGATTCAGCAGATGTTGAAGTAATTCCATATCTTCCTAATTTAAAAATTACAAAGCATGTTGGAACTACTGAAACAAAATATGTCGGCAATCAGATTGTTTATCATATTTCCGTTGAAAATACTGGAAATGCAATTTTAGACGGCGTTTATTTCATTGAAGATGCATATACAGACGGTTTGGTTTATAACAGCTTTAAAAATGATGTAGGTACATGGATTCAAACAAAACTTGACTCAAAAAGATATAAGTTCACATTAAACCAATCAGCAGGTATAGGAATGAGATATTCCGCATACTTGTACTTCAATCTTACAAGTTCCGGATTCAAAAACAATACTGTTGTTGCAGGTCATAACAATACCATGAATTTAGCTAATGCTACCTGTGGAGTGGAAGTTCTGCCGTTCAGGCCTAGCGTTTCAATCGAAAAGGACAGGCTTTCCAATTGGGAAGTTTTACCAAATTCATTAGTGAGATTTGTTGTTGAAGTAACCAACACAGGTAACACTGACTTGAGGAATTTCTATTTCGTTGAAGAGTTCGCCAACGGTTTGGTCTACGTCAAATCCGACAGGGATAAATTCTGGAATGCTTTTACTACTTCTGATGGAAAATTAGCATTCGAATTAAATCATACTTTCGAAATGGGTGAAACCGCTTTGATTGATGTGATATTCAATGCAACTAAATTGGGTAATCATACCAATAAGGTAGTGGCTTATTATAGCAATGCAAGCAATTTATACAATCCGGTACTTTTAAATACAAGCAGTGATTGGGTTTATGTAAATGAAACAGTTTCACCTTATCCTGAAGGAAGTAACCACAATATTTCAGTAGTGAAAACTCTACTCACCCATGGGGATATTCATTTGGGTGATACTGTACACTATGAAATTGTCGTTCACAATATTGGTAATGCAACAATTACTGATTTGGAATTGGTTGATGAAACTTATCCTAATTTGAAATTCAGTCATTGGGACGAGGCTATGCATTGGACTCTTACTCAGCAAGGTAACAGGCTGACATTGAAATACAATAATGACCTTCCGGTAAGGGATTATGCTAAGGTAATTCTTTATTTCAACGTTACTAAAATCGCAAACATTTCAAATACCGTAAAGGCCTCATGGAATGTGGGCAGAAATACAACTTCCTATACCACTCCGGATAAGGAAGTTTTACCGAAATATGACATGATAATATCCAAATATCTTGAGAATAAGGGTGTAATCTATGAAGGCGATCAGGTAATCTTCAAAATTGAAATTATCAATACTGGAGATGTTGATTTAAGTAATGCATTCTTTGTGGACTATAAGGATATTGACGGTTTGGTCTATGACCATTTCATATATAATGAAGATTGCTGGGATGCTGTAGATTCAGGAGGAATGGTCAAATTCAGTTTGAAACATCCTCTTGCGATTGGTGAAAATCATGTAATCGAACTTGTCTACAATGCTACAAAACCCGGCAACTTTACAAATAAGGCTATTGCCGGTTGTGAAGATGAAGATGTGAAACCAAGCAGCTCTGTAAAAGTTGAAGTATTGCCGTATAATCCATATGTGAAAATTCATAAGGTACTTGTAAGCGGTGATTTGGTATATGCAGGCAATCAGGTAGCTTATCACATTATTCTCGAAAATACAGGTGATGTCGTATTGGACAACATCTACTTTATTGAAGACGACTACGGTGATTTGGTATTTGACCACTTCAGAAAATCTGTAGACAATTGGACCATGGAAAAACTTGACGGCATCAGGTACAAGTTTACCCTGAACGAAAAAGTGGCTCCTGGCGAAGATTTCGGTTTAACACTGTACTTCAACACTACTACTGCAGGATTTAAGAACAATACTGTAATTTCCGGATTCAACGGCGATATGGACTGTGAAAATACAACATGCGGCGTAAATGTATTGCCTCGCAATGTTGCAATTGACCTTGAAAAGATTAAATATGAAACCGATAGAATCATTACTGTCGGTGAACTTGCTAAATTCCGTATTGTAATAATCAACGAAGGAAACATTGCTTTGGATAATGTTTATTTCATCGAAAACATTCCTGACGGTTTGGAATACCTGTATTCCGACCAGAATGTATCATGGACAGTATCCAAAATAAGCGACAATAAGTACAAATTTACTTATGGCAGAACTTTGCTTCCTAATGATATGGCAACCATTTTGCTTGTATTCAATACAACAAGCGAGGGTGTCAAAAACAATACAGTAACTGGCGGATATGACAATAATATTGAATTGGCCAATGCATCAGACTACATAAACGTTACACACAAACACGTTCCTGATGTGGAAGGTGACAATTCCAATATTACAGTTGAAAAATATCTGCTCACTCAAGGCAGAGTCTATGTTGGAGACAAAGTGCTCTATGAAATCAGAGTTCACAATATCGGAGACAAACATCTTGAATCTATGGAGTTATCCATTCAGGAATTGCCTTGTGAAAACCTTGTTTATGCAGGTTGGGAAAGTGCCAGTTCCTGGATTTTCAATGAATCAACATTGACATTTACCTTAAATCGTTCAATCAGTGTGCGCGGTTATGCGGCTCTGCATGTGTACTTTAATGTAACCGGCCCTGGTGCCATTACCAATGCGGTAAATGCAACTTGGAACGGAGGCAAAAACAAAACAAGTGTTAATGCCACAGCAAAAGAGGTTTTACCTTACGAACCAAACATAACTGCTACAAAAGTGTTGGTTAAGGACATGGCATTTGTTGGAGACCTAGTCATTTATGAGGTAGTCATCAAAAACACAGGAAACGTTAATTTGGATTCCATTTTCTTCATTGAAAAAGAATGGGGAGATGTCCTTGTATTTGATCACTACACTACCGATGATGACTGGATATACAATGAAACTTCAAATACATTCAGATTGAACTATTCATTGACAGATGATGACGTATCCACAGTATTGCTTTACTTTAGAGCTATTGCTGAAGGAAACATTGCAAATTCAATCGCAGCTGGATTCAACGGTACCATTGTTACTAATGCAACCAGTAAAAACGTTACTGTAATGGATAAAACCATTAACATGACCACTACTAAAATCTCATTAGAAAGAAACGGTGTTATCATTGGAAACCAAGCAAGATTCGAATTCAGAATTGTCAATACTGGAACCGTTGATTTGTACAACGTATTCATCCGTGAAGATAACTTCTCTGAAGGTTTAGTTTACGACTCAATAAGATCAGATGTTCCTTGGACTTATGATGCAAGTACAAAAACATTCATCCTGGATAAATTGGAAGCAGGTGATTTCACTACTGTTCACCTAATATTCAACACTACTGCTACTGGTCTCATGACCAACAACGCTACATACGGTTACAATGATACCGTTATGGGCAATGCTGTAGCTGCCGTTGAAGTATTTGATGAAACCCCTAAGATTTCAGTTGAGAAAATTACCCTGACCAACAATACCCAAATCGGTGAAGATGTACTGTTCAAAGTCAATATCACAAACGTAGGAGATTTTGACATAAGAAACCTTACAGTTGTTGAAATTTATTCCGCAGGTCTTGAATTGGTGTCTGTTGAAGGCGCTGAATCATGGAAACAATCCAAAGACCCACAAGGAAATGATGTATTCACATACGACGGCCTCTTTAAGGCAGGTCAAAATGCTGTGCTTACATTCAAATTCAAATCAACTGTCGGTGGATTATTAAATAATACTGTAAACGTATTTGCTGATAAATTGGATTCAGTCACTGCAAGCAACTCAACCGATGTGATTCACAACTCAAACATTACTGTTGGCCCTGTCAGTGGAAGTCCTGGCAAAAAGGTAACTATAACTGCTGTTATTACTGATGAAACTGGAAAACCACTTCCTGATGGTACTGCTACTTTGAGCCTCAATGGTGTCAAGTACACCGCTGATGTTTCGAATGGTGTTGTAACATTTAAAGGTGTTGTTTTACCAGGTCCTGGAAATTATACAGGATTAATAACTTACTCCGGTGATAATTTATGCAATCCGTCAGAAACTACAATTGATGTACTTGTATCCAAATTGGATACCACTATCAGAGCTCTTGACATTGTTGGTTATCCGGGTGATGTTGTTGATATCGTTGCTGTCGTATTGGATGAAAACGGCAACCCAGTATTAAGCGGTATAGCTATTTTGGAAGTCAGTGATAAGATTGCTGATATCAGCAAGAGTGCTGCCGGTGAATACACAGCCAAAGTTGTAAACGGTAGAGCTGTTTTCAAGAATGTTGTGTTATCCGGGCCAGGTATCTACAAAGGGTACCTGTCATATCTTGGTGATGGAATCTATAGTCCTTCCAACAATACAATGAAAATCACAGTATTAAAAGTTCCGGTCGACATATCTGTAGAAGTTCCTTCTTCAGCAAAACCTGGAGAAACTGTAATGATTACTGTTAAGGTCATTCCTAAAGACGATTCAATATTCAACGGTATTGTTGATGTTGTATTGCCTGACGGAACAGTCAAAAAAGTGAAAATTACTGACGGCTTTGGAACTGTCTCTTGGACTATTCCAAAAGACTTCAATGCAGGTAATTATACTATTAAAGTAATATTCGGTGGTGATGATTATTATTATTCCGGTAATGCTTCCACAAACATGGAAGTAGTAAAAGACAACAGATCTAAACCAATAAAAAACGAAACAGATGATTATAAGGAAAATAAAGTTGCTCCGCATAATATTGCTAAACATGAAACCGGTAATCCGATTTACATACTGCTTGTGATTTTAAGTATTATGGGATTAATGCCATTAAGACGCAAATAAAATTAAACACGGGGGAGTCTTCAACTCCCTTTTATTTCTTTTTTTTTTAAGGATTTTTTTTAAAGATTTAAATTTTTTCCCGATTATTCTGCAATGTTTCAAATGTAACTTTTCGAATTTCATGCAGATGGGGTTCCAATCTTCTTTCATTATTTTTAATATGGCTATGATTTAACCGAGGTTTACTTGGTTTGATTATAATTTACATCGTCGGTTTTGACATTAACATCGACGTTTCCCGCTTTTGCTTTCAAAATGTATTGGAGGATATACATGCTGCAGATTCGCTTTGTGAAATTGGTAAAAAAAGAATGGTTGGCAGATGCCCTCTGGCACCTGCTTTATACTATTTTAAGTTTTACAGCTGTCTTTTCATCTACTCTTCCGGTTATTTTTAGTTTTTTGTCTTTTTGGTATTGTTTGACTGCTTGTTGTGTCCAGATGTGGTATATTCCGTCTATTTTTAGGTAGTGTCCGTAGGCTGTGGTGTAGTATCCGTTGTTTTTAAGTGCTTTTTGGATTTTTTTGACCATTTGGTGGTTTTTGCTTCCGTATGATATGGTTTGGAATGTTGTTTTTACTGTCAGTTTTATTTTTTTGGTTATTTTGTTGTAGTTTTTGTTTCCTGTGTATTTTATGAGTGCGTTGGTTGTTTTTGTTAGTTTTATTTTGAATGTTGCTGTTCCTTTGTTGTTTGTTGTTGTTTTGTATGTTGTTTTTCCGATTTTTAGTTGGATTTGGGCTTTTTTCATTGGTTTTCTTTGGTTGTCTTTGAGTGAGACTTGGTATTTTTTGTTTTTGTTGTTGGATTTGAATGTTTTGTTTTTTGCGTTTATTTTTGGTGTTGCTTTTTTGATGATTATTTTTGTTGTTTTTTGTGTGGCTTTGTGTGTTTCGTTTCCGGTATAGGTTATTTTTAGTGTGTATGTTTTTGGTGTCCATTTTTTGGTGTTTATTTTGATTTGGCCGTTTTTGTTGGTGGTGTATGTTTTTTGTGTGTTTATTTTTATTTTTGCTCCTGTTATTGGTTTGTTTTTGTTGTCTTTTAGTGTTATTGTTAGGTATTTGTTGGTGTTGTATGTTGTTTTTATGTTTGGTGCGGTTATTTTTGTTTCAATCTTGTTTACTGTGACCATTATGTTTGTGCTAGCAGTATTATGATTAACATCTGGTATTGTTGTTATGGTTAGTTTGTATGTTCCTGGTTTTTGGTTGTAGACTGTTATTGTGTTGTTTTCGATTTTCAGGTTTCCTTTTTCTATTGTTGCGGTGAATCCTGTGGCTCCGGTGTAGTTTACTGTTGTGGTTCCTGTTGATTCGTATGTGTATGTGATATTATTGGCTTTTATTGTTGAATCCACTTTGTTTATTGTGATTGTGGCTGTTTTTGTTATGCTGTTGTGGTTTTTGTCTGGTATTGTTGTTACTGTTAAGGTGTATGTTCCTGCGTTGAGTATTGGTATTGGTATGGTGTTTCCTTTGAATATTATTAATTCATCGTTTAGTTTTGCGGTTATTCCTTCTGCTCCTTCGTAGGTTACGTTGATGTTGGTGGTTGTTCCGTAGTTGGTTTCGGTGTTATTGATGTTGAGTGTGGAG
>NZ_CADCJB010000008.1 GCF_902801725.1 uncultured Methanobrevibacter sp. | reverse complement strand
TAGGCGAAGTTCACATTCATGGAATTTCAGTTCAACCGGGAAAACCTACAATTGTTGGGGTTATTGATGGAAAACTTGTTATTGGCCTTCCTGGAAATCCGGTTTCTGCTCTTATGATTTTCAATGCATTTGTGGCTGAACCGTTAACAAAACTTGCAGGAATTGATAAGAACTTTGAACTTGAAACAATCAAGGGCAAAATCACAAAAAGAATTCATTCTCAGGTTGGACGGATGCAATATCAACTTGTTAAAGTCGACGGTGACAATGTCCAACCTATTTTCAAGGATTCCGGAGCAATTTTTTCACTTTCAACTGCTGATGGGTATGTGAAAATTCCAAAACTGGTTGAACTTGTTGATGAAGGTGAAGAAGTAGAAGTTTATTTATTCAATTAAGATTAAAATTTAAATTAGGTGTAACAATGGATTATGAAGTTAAAGTAGTTCCTGAACAAAAATTAGGTGTTATCAATTATAAAGGTCCGATTTCCGATTTGGATGTTTTGGTTTCCAAATTGATGGGTTGGGTTGATGCTGAAGAGATAGAATACGAAGGCGAACCATTTGTTGTTTATTTTTCACCAAGACATGAAGTCAATCAGGGTGATGCAGTTTATGATGTCAGTATCGTAATTAAGGAAGATGCAGACGAGCAGGATGTCATTCGTGTTGTTGACATGATAGAAAACAAGGTTTTAAGCGGAATGCATTACGGCTCAACAGATAATATTATGGACACTTACGCTGAACTGGTTGAGGTTGCTCAGGCCAACCATTATGACATAATAGGATCTCCAAAGGAAGTTCTAATAAAAAGTTTCCACAACTGTGATGATGAAAAGGATTACATCACAGAGATTCAATTGCCAATCATAGAAATGTAGGTGGAATCATGTCTAAAAAGAAGGAAATTGATTTTGAAAAGGAAGTTGAAAAACTTGCCCGCAAATCCAATTTGAATATAAGAAAATCTGAATATGCATTCGAAAATCAGATAAGGAAGTTGGATAAGGACATAGATAAAATTGTAAAGGATAAAATAAAAGATTTTGATAACAATAAACAGTTGACAGAAGAATATTTGACTATGGACTACACCAATTCCACAATTAATCAGTATAGAGAAAAATTAAAGAAAATTTAAATTTTCTCTCTTTTTTTTTAATTTTGACCGACAACTCTTAAATCATGCACTAACAGTTTTGGGATAATAAATGATCCGTACTGTCTGATTTCTGAGGTAATACCTTCTACATTTTTCATTATTTCAAATATGTTTCCTGAAATCATTGCTTTATTGATAGGTTCTGTCAGTTCTCCGTTTTCTATTTTAAATGCGTTACTTGCTTCTACTGAAAAGTCTCCTGAAATCGGATTGGCAGTGTGAGCTCCAAGAACGCTGGTGGTCAGAACTCCTTTTTTAATTTCAGATAAATCTTTCATTTCACTGAATTTGAATTCGAGGTTTGATGGAGAAATCATCGGTGTTGTAAGGTAGCTTCCTCTGTATCCGTTTGAAGTTGTTTTCACACCTTCTTTGTTTGCGGTGTAAATGTCATATATGAATGAGTTTAAAACACCGTCTTTGATTAGCTCAGTAGCTTTTGATACGCTTCCTTCCCCATCACATTTTGTTGTTGCCATTCCTTTTTCCAGTAATGGGTTGTCAATGATGCTTAATGAAGGATTTGCAATCTCACTGCCTATTTTATCTTTCAAAATTGACCTTCCTCGCGCCACATTTTCACCATCAAAAGCATTGATGAATGTTTGAATAAGTCCTATGGCAGCATAATAATCCAATACGACGTTATAATTGTCGGTTTCAATCGGTTTTGAATTCAGTGAACTTTTAGCCAAGTTACATACTTCGTCAGCTAATTTTTCACCTTCTAAATCGCAGAATCTTGAAGAAGCTGAATTGTATGCTGTTGCAATTTCTCCGTCTTTTTGGATAGTCACTGACAGGGAAATGCCGAATCCTGTTTCTTTGTTTTCTATTGAAACTCCATTGGAATTTAGTATTAATGACTTGCATTCGGATGCTGAAAATCCTGACCCTGTTACTTCACATCCGCTATCTCTGGCTTGTGAAATGGTATTTTTCAGCAATTCCACGGATTCGTTCAGGTTAAGGTCGTTAAATTTTTTATCATAAACTTTTTTAACATCAGTTACTTTTTCCAATTCTGCAAATGAGTAGTTTTCATCACGTTTATTCAATTTGGTGTTTTCTATTGATTGTCTTGCAGTTTCGGAAATTTTGTCCATGTTTGATGTGAATGCAAAACCTATTTTGTTGTCTTTGATTACTCTAATTCCAACTCCGGTTTCAATTTCTTCTTTTGCAAAATTTAACCTGTCCTGTTCGGAGTTAAGTTCAATCAGTTTGCTTTCATCAATGTAAATTTCAAAAGCGTCACAATTGTTTTCAACTTCTCTTTTTGCTTTTTCGGCAATTTCATAAATCATATTATCACTTATAATGCAAATTTCTCAATGGCTTCAGCTACGCCGTCGCCGAATTTATTTTTACAGGTGTATGTGCTTATTCCTTTCAATTTATCTTCGGCATTGCCGACGGCTATTTTATATCCTGCTTCTCTTAAAAAATCTTCATCGTTTTGACTGTCTCCGATAGCCATAACATTTTCCATATTAATTCCGTTTCTTTCACATAAATATCTGAGTGAAGTTCCTTTGTTCACTCGCTTATCGGTAATGTGCAATGCAAAACCGCTGTCGTAAAGTTCTAATTGGTCAATGTACTTGAAATCTTTAAGCGCTTCCTCAAGTTCATCTCGTGCAAGAGTTTTGTAAAATACGGTTTCAGTTAATCTGTACATGTTGTCATGGGATGCGTGCTTGTCGAATTTGTCACCTAACCTTTCCTTCAGGTGTTTTTCTGCAGATGTTACAAAGTCTCTTTCGACTAGGGTTTCAACAGCATTATTGTTTTCGCCTTCTTTAAATACGACGCCTCCGTTTTCTGCAACTAATCCTCCGCTGCATCCGATTAATACTTCGGTTGCATAAGCATAGTTCACTACATTGCCGGTAACTATGATTGTTGGAATTCCTTTAGCTTCGGCTTTTCTCAAAGCTTCAATTGCTGAGATGCATATTTGTCTTTTCTCATCAGTAATTGTGCCATCTATATCTACTGCAATTGCTTCTATTGTCATTTTATCACTGTCTTGAATATCTGTGCGCAATATTGCAGGTTCCTTCTTTACTTACCATACATGCTCCGATTGGGTGAAGAGGATTACATTCATTTCTGAATAGTTTACAATCTTCAGGACGTGCAAGACCTCTTAAAATAGGTCCGCAAATACATCCTTTAGGAGCTTCATTGACATCCTTCACTTCAATGTCATATTTTTCACGGGCATTGTATTCGCTAAATTCATCTTTTATCTCAAGGATGGAATTCGGTATTTTTGGAAATCCTCTCCATTCTCGAGATCCGACATCAAATACCTGTTCAATCATGTCCTGTGCTATGACATTTCCTTCCTCGCGCACTGCTCTGTTGTATTCATTATCTATTTTCGGTGTTTCGTTATGAATTTGTCTTAAAATCATATATACTGACATTAATATGTCTAATGGGTTAAATCCAGCTACTGCTTGAGGAATATTGTAGTCTGTTGAGAAATATTCGAAAGGTTTGGTTCCAATGATTGTACATACGTGTCCAGGTTGAATCAATGCATTTAGGCTTGTCTGTCCTGAATTAATTAAAAAATCGATTGCAGGAGGTATCAATCTGTGGCATGAAAGTACTGAGAAGTTTTCAGGAGGTTTTGCTAATAATTCAGCGGCAGTAGTTGGTGCAGTTGTTTCAAATCCGGCTGCAATAAATGCCACATCATTGTCTGCTTTTTCAGCAATTTCAATAGCTTTGTTAATTCCGTAAACCACTCTTACATCGCCTCCTTCAGCTTTGGCATCTGCAAGTGATGAGTGAGATCCAGGAACCCTTAACATATCTCCGAAGGTTGTGATTGTAACTCCCTTGTCAATAAGCTCCAGTGCTTCATCAATTTCACGGGATGGAACCACACAAACTGGACATCCAGGGCCCGCAACGATTTCCACTTCATCTGGAAGCAAACTTCTTATTCCATTTTCCATTATTGTGTGTTCATGAGAACCGCATACGTGCATTATCTTTACTGGTGCGGATAATTCTTTTATTCTTTTCAATAACTCTTTTGACATATTTTTCATATTCATATTAACACCGAAGATTTAATATTATACTATTAATATATTTATTTGTATTAATTAAATTTTATTGTAAACTTATAGGGATTATTATGTTCAATAATAATAAGATTTTAGTAGTGATTCCGGCAAGAGATAACTCTAAGATTATTCCTCGTAAAAATATGCATTTGCTGCATAATAGGCCGGTGATTTCTTATGCAATTGGGGTTGCTCGAGCATCCCAATATGTTGATGATGTTGTGGTAGTTACTGAAGATTCTGAAATCGCATTACTTTCTGAAAAATTTGGGGCAAGTGTCATTAGGCATTCCAAATTGGATTTAGAAGACAATTTTTCATTAGATGCACTTGTTTATGATGCAATGATTCAAAAGGAGAAGTTGACTTTTGATGAATATGATATAGTAATCACTCTTAAGCCCAATTTCCCTCTGCTCAAAACACAAACATTGGATAGCTGCATTGAAAAATTTGAAGACTTTTCAATTGATAGTGTCATCACTGTTGTGGATGATAGGCGTTTGGACTGGGGTTATGACGAAAAGAATCAAAGGTATTTTCCATTGTATATGAAAAGGGTAGAAAAGGAACTGCTGCCGAAATCCTTTAAGGAAACAGGTGCTATACTGGCTACCCGCAGGTCATTTGTACATGAAGATTCTCGTTTGGGAACTAATATTGATTTGGTTGAATTGAACAGGGTAGAAACAGTAGATATTGTTGATATGGGTGGATGGCTGATTGCAGATACTTATCTTCAAAAAAGAAGGATTGCAATTGTGGTAAATGCCTATGAAGAAATTGGAACTAGTTACATTGAAAGGTGTCTATCTATAGCTTCAAATTTAATTTTTCAGGATGTCCTGTTTTTCGTTGATGAAAATTATCCGTTGACTAGCCATATTTTAAGTAATTATGATTATCCTTATGTGCTTTATGATGGTGTTGATGAACTCTTTGATAAATTGAGACGATACCATACCAATATCGTTATTAATGATATCATGGACACCTCTTCGGAATATGTTCTAAAATTGAAAGAGGAAGGATATTTTGTCGTCAACTTCGAAGATTTAGGAACAGGCAGTGAATTTGCTGATATGGTATTTGATTCACTGTATGAACATGACTTCTCTGAAAGGAATGTATTTTCTGGTTATAAGTATTATCTTTTAAGCGATGAGTTTTATTTCCAACCTCCGAAAATCATTACCAATGAAGTTAAAAATGTGCTGATTATTTTTGAGGGAAGAGATTCGAATAATTTGACGGAAAAGGTTTTAAATTCGATTTTGGCAACCAATTACAATGGCAGGATAAATATTATTTTGGGATTGGATTATCCTGATAAGGAAGGATTTATTTCTAAAATCGAATCAAATCCATCAATTCAAGTTTACACTAATGTATCAAATATCAGTGAATTCATGTTTAATGCAGACATTGTTTTCACATCTGCAGGCAAAGCCATGTATCAAATTTGTTCATTGGGGGTTCCAACAATCTGTCTGATTCAAAATGAAAGGCAATTAACTCATGAATTTTGCAGTGAATATAATGGATTTATTAATATGGGCCTTGGTATAAATCTGGATGAGGAAACTATTTCAAATCAATTTGTAAGTTTGGTTAATGATTTTGAACGCAGACTTGAAATGAACAGGAAAATGTTAACCATTGACTTGAAGAACGGATTTGAAAATCTCCATTCTGCAGTTAGAGAAAATTATAGGGAATTCGAATTGCGCAAGTAGGTGATCTATTTGAACATTTTTAACAAAAAGCCATTTTTGATTGCTGAAGTTGGTGTAAATTTTTTCGATATAGCTGAAAGGGATGGAATTTCAGATATTGATGCTGCAAAGCTCATGATTGATGAAGCAAAATCATGCGGAGTTGATGCAGTAATGTTTCAGGCATATACTGCTGAAAATGTAGTGTCTCAATCAGATCCTGCTTTTTGGGATTCAACAGAAAAACCTATTGATTCACAATTCGAGTCATTTAAAAAATTTGATAAATTCGGTGAAGAGGAATTTCGGGAATTGTCCGATTATTGCATTGATGTTGGAATAATGTTTTTGGCAACTCCCTATGATTTTGAATCTGCAGATTATCTGGCTGATTTTGCAAAAGTCCTTAAGATATCCTCTTCAGACTTAACCAACATTCCTTTTATAAAACATATTGCAAGCAAAAATAAACCAATTTTGCTTTCCACAGGAGCTTCAACCATAAAAGAAATAAAAGATGCAGTCAATGCAATCGAAGGTGTTTCCACTGTTGATATAGCAATCATGCACTGTGTTTTATCTCATCCTACCTATTATGATGATGTAAATCTTTTGATGATTAAGGATTTGGCCAGTCATTTTCCCGAATATGAAATCGGATATTCTGACCATGCCAAATCCGATGAGGACATGATGATTTTAACAACAGCCTACACTTACGGAGCCACAATTTTGGAAAAACACTTCACCTTGGACAAATCTTTGCCAGGCAATGACCATTGCTATTCCATGGATTCCAGTGATGTTTTGAAATTTAAAGAAAAGATATCCTTTTTGTCCAAAATAAGTGGCCATATTAATAAACAGCCTTTAATTTGCGAATCCGCCACAAGAAAGGAGACAAGACGATCTGTTGTGGCAAATAAAGATATCAAAAGGGGAACTGAAATTACTGAATCCGACATTGCATTTAAAAGACCCGGCACTGGAATTTCTCCTGCCGATGTTGATAGCGTAACTGGAAAAATTGCATGTGTAGACATTCCAAAAGATGCCTTAATCGATTTTGAAATGTTAAAATAAGAAATTGGTGGTGGTGGCGGTGAAAATAATTCAACTTATTCGACTGTAATGCATTCGTTAGGACAAATGTCAACGCATGTTTCACAGTAACTGCATTCGTCAGGGTCATTTATAGTTATTTTACCATCCTTAAGTACTAAAACTTCCATGGGGCAAACGTCACTACAATCCCCGCAATTATCACATTTTTCCATATCTATTGTAATATCTGCCATTTTATTATCTCCTAATGTTTGTCATATTTTTTTTTTAAATCTTTTTGTATATAAAAATTAGTTTCATTTAATAAAAATAAAAAAAGAAATTAAATTTCTGAAGAACAATCTGCAGAATACTTGTTAATTAAAACTGCGCATTTGTCAATTGTTTCAGAATCTAATTTGATTGTACCTGTTTCGATTTTATTCAATAACTCTTCTATGAATAAATCCTCATCAGTTAAAGGCATATTGATTACAACAACTTCATTGTTTATAAATCCAACTAATGGTTCAACAAAGCAGTTTCTAATGTTGTTGTCATTGAGGAAATTAATTAAATCTTCACCTAGACTCAAGGATTTTTGCTTGATTTTATTGTCCTGTGAAAATTTAGCCTGTTTAGTTGTGTATCTGAATTTGCTTTTGTTTTCTGAAGTGGTTACCTCTTCAATTTTGTCTTCATCCTCTTCAGTGGATCCTATGAGATTCAAATTTTCGTTTTCAGACTCCAATCTAAGTTTCGGATTGTATTTCTGTGAGATGAGTGCATAAATTCCGGTTGGACCTATAACCAAGTGATTGATACTTGATGATGAAGTTGGAGTTTTAACATTATAAAAGACATAATAATCATCAGAAAGGGTTAATAAATGTTCTCTGATAATTCTTGTTCTTTCTTCAGTTTCTTTTACATCACGAGTTTTATAAAATCCATAAACTAAGATAACTACGCCAATAAATAAAGTAAATATGCCTATTCCACTATTGATGGTCAATATTTCAATTATGCTTAAAATAAATATGACAGCGCCTATCGCTAGGAATGTTGTATTTGGATTCATGTCGGGCATATTGAAGTCAGGTCCGCCCTGTTCAATAAATGAAATGTTTGATTCTTCAACAGCTTCTTCAGGTTCTTTTATACTAATTTTATCTATAAAACTTCCAAAAGTATCGCCAGATTTGCTTTCATCAATTTCAGGATAAGACTCATTTATTCCTTTGATAAATTCGTCTTTGAGGAAATTTTTCATGATGGTGTAGTCATTGGATTTTGGTACTGCAAACTCTTTTCCGAATTTAGACATAACAGCTTTAGGTATGGTGGTTCTAGCAGTCCGGTTATCCATTTCTTTTGCTTGTTCCAGTTCTTCTTCTTTTTTCTCAGCATCAGCTATTTCCAGCATATGTTCTTCTGAGAAGAAGTTTTCTAGTTTATTAGTAATTGACTTTAAGGATATGTTATCTTCTGTTTTAGGTTCTTCTGGTGTCGGTTCTTTAGATTTATTTTGTTCTCTGAATTTTGCAGCTTCTTCTTTCCTTTCTTTTAGGTAATTGTCAAGTTCCTTATTCATATCGTCATCAAGATACCTTAAGGATCCTCCACAACTGTCGCATTCATAATCGAGTATGCTATCGCTACTTTTAATTTTATATTTTAATCCGCAGTCTTCACATTGGACAATATAAGAATTATCATACCTGAATGAGTCCATAAAAGATGAATGGGATTCTTTGCTCTCATCAGAATACTCTTCTAAATATTCTAACTCTCCTGCACATGAAGAACACTCGAATGTACTTAGGTCATCATTATCTTCGAGTTGGTATTTCGCACCACAGTTCTTACAGCATACAACTTTCATGTTATCCTCTTTATAATTACTTGTTATGATATTACTTTTTTATTTTTTTTATTATATATGTTTCTAAAGTAAGGTAATTTTTTACATTTTTTTATTATTTGTTTTTAATTTAAACTTCAATATCTATTGGATTATTGTCCTTTATTTTTGTAGGAATACAGACATACCTCTCCGTTTTGATAAATTTTGGTATAAGGCTGATTAATTGTCTTGTTGTCCTTTGCAATGAAGTAATCCACTTTGTTTTTAATCATTCCGTCTGTAAAGTTTGTTTCATTCGATGTTTTTTCACATGACTGTATCTCCTTTTTCAATATGAATGACATGTCTCCGCCACGGTCAGCCCAAATTGTTTTGTTCATGTATTGTGGATCATGATTCATCAGCCATTCTCCCACAGCCTTTTCCTCTGAAGCTGCAGTTTCAAAGTTCGGATGCATTTGATTGTCGAAGGTATGGGGGGAATTCCCCAGAGCATAGACTCCTGAACAGATCAATATTAAACAAATTAAACCGATTGGAGCTATAATTCTGATTTTTTCAATATATTTCATTGATTTAAGCTTATCGAAGATTAATGAAAGGGATAATATGATGTAATAAACGACAACCGGCAGCATAGGTATAAAATACCTGTCCACTTTGATGTGGTGGAATGTGAAGAATGTAAAGTTGATTGCAAACCAAAAAATCATTATGAAGTCAAATGATATGTAGTCGACATCAGTTTTATATAATGCCCTATAAAGCGCCAGAAGTGATATTGAAACCAGTATTATTGACAGCAATGCTGAAATTTTAATGAATGTGGCTATGAATATCACCAATGTGATGGCGAATATCACCAACTTTATCTTATTTTCTTTAGTCTTTAAAATTTCCCTGTTTTTTTGACTGAACAGCTTTTTAAGATACAGTACCAGTCCAATAAGAAGAATTGCTATGAGTATATATGAGATGAATGACGGATTCCCTCCAAGCCACTGCATTTTTTCTATGCTGAATGACCCCGGTTTCAGGGAGTACGGAATGAAGTTAGGAGTTCCCAGGTATATCGGGAAGTTTTTTATGTAGTAGAATATGTTGTTTTGTGCGGTGTCGATAACGGCATGGGTAGCGCCTGAAATGTCTTGGCCCTGGTCTAGGAAAAACAGTCCTATGTTCATGTATTGGTAGATTCCAATGAATAGAGCAAAAACCAATCCTCCAAGGCCTATCCCAATCACTATGTCTTTTATGTTCTCTTTTATGTATGTGATAGGTTTTTCTACAAGGAAAAATTGGATTAAAAGTACTGGAATCATTAGACCTACTGTAAATCTTGTGAAAAATCCGAAAGCGACAAGGGGAAATGCAATGTAGAAGTATTTCGTGTTCTTTCTGAATGCCAGCATCATAAAGTAGACTGACCATATTGATAGGCACATTCCTGGGATGTCCAGCATTCCTTTTGTAACCCATACGATAATTAATGGGAATGTGGATAAGAGCATTGATCCGGTAAAGCTTAAAACTTCGTCAAATCTTAATCTCAACAGGAAATACATTCCCAAAGCTGAAAATATGTAGAATACGCTACTTACGATAATTATTGTTCCATCTGATATGAATCCCATTCTGAAAAATATTGAAGTTATCATGGGGATTAGTGGAGACAATCCTCGAGTATTTTCCAATCCAGTATCATAGCCTGAATAAAACAGGGCATTGTTTAAATAGAAAAATACGTCTCTGACATAATATACTCCAACTTTCAAGTCAATATTGAGAAGTAATAGGGTAATTGCAGTCACGATTACTAATATTGATGAAATTGCAAGTATATCTCTTTTATGATCTTTAAAATTCATTCTGACACCTCATTAAAATGACCCGAATATGAATGAGACAAATGCAATCAGCATTCCGATTTTCAGATATTTTGAAACTTTTTTGGCTGTAGCTCTTTCCTGATTTTTAAGGATTAAAACTGCAGAATATAGGAATAATATGGCTGCAATTGCTATTATTGCCAAATAATAGATTCCGAAGATGTTGATGTGGTATAGCAATGGGCATAATGCACAGTCAATGATTATCAGTATGGCCGCTAAAATGGCGGTTGTCCTTTCACCATATAGTATAGGAAGTGTTCTTGCCCCTTCTAACTTATCTCCTTCCACATCTTCAATATCTTTTACAAGTTCACGTGCAGTTGTCATTACAAATGCGAAAAATCCTAAATAAATTGAAGTGATAATTATATTTGGATTATTTAGCGTAAATCCTCCGAATACAAATCCGAATCCTGTCATGAATCCCACAGCAAGGTTTCCCAATAGTGGTGTTGATTTTAATTTGTATGCGTACAAATAAAGAACAACGTCAGCTAATAGAACAATCATGAATGGAATCCAATTGTTTGTCATGAAGCTAATCATGAAACCGCAAACTGTTCCAAGAGCAAATAACAGGTATGCATAGTTTCTTCCGTTTTTCAGGGAAATTCTTCCTGATGGTATTGGCCTTTCGGGTTTGTTTACCAAATCTATATTATAATCAAAATAGTCATTTATCACATTTCCTGCTGCAGTTTCAAAAAATACCGTGAGCATTGCAAGTATTATGGGCATGTTGAAACTTCTGTCTATAATTGCCACTAAAATAATTACAATTGCGCTCATTATGGCATTTCCAGGTCTTAAAATCTCAATATAGGGATTCATTTTAATCTCTCTATAAATTACTAATTTTTAATTTTTTTATCTGATTCTACTTTTGTAGTAAATAAAGCATACTTTTATATAATTATAGCATATACATAATATTAGTATTCTATTTAATAAAATTATTACTTAAATTAATTTATTAGCTGGTGTTAAATTTGGATAAAATTAAAATAGCTATTGTTGGAATGGGAAACTGTGCGAGTTCTCTCATTCAAGGAATTCATTATTATGATGGTAAAAATCCAGAAGATGCAATAGGACTCATGCATTGGGATATTGGAGGATACAAACCCAGTGACATTGATGTCGTTGCAGCTTTTGATGTTGATGAGCGAAAAGTTGGAAAAACAATTGATGAGGCAATATTTGCAAAGCCTAATTGTACTACTGTTTTCCAAGAAGATATCCCAAAATATGATGTTACTGTAAGTATGGGTCATGTTTTGGATGGTGTTGCAGAACATATGTCTAAATATGATGATGAATACACTTTCGTCGTAAGCGATGCTGAACCTGTCGATGTCGTTAGCGTTTTGAAAGAAAGCGGTGCTGAAATTTTAGTTAACTACTTGCCTGTAGGTTCTGAAGAGGCTGCAAGGTACTATGCACAATGCGCTCTTGATGCTGGAGTCGCTTATGTTAACTGTATGCCTGTATTTATTGTTAGTGATGATGAATGGGATGCAAAATTCAAAGAAAAAGGAATTCCTATTGTTGGGGATGACATTAAAGCTCAAATTGGTGCTACTATCACTCACAGAACACTGGCTAACTTATTCATGGATAGGGGTGTAAAATTAGATAAGACCTATCAAATTAATACTGGTGGTAATACTGATTTTCTCAATATGCTTAATAGGGACAGATTAGATTCTAAAAAAGAGTCTAAAACTGAAGCAGTTCAGTCTGTTTTAACTCAAAGAATGGATGATCGTGACATCCACATTGGTCCTAGTGATTATGTCCCATGGCAAAATGATAATAAGTTATGTTTCCTCAGAATGGAAGGACGTACCTTTGGTGATGTTCCAATGAATATTGAACTTAGGTTAAGCGTTGAAGATTCTCCAAACTCTGCAGGATGTGTAATTGATGCTGTAAGGTGTTGTAAAATAGGTTTAGAAAGAGGTGTTGGCGGACAGTTGACTTCCATTTCTTCATATACCATGAAACACCCTCCAATTCAATACACTGATGATGAAGCATATGAAAATGTTGAAAAATTCATTTCTGGCGATTTAGAAAGGTAATTTTTCAATTCTATTTTTTTTTAATTCGAATAGATATTTTTCAATATCTATTGTCAATTCTTTTTTGATTACTTTTAAACCAATTTTAATTTCATTCAATTTTTTCTTTAAATTTATATAATAATAAATACATATATTATAGTTGGATAATTTAAGATTACTTTATGAATAAAAATTAAAAGAGGTGTAATTAATGGCAAAAGTAAGATTTACAGAAACAGCACTTCGTGATGCTCACCAATCTTTACTGGCAACTAGGATGAGGACAAGAGATATGATTCCTATTGCGGAAGAAATGGATAAAGTTGGATATTTCTCTGTTGAAGCATGGGGTGGAGCTACTTTTGATACATGTATCAGATATTTAAACGAAGATCCATGGGATAGGTTAAGGCAATTAAAATCTGAATTTAATAATACTCCTATTCAAATGCTTTTAAGAGGACAGAATTTGGTAGGTTACAAACACTATCCTGATGATGTTGTAACAAAATTCGTAGAAAAATCTTATGAGAACGGAGTGGATGTTTTCAGGATTTTTGATGCTTTAAATGATATTAGGAATATGGAAAAAGCAATTAAGGTTGCTAAAGACCAGGGAGCACATGTTCAGGGAACAATTAGTTATACTATAAGTCCAGTACATACTTTAGATGATTTTGTAGATTTAGCTAAAGAATTGGAAGCTCTTGATTGTGATTCTGTTGCTATTAAGGATATGGCTGGTTTAATAACTCCTACTGCTGCTTATGATTTAGTTTCAGCATTGAAAGAAGAAACTGATTTGCTTGTAGATTTGCATTGTCATTGTACTAGTGGTATGACTCCAATCAGTTATTATGCAGCTTGTCAGGCTGGTGTGGATATTTTGGACACTGCTATCTCACCTCTGGCTTGGGGAACATCCCAACCACCAACTGAAAGTATGGTTGCAGCATTGCAAGGTACAGAATTCGACACAGGATTGGATTTAAAATTACTGGCTCATATTAAGAAATACTTTGATGATATTAAAGAAAAATACTCCGGCATCTTGGATCCAATTTCTGAAAGTATTGATGCTGATGTATTGTTATATCAAATTCCTGGAGGAATGCTTTCAAATCTTATTTCACAGCTTAAAGAGCAAAACGCTCTTGACAGATATAATGATGTATTGGAAGAAATGCCTCGTGTTAGAAAAGACATGGGATATCCTCCTCTTGTAACTCCAACAAGCCAAATTGTAGGTATTCAATCAGTTATGAACGTGTTAGGTGGAGAAAGATACAAAACAGTATCTAATGAAGTAAAAGAGTACATGAAAGGAATGTACGGTAAACCTCCTGCACCTGTAAATAAAAAAATATCTGAAAGAATTATTGCTGATGATGAGGTAATTACATGCAGGCCTGCAGATTTACTTGAACCTGAATTTGACAAGTTCAAATCAGAAGGTGAAGAAAAAGGATTTGTCAAATCTGATGAAGATGCTTTGACTTATGCATTATACCCTCCAATTGCACCTAAATTCCTCAAGGGTGAAGCTGAAGAGGAAGAACTCAAGCAGGCAAATGTGATTAACGAGGATGAGGGTATTGGAATTCCAACACAATATAATGTTGAAGTTGACGGCGATGTATTTGAAGTTAAAATCATGCCAACAGGATTCATGGAACTTGAAGAAACCGACAGTGGTAATTTCAAACCTGTTGAAGGTGGCGTAACTTCATCAATGCAAGGTATGGTAATCAAACTCAATGTTAATGTTGGGGATAAAGTTACTAAAGGCTCAACAATCTGTGTTATTGAAGCTATGAAGATGGAAAACGATATACAATCAGAAGTTGACGGTATCGTAGAAGAAATCTTTATAGAACCTGGTGATGCAGTTAGTGCTGGAGATACTTTAATGGTAATCAAATAGATTGCCATTTATTTTACTTTTTTTTAATTATTTTATGTAATATTTTTTTAACAGAGGGGTTGTTTTTTTATGAAGGATATTTTTGATGAATGTCAATTGGCCGATTTGAAACTTAAAAGCAGGATAGTCAGAACAGGTACCTGGGAAACAGAAACGGAAGAAGGCGGATTTTTAACACCTGCCATTTATGATAGGTATGAAAAGATGGCAGGCAGTGGTGTTGGGGCAATAATATCTGAAATATTTGCACTTGACCATAAAGACAGATTCTTTCCGTATTCCGCCAGCTTAAATTATAAGGGGTTCATTAAGGATTATAAGCTGGTTACTGATATCGTACACAGCCATGATGTTCCTATCTTGGGGCAGCTGGCCTTTTTCTATTATGATGATGGTGAAAATCAGAAGGTGGAAGCTAATGAAATAACCTTGGAAGGCATAAGAAAGTTGCAGGCCGAAGTCATAATGGCTGCTAAAAAGTTTTCATTTGCCGGTTTTGATGGAATTCAAATAAATATGGGTAATAATTTTTATTTGGCTCGTTTCATGAATCCATATTTCAATCAAAGGGAAGATAAATATGGTGGAAACACTGAAAATCGTGTAAGAATATCTTCTGAAATTATTAAAGTCATTAAAAATTCAATGGACATGCATGTAAGCTGCAGAATTAATCCATGGGATGTTAGAAAAGGTGGAATGACTGCTGATGAAAGTATTGCCATTGCACGTGAGCTTGAAAAGGCTGGTGCAGACAGCATTCAATTGACTGCACGTACAATTTCACAAATTTATGATAAAGGTGAAAAACATCCGTTCTTAATCTATGCTGATGATTTGATTGATGCGGTTGATATTCCTGTTATTTTAGGAGGATCATTAAGGGAAATGTCTAAAATCAATGATGTATTGAATAATTCAAAAGTTGATTTTGTTTCAATGTCCAAACCATTTGTGGCCCAGGCCGACTTTTTGGCGGATTGGAAAGAAAATGGCGAAGGGGTAGCAATCTGTCAAAGCTGCAACAATTGTTATTCTAAAAAAACAAGCACCTGTTTTAAATACTCTGAATAAATAATTAATAAGAAAAAGAAAAATTAGAATTTGAAGAGTTGTTGGCGGAATCTAATGTTATTTACGCTTTTTCTTTGGAGCTGGAAGTTCCCCATACATTGATTCCAACAATTCTGCCAGAAATGCTTTATTTTCAACATCACTAACGAGCAGCATTTCCTTTGCACCTTCATATGGCAATTCCATATCGCCGTCTGGCATCATTGTCATTGCAGAGTTTACGGGCTTTACGAGGAAGCGGTCATCGTAAATACCTCCAACAATCTTTTCCCGATAGTATATGATGTATTCTCCCATCATTGCCCGATAGGATATGCCATCTAAATCAGACAGCTGTTCCAGTATATATTCCAGATATTCCTTACTTGAGGTCATGTTCAAATCTCCTAATTATGGAAAATTCATAATTTTTCAACCATTCGAATTCTTAATTTCAAAGCTTATAATTTTGAAAGTATTTTGATATTCATTACTTTAATGAATGTTATTTGTTATTTTTATTAAAGAGTCATAATCTTAATCTTTTTTCTCCAGTGGCATGTAGATAAACTTATTGAAAATATGTTTTTGTGAAAAAAGATGTTGCAAATAATAAAATAAGTTAAAAATAAATAAAAAAATTCTTTAAAGAATTTGAATAAATCCTTTAAAGATTAAGAGGCTATACTTTCAAATCCTTTTGTAGCAAGTAATCTGGTGAATGAACCTTCTGGTTTCATTATGATGTTTCCATTAGAATATTCTTTTAATGCTGTTTGTACCATTGCATTTTTCTTATTTGGATCTTTTGTAGCATTAACAAGTGCTTTTACTAATACCATTACTGCATCTCCTCTAGACATATTTCCTTGCACGTTTTCGTTACCAGGATAACCTTGGTAAGCGTCGTTTTGACGTATAATTTCTGTCGCAGTAAGGTTGGTTGCTTCACCATCTACTATAAGTGGGCTGGCAGAATTAATAACACTGTCTACAGCTACATCGTATACGACAACTACAGCATCTGCTTTCATTCCAGTGTTGGCTTCTACTATTTCTTTAGCATAATCCATACCCTGATCTACTCCGTCCCAGAGGCAATCGTGCATAAACATTTTACCTCCCAGACCTCCCGGTGCGGGTTGTGTAGGGTGTGTCATTCCTCCAGGATATACTGGAGTGTAATTTTTCAATGACCCGTTTTCTAAACGAATCATAAATGCCATGTCTACTCCACCATTGGACTGTTCAGTTTTATCAGAAGCTAATACAAGTATATTCTTACTTTCAGCAGTCAAATCCGGACCGCTGAATAATGATCCTGCGATTACAGCGACAAGACCAAGAAGAACAATGACAAGAATAGCTATAATTAATTTTTTTGTTCTATTCATTTAATTCACTCGCATTAATTTTTGATGTAAATTAAATTATTCATGTAATTTTTATATAAATACTGAAATGTATTTATTTAATATTTAATTGTTTTAATTATATAAAATTTTTCACAATTGGTTCATTTGGTTCAATTATATCGAGTCAACAAAATTTCCTTCAATCGTGTGTCGTCTTGCTTTTCATTTGAAATTTGTGAGTTGTATTTCGATTCCAAATAATTATGCTCTCCATCTTTGTTCAATTGTTCTGTTCTTTCTTTTTTGTATGTTTCAATGGATTTATCAAGGAGTTTATTGAATGTATTTATATCGATATTTGATTTTGGCGCATTTTTAATCATGTTGTTTATGTCCGGTGTAATTTCGTTTCCTATCCAAACAATTTCATAGATGGAATCTCCTGATGCGAAGTATGCATGGGACTGATTGTTCTTAATGTAACTGTTATATTGGCAGTAATGCCTAACCGGATGGTCTGATATGGTTAAGTTTTTACTGTGGTCCATTTCGCATGCCCAAAGCCCAATGCTTTTCGGTATATTTCCGTCAATACACCTGATGGAAAATATGTCATCTAATTTGTATTTGTCGTTGATTGTTTTTCCACCTTGATATTTTGAAGGTATTTCAAATTCAATGTCGTTTATTTGTACTGCCATGTCATTTTGGGCGCAGACAGAACTTATAAGAAAGAAAGTTATGAGCAATATCCATATTTTTTTCTTCATGTTGTGTTTCTTTTTGTTTGTTATCTATTAAAAAACTTTTTAAACACAAATTAACAATATATTTATAGGAGGATTTGTTATGGCAAAAGATGACCGGAGTGCCGTTAATCCGTTTACCGGTAAATCCCACTTCGATATAATAAATGATGATAAATTTCTGCAGGACTCATATAATGAGTATTACTCTCTCATCAATCAATCCCGGCTTCTAGACAATACTCCTCAGGGTCAGTTGGTTAGAAATGTTGCAATCAGATTAATTCGTGCCGTTGAGGATTATCTTTCCAAAATAGGTAGGAGCGATTATACTGAAGATTATTATGACTGGGATTTTCATTTGATTGCAGACAATACCATAAATGCATTTTGCATGCCCGGAGGTAAGATAGTAATGTTTTCAGGCATACTGTCTGTTGCAGATAGCGAAGAAAAGGTCGCATTTATTTTAGGTCATGAAATGGCTCATGCACTTCTCGATCATTCCAGAACTAAGATAAGTGCTCAAAATGCTCAAAATGCCATTACTTCTGCAGTTTGGATTGGTAGCTTTGCTTTAGACCTTGTTGGGTTGGGTGATGTAGGTAGCCTTACAAGAGCAGCCACCAATGTTGCAAGCGTAGGCTCCCAATTTTTCCTGCTGAATCCATGGGGAAGAGACCAGGAATTGGAAGCTGATAAGCTGGGAATGATGATAATCCATTGGGCAGGCTATGACATTTCGCAGATTCCTAGTTTCTGGCAGAGCATGGCCGGCGGAAATCCTAACGACCATGATTTTTTCTCGACCCACCCTTCTGACGATAAGAGAATTTCAGTTATGAATGAACTGATTAATGAAATTGAAAATCAGAAGGATTTCTATTCAGCTCCGGTTTTAAATGAGGTTCCTACACCTAAAGAGGAATTTAAAAGGTCTCATTTGATTAGCGAGGATAAAAAATATTGTCAAAACTGTGGTGCTGTTGCAGGTAAGGAGGATAAGTTTTGCACTGAATGCGGTGCCAAATTCGAAGTTGAGTTGAAATGTCCAAACTGTGGGGCTTTGGTAGATGTTGGCGATTTGTTCTGTACAAATTGTGGAAAGAAACTTGATTAGGTGATTAGATGGATGATAAAGTGAAATATGTTAATAGGTCTTCTTACAGAGTGAAAGTAATAAGGTCTCTTGAAAAAGATGTTATGATGCCTACAGAAATAGCGGAGGATAGTGGTATTTTACCTAATCACATATCCAATGTATTGAGGCAATTGAAAGAAAAAGAACTTGTTGAGTGTATTAATCCTGAAGTTAGGAAAGGCCGTCTTTACAGATTGTCTGATGAAGGATTGGATATCCTCGATAAATTGGAATAGCTACTTTTTTTCTACTTTTTTATTTTTTCATTATTTTTTTTCGAAATGTTTATATACTAGTTTTAGTTAATATATTGTGTGTAAGTTATTAACAACTTATTAACAAAGTTCATGAAGAATCTAAAAATTTTTAAAGGAAGTGAAAAGCTATGGTAAAAGTATCTCAAAACCAGGATTTGGATTTAATTTTTGTAATTGACAGAAGCGGATCAATGTGGGGATCTGAAAATGATACTATCGGAGGATTCAATGCATTTATCGAAAAGGAAAAAAACAAAGAGTTCAATACAAGAGTAACTACAATTCTTTTTGATGACCAATATGAAGTGCTATATGAAAGAAAAGAAATTGGAGATGTTTCACCATTGACATCCAATGAATATTATGTAAGAGGTTCAACCGCACTTTTGGATGCAATCGGAAAGACAATTACCTCATTGAACAGCAAAATTGAAAACAATGTGCTGTTTGTCGTAATGACTGACGGAATGGAAAATGCTTCTGTGGAATTTTCAAAGTCCCAGATTAAAAACATGATAAACAGCCACAGTTGGGAATTCATTTTCATCGGTGCGGATATTGATTCATACTCCGAAGCGGGGTCAATTGGATTCAAAAAATCAAGAATTGCCAATTATGAAAAATCCCAACAGGGGGTTGAAGACATGTACTGTTCAGTTGCATGTTTCAGCGACCGTATGAGAAGTGGGGAAAGCATGGACTTGGATGATGTTGATTGGAAAAAGGATTTAAGAAAGTACGATTAGCTATTTTTCATATTCGGTTAAATCTTTTATTCCCAATTTTTTGAATGCTCGTTTCCGCCTCATGCAACTTTCGCAGACGCCGCAGTGTTTTTGCCTGCCTGCATAACATGAATAACTTAGTTCCATTGGAGCATCAAATTCCAGGCCCAGTTTAACAATTTCCTCTTTATTCAAATCAATGGCCGGTGCTTCAATTCTTATGTTTCCAGGAGAGCCGATTCCTATCAATTCATTGAATGCGTTCATGAATTCTTTGGAATTGTCTGGAAACGTTGCGGCTTCTTCAGCATCCCATCCGACGATTATTATCTCTGCACCAATGCTTTCGGCGAAGGATGTTGCAATGGAAGTAAACACCATATTTCTTGCAGGAACCCAGACACTGTCTGCGGTTTCTTTGCTTTTTTCCAGATTGTCCAGTTCGTCTTCGTTGATTTCTGGGATGTCTTCATCAGTATTCAGGCTTGAATTGCTGATTTGTGCCAGCCATGGTAGGTCAATCACGTGATGTTCAAATCCCATTTTTTCGCATATTTCTTTTGAAGCTTCAAGTTCTCTTTTAAAGCTCTTTTGCCCGTAATCAAAAGTAATGGCATGAATTTCATAGTCTTTTGCATAGACACTTGTTGCAACGGTGCAGTCAAGACCTCCGGACAATACTGAAATTGCCTTTTTCATTTTATCAAATCCCTAACTTTTCTTAATGGGATGCCTGTTTTTTCAGCAATCTTTTTTAAGTCTTCATATTCTGCTCTTGATGAGATTAGCTCTCCGTTGACATAACCGTTTTTGAATGTAACTTCAAACAGCTCTCCATTAATATCATATTCCTTTTTAACAAATTCTCTTTTTGCAATTCCGCGATGCAAGTTTGGCGCTATTCGGATTCCCAAACTTCCTGTTTCTTTAAAAATGACATCAATAAGCTTGTCTCTGTTTTTTCTTGGAGAGATTACTTTCAAAAGGCTTCCCTGGCGGTTCTTTTTCATGATTATTGGGGTGATTGAAACATCACTCGCCCCTTCATTCAATAGCTTGTCGAAAAGATATCCTAACTCTTCGCCGGTTAAGTGGTCAAGATTTGTTTCGATAACATCTATTTCATCACTTTCGCTAATGTCTGAAGTTTCTATAATTCTTAAAACATTAGGATGGTCAAAATCCTTTTTTCCTGCTCCGTATCCTACTTTTTTAGGCTTTGCTTTTGGAATGAATTCCCTTATCTCATCACATATTTCTGCATAGATTGCACTGCCGGTAGGTGTTGCAAGTTCGCTTTCAACAGGGCCTCCAACAATATTTGCATCTTTTAGAATTTCTAAAACTGCAGGGGCTGGAACAGGTATTGTTCCATGTGCAGTTTCTATCCTGCCCCCTCCAACGGCAATTGGAAGGCCAATTATTTTTTGATTATTCAGGTTAAGTGAATAGTATGCGGATATTGACCCTATCACGTCAGCTACAGCATCGCTTGCTCCGACTTCATGAAAATGTATGGTGTCCATGGTTTTCCCATGAACTTTTGCTTCCGCTTTGGCTATTCTTTCAAATACTCTTATTGAAGTTTTTCTGATGTTTTCATCCAATTCCAGATTTCCAATCTTTTCGATGAATTCTGGATAGTTTAGCGAAGGTGACTTTTCGGTCATTTTGACATGGCAGTATGTCGAATCGATTCCATGTTTTGAAACCTTGCTGAAGCTCACTTCAACCTCGCCGAACGGTCTGGCGGATTTTTCCATTATTTCCTTTAGTTTATTTTTATCAGCACCCAAATCAACCAGGGCTCCAATAATCATGTTTCCAGCTATTCCGCTGGATTGAGGGTCAATAATAATTGTCATGTTAAAATTTCCTTTGAAAGTAATATGATATAAAATTTAAATTAAATAATTAATATACTATATGTATAACATTATTAGGTCATAACATGAAAATTGATATCATTGAAAAGGATTATGGAATTTGCATTAACAATCCAAATCATTTTTTGGCTTTCAGTGATTTCACTGTCGGTGATGGAATTGATATTGTTGAAAATGTCAACATAGTCAAGGCTAAGGATGATTTCAAGTCAACAGCCAAAAGGGCTGAAGTTTTCAACGGGTCTCAAGGTTCATACATTGCCCAGGCAACTGAATCCCTCAATTATTTTAAAAATACTTATGGTGATTTGACCCTTTTCACATTCATGGCAAACGATGTTGTCGTTGAAGAGTTCACAAATCATTTGAAAGTTGCCAATTCTCCCAAGGGTTTTCATGATGCAAGAATTAATCTGAGTCACGTTTTATATGTTGATAAGGTATTGTCTCCAAGGAATCTGCTTAGGATATTTAAGATAATTGCCAATGTCAAGGCGAAGGTATTGGCTAATATGGCTTTGCCTCTCCACATTCAAAACATATTGAATACTGATGATTTTCTTGCAGTTTTGTCAAATGTCCCTCAAAGTGATTCCAAAAGCCTGGACATAAACAATGCAGAATATGATGAGGTCGATTTCGATGAATTGAGGATTCGCATTGAAGATGCAGTTGAAATCAGCATTGAGGATGCCTTCGAAAGACTTGATTTAACTTTCGGAATTCTGGATTATTTTGTTGCTGAGGGAATTCTTATTGGGGATTTGGTCGATGCAGGAATGGAGCTTGTTGATGATGATGAAGTTACTGATGAGCTGAAGGAAAAGATGAAGTCTCAAATTTTCAAGTCTTTAACTGATATCAATGTTATTGCACTGATTGTAGCTGCAATGAGAACTGAACAGGACTTAACCGGAAACCGCATAAGGGAATTTGATTTAAGTGACGGTTCGGCTTATTTGTATGCTGATGATGTATTGGGTATGGCCATTTCAAATCAGATTGCAGGAACAAAAGCAACTTTTAATTTCAAACGATATGACGAAGCAAAACCTGGCATAATTTATGGATTGCCTCCAGTTTTGGAGGATATATTTGCGGGTTTGATAGCCGGATGCATATCTAAAATATTTGAGGAATGATTATGGAAGATGATAGCTATTTTGAGGATGAGGAGTTCTCACCGGTCAAGTCCCTGTTGGGTCTTTTGACATTTTCAACAATATTGCCTATTCACGTTTACACTTCAATAGAATACATGACCAAATTGACATGGTGCTGGCCGTTTCTTCACCTGTTCATAGGTGTTCTGGCAGGAATATGCGGTTATGTCTGTCTGAATTTCTTGCATTTGAATTTATTTTTCACAGCAGCGATAGTTTATGCATTTTTGATGATTATTACGGGTTATAATCATTTGGATGGTGTAATGGACATGGCAGATGGGGTTATGGTTCATGGAGATCCTGAACGCAAAATCGGAGTGATGAAGGATCCTTCTGTCGGTGCAGGTGGCGTTGCAACATTATTTTTGGTTGCCAGTTTGACAGTGGCAGGGTTATATAATATTTTGGCTTATAAATTCCTATTTGGAATTGTCATCTGTGAAATGGTTGCAAAGACTTCTCTTCTTACGACAGCACTTTTATCCAAACCGCTGACTCCAGGAATCGGAAGCTATTTCATGTTTGAAACCACTCCTTCAAACTATCTGATATCAACAGTTCTTGTTTGCGCAATTTCCTTTTTGTTGGGTGGCGTTGTTGGTGTTCTTGGTGTTTTGGGAGCCATGTTTTCCGGAATAATAATAGCTCTTGTTGCAAGAAGAAATTTTGTGCTTGCCAATGGTGACGTTTTGGGAATGAGCAATGAAGTCGGTCGATTGATGGCATTGCTGTTTATGGCATCAGCATTATATTTCTTCTAATTTTTCTATTTTTAAAGCAATTTATCGTATTTAAATTAATATTGTTGTCTTAAAAAGCATTAGTTTATTAATTAGGTGGCATATAATTAGTTTTGATGTGTGTGCCACTTGCTATTCAACATATTCATCACCTCCATCTTAAAATTAGTTTCTTCGTGAAAATCTTATTTGAGCAACAAACATCAATATTTAATATTCGTGTGGAGTAAGTGGCCCCATATCATTGTTGCACAAATTATTTAACATTTAAAATTTAAAATTTAGATTAATCAATTTATTTTTTTGGATATTATGAATGTAAATGTTTTAAGATTGGATCACAGATTAAAAAGGGATACTCGTATAACAACTCATGTATGCTTGACTGCCCGTGCATTTGGAGCAAGCAAAATCTATCTTGCAGGCGAAAGGGATAATAAACTCATGGAAAACGTAAGGGATACATCATCAAGATTCGGTGGAAATTTTGAAATTGAATACACTGAAAGTTATATGGGCATCATCAATAAGTGGAAAGCTGACGGCGGAAAAGTAGTTCACCTGACAATGTACGGGTCACAGGCTCATGAAGTGGCTCCTGAAATCAGGCAGGACGGTTCTGATATTTTGATTGTTGTTGGCGGTGCTAAAGTTCCTGGAAAGGTTTACAAGGCTGCAGATTGGAATGTTTCCGTTACAACCCAACCTCACTCTGAAGTGTCTTCACTTGCGGTATTCCAGCATTTGTTGATGGATGGCAAGGAGTTTGAATTGGAATTTGAAAATCCTGTGCTTGAAGTCATTCCGACCGCTCACGGAAAGAATGTCAATATCCACAATGAAAACCGTTAGGATATGAAGTCGTCCAGTCTTTTAACGGCTTTTAATTTATCATCTTTTTTTATTTTTGCCTGGTCAATGGCATCTCTGATGGTTTCTATTGAATTGTCATAGACTTCCCTGTCAACAGGATATGGAAAACCGTCTTTTCCTCCGTGGGTAAAACTGTATTTCACCGGATCCTTCCAGCTTGCAGGTTCTCCATAGACCAAATCTGATATTAATGCCAGTGCCCTTATTTTTTTAGGACCTATTCCCTGAAGGAGAATTAGTTCCTCATAATTTTCAGGCTGTATTTCCCAGGCTTTCGTTAAGACTTCAAATTCCTTATCTGAAATGTCCATGTCTAAGACAGGGTGGTGTTCGGGCATTGTAAAATCTTCCAATAGCATTTGATTGTCCTTTCTTTTAAAATATTGTCTTAAATGATTAGGATTGTCATTTATCAAATCAACGCTTATTTTTTGTGCTTCCTTGCTGTCTTTTGAAGACATGTTTAGTGTATTGGGGGTTTTTTTATCGCATGAAATCCCGCTGTGGGGGTCATTCAATAGTTTGTCTACCTCCTCTCCAAGCCAATGGTATCTACGAGCATATTTTGTTTCGGTGTTTAAGCCTTGCTGAACAACGGCCCAATCGCCTTTTTCGGTTACAAAGAAGTTGTGCTGATATAATGTGTATCCATCCTGAATGCATGAATTATCAATTTTGGCAGATAATTTGCTTGTCTCAACGAGCTTTTCAGTTGTTTTGGTTTTCAGGTTAAATACTTCTCCCGCATGTTCTATTCCTTCGGGTGTTTTTCTGGATCGCGCTCCTTTGCCTCCAGTCAGATAAATTCCATGTTCTTCGGGAGACAGTGATGCTTTCAGGGCTCCTAACGTGGTTGTTGTGGTTCCTGAGGAATGCCAATCAAAACCTAAAACGCAGGAAAATGCTTGAAACCAGTAAGGATTAGAAATTCTGTTTAAAAATTCATTTAAACTGTATTCCTCTATGATTACTGAAGCCAAAGCTCCTGACAAATCAACCATTCTTGAAAATAGCCATGCTGGTGGATGGCCTCCATGAAGTGGTAAATTAACTGCTCCTCTTCTTTGCATGGTAATTTTTTATATTTTTTATTTATATTAGATTTTTACCGAGAGCATTTGGAAAGTATTATTATAATAATTATGTCCGGTTTCCATCTTTTCAATTTGAGTTTCGATTGTTGTGTCATCAAGTTTGCATTCAGCATTGCTTCATAAACAAGGATTGTTGAGGCATATCACAAAATTTACTATTAATTGATTTATAATTAAATATTGTAATTAATTTAGAATTATTTAAAATTTGCAAAAAATATGTTTTAAATATATTACATAATATTTCTGATTAATTATAATGTTTCTGAATGAAATAATAAAATGCTTTCTATTTTCAATATTATTTTGAAAAGATTGGAATAACTCAATTAAAATTCAAATATGCATTTATAATTTTATATAATCTTCATAATGGAGTGTAACAATAAAATTATTCTATTCCAAACATTTTTTTCTAGACTATCAAATGCATACATTGCCAGTTTTCATGTTGGGTTCAATATATTGTGAATGGGGATTTTGAATTTTTATATATTTTAATACATTCAACAGTAACTATATAAAGTAAAAAGTACATAATTATTTGTTGTATAATTAGTGTAAAGAGAAAGTTGTTGATATTTCACTTAATACTATGTTATATTTATTAACAAATTATTTAATCAAAATTATTTAGGAGCGTAATTATTATGGCTATAGAAAACGGAGATTTTGTTAGAGTAAATTTCACTGGTAAAGTTAAAGAAACTGATGATGTATTTGATACTACTTATGATGAAATAGCACAAGAAGCAGGTATTTTTGAAGAAAACAAAACTTACAAACCAATTCCTATTGTTGTTGGAGGAAACCACTTATTACCTGCTATTGAAGAAGCAATTATAGGTTTGAAAGAAGGTGACACTAAACACATTGAAGTGGATTCCGATAATGCATTCGGTGCAAGAGATCCTAAAATGATTCAGTTAGTGCCAATCAAAGAATTCAGAAAACAAGGCATGAACCCTGTTCCTGGTATGAAAATCCAATCTGAAGGCGCTACCGGTAAAATCTTAACCGTAAACGGTGGAAGAGTTAAAGTCGATTTCAACCACGAATTAGCAGGTAAAGACTTAATTTATGATGTTGAAGTAACAGAAATCATCGAAGATGAAGCAGAAAAAATCAAAAGTATGATTGAGTTACACTACTCCAACCCTAATGTTGATGTTGACAAAACTGAAATTGATATCGTAGACGGCGTTGCAAACATCAAATTGGATGAAATGGCTAAATTCGACCAACAATCCTACATGGATGTTACCTTTGCAAGATTCAGAATCGCTAAAGATATCTGGGATAACATAGAAAACATTACCAAAGTAAACTTCGTTGACGAGTTTGAAAAAAGAGAAGAATCCGACGACGAAGAAGATGAAGAATAAACTTATTTTATGAGTTATTTTAAATAACTCTTTTCCCTTACTTTTTTTTACATAATTTAATATACTACTTTTTACATATTACCCTTCATGTTAGAACTTGAAGAACTGTTGGCTATTTTCAACGAAGAAAAGACACTGACTATGGATAAAGAAGCGGTCTCCACATGCAATTACTACTCTCAGGAGGCACAGAAAATCACCTGTGAGATTAATTGCAAGTATCATGACCTTGATGAGATTCGTGAATTGTTCTCCGAATTGATTGGTGAAGAGGTCAGTGATGATTTTAGACTGTTCCCGCCGTTTACAACTGATTTTGGAAAAAACATACATATCGGAAAAAACGTTTTCCTCAATTCCGGCTGCAGATTCCAGGATGAGGGAGGCATTTATATTGGTGATAATGTGCTGATTGGCCACAATGCTGTTTTTGCTACACTGAACCATGAAGAAAATCCTCAAAGAAGAGGCAATTTGATTCCAGCTCCTATTAGGATAGGCGACGGTGTGTGGATTGGATCCAATGTTACAATCCTTCCGGGCGTTACTGTCGGCAGAAATGCTATCATTGCTGCCGGTGCAGTTGTCACAAAGGATGTGGATGAGAATACTGTCGTTGCTGGGGTTCCCGCACGCTACCTCAGAGACATTAAAATGGATTAGATTTTTTTACCGTTGTGGATTGCTACAATTGCAGGAATCTTGTCTACTTTTAGCCTGTACATGGCTTCCATACCTTCTTTCTCAAACAAAACACATTCCTTTTCCAATACTTTGCTTGTAAGCAGTGCAGCTACGGGCGGGGTTATTGCAAAAATTGAATTGTTCTTTTCTAGGGATTTGGCAGTATCATCGCTCAGCATTCCCTTTCCGATATGTATCTTGACGCCGTTTTCGCTTAAAAATCCGATTGTGGATTCGATTTCTTCCTTGTTGCTTGTTGTCGGGGCGATGCCTGCTTTGCTGAAAGCGGTATGCATAATGACCATTCCATTAGTATCAAATGGAACGTTGCCCCTTTTGATTAAGTCAACAAATTGGGGAAGTGCTGCATCACGGCCGGTGTAGATTGTTCCTGAAATCGTAATCTGGTCGCCCACATTAAGATTGGATAAATCATCATCGCTGATTGGTGTAGTTAAATCTTTCATAATTATTTGTTTTGACATTAATTTTTAATATATTTTTTAATTTTTCACTTTTTTCATAACCTATTTAAATGTTTATTAACATATATAATTCATATTCTATATTTATTTATGATAAATATATTAGGAGATTTTAAAATTGATTATTATTGATGAAGATTTATGTAAAGGATGTCATCTTTGCTTATTCATGTGTTATAAGAATGTATATGCAATATCTCCGGAAACTAACAAGAAAGGTGTTCAATTACCTTTTACTAAGTTCGAAGAGAGATGTACAAAGTGCGGTACCTGTGAAGTGGCATGTCCAGATCAAGCCATTACAGTTGATTTACCAGAAAATTGGTGGATGAAAGACGGCAATGATGTTAATTTCAATCCTAACTTTACAAAGGAGAAATAGAAATGTCTGAAGAATTTTTTATTCAAGGAAATGAAGCATGTGCTAAAGGAGCAATAGCTGCAGGTTGCAGATTCTTTGCAGGTTATCCTATTACTCCATCTACAGAAATTGCAGAAACTTTAGCCCGTGAATTGCCAAAAGTTGGTGGTTCATTTGTCCAGATGGAAGATGAAATTGCATCTGCTGGCGCTATCATCGGTGGTTCTTGGGGAGGTGCCAAGTCAATGACTGCAACATCAGGACCGGGTATTTCATTGATGCAGGAAAATATCGGTTATGCATTCATGAGCGAAACTCCGATAGTTATTGTTGATGTTCAAAGAGGTTCTCCTTCAACTGCTCAACCGACCATGGCTGCTCAAGGTGATATGATGCAAGCTCGCTGGGGATCTCATGGGGATTATGAGCCTATTGCGCTGTCCCCGTCAAGCGTACAGGAATTTTTTGATTTCACAGTAAAGGCATTCAATTTGGCTGAAGAGTACAGGGTGCCTGTTTTTGTCATGGCGGATGAGGTCATTGGACATATGAGGGAAAAGATAGTTGTGGATGAAAATATTGAAATCGTCCCAAGAAAAAGACCTGAAAAATCAGATGATTTCCTGCCGTTTGAAAATATTGAAAACGGAACAACACCGATGCCTGCTTTCGGTGACGGATTTAACATACATGTAACCGGACTCACTCACGATGAGAGAGGTTATCCGGATACAAACAATCCTGAAACTCACGATAAACTCATTCAAAGAATTTGTGATAAAGTTCTAAACAATAAAGATAAGATTTGTTCTCTAAAAGCTGAAAACTGTGAAGGAGCAGATATTATCATAGTATCCTATGGAGCGCCTGTAAGGTCTGTTGTTGAAGCTATGAAAAGAAGCGATAAGAAAGTCGGCTTCATTAAGATAGATACTCCTTGGCCGTTCCCTGATGAAAAGATTGCCGAGTTGACAAAAGACGCAAAAGACATACTTGTAGTTGAAATGAATTTGGGTCAGATGTATTATGAAGTTGACCGCGCATGCAAAAGGAATTCCAATGTCCATCTGATGGGTGTCATCGGAGGACTTTTGCCAACTCCTGATGAAATTTTAGAGCAAGTCGATAGGTTAGGAGGAAACTAAAATGACTGAACATAAACAAAATAGATTTCTCCCTTATTTAAGAGAAGACAGATTGCCTCACATTTTCTGCCCTGGCTGTGGAAATGGGGCTATTATAAATGCATTTCTTGCAGCAATGGAAAAAGCAGAAATGGATTTTGACAATATTGCTATGGTTTCCGGAATTGGATGTTCTTCAAGAATTCCTGGTTATTTAAAATGCGATTCCCTTCACACTACTCACGGAAGGGCATTGAGTTTTGCAACCGGTTTGAAAACAGCCAATAAGGATTTGGATGTTGTAGTATTCACAGGTGATGGTGATGCAGCATCCATTGGTGGTAATCATTTAATCCATGCGGCAAGAAGAAATATTAATTTAACAGTAATTTGTATCAATAATAATATTTATGGTATGACTGGGGGTCAAATCAGCCCTACATCTCCTAAAGGCAGTTTCGGAACAACTGCTCCATACGGTAACCAGGATACTCCATTCCATTTAGCTGAACTTGTTGCGGCTGCTGGAGCCAGTTATTCAGCAAGATGGACTACAGTTCAAATTGAAAACCTTGTTTTATCCATAAAAGAAGGATTGAAAAATCCTGGTTTTTCATTTATTGAAGTTGCAACACAATGTCCAACTTACTTCGGTCGTAAAAACAAGTTGAAAACTCCTACTGCAATGGTTGCTGTCATGAAAGCAAATACAGTATTCAAATCCGCTGCCGAAAGGATGAAACCAAAAGAACTTGAAGGAAAAATAGTTGTTGGCGAATTTGCAAATACTCAAAAAGACGAATTTACTGAAAACATTGATAAAATTAGTGTAGAAAAATCTGGTAAGAGAACTCTTATCAATTCTGCATATGAAGCGGAGTTATAGGTGGATAAAATGAGAACTGAAATTAGAATTTGTGGATTTGGAGGTCAGGGAATTATTCTTGCAGGCATTATTTTAGGTAAGTCTGCAAGTCTCTTCGACGATAAGGAAGCTGTTCAAACCCAATCATATGGTCCTGAAGCTCGTGGTGGGGCTTCCAAATGTGAAGTTGTTATCAGTGACAGCACTGTTGACTATCCTAAAGTTCAAAGTCCCGATATTTTAGTGGCTATGTCTAACGAAGCTTTAATGAAATATATTGTGGATTTGAAAGACGGGGGAACATTGATTGTTGATCCTGGAACAACTGATGTTGAAGATGTTAAGGAATTCATTGAGGAACATAATATTGAAGTTTATGAAGCTCCTGCAACCAAAACAGCTACAGATGAAATCGGATTGAAAATCGTAGCAAATATCGTTATGGTTGGAGCAATTACAAAAATAACTAAAGTTATATCTAAAGAGGCAGCTATTAAAGCTATTGAAGTTAGTGTACCAAAAGGAACTGAAGAGAAAAATATCGCTGCTTTCGAGGCAGGATATGCTTTAGCGGATTAGGTGTTATTATGAAATTTTTTGAAAACGTTGCAAAAAAAATTTTTAATCAAGAAGGAATACCAATTTTGGAAGGTCATGTCGCTTACTCTCCTGAAGAGGCAATGACTATTTCTTCTGAAATGGATGTTCCAGTTGTTGTCAAAGCACAAGTTTTAACCGGTGGAAGAGGTAAGGCTGGTGGTGTCAAATTTGCAGATAATCCAGGTGAAGCTTTAAAAGTTGCTGATGAAATTTTAGGAATGGAAATTAAAGGTGAAAAGGTAAAACACCTTTTAATTGAAGAAAAAGCTGAAATTCTAAATGAGTTCTTCGTAACTGTGTCTATTGATAGGGGCGCAAGAAGACCTGTAATTTTGGCAAGTAGTGAGGGTGGAGTTGAAATTGAAAATTTAGCTAAAACTAACCCTGAAAAGATTATCAAATACTATCCAAATCCTTTGATTGAATTTTTACCATATGAAGCACGTGAAATCGCACGTAAGATGAATGTTCCATCAGAATTAATCTCTCCGATGGGTGATATGATTTGGAAACTCTACAATGTATTCGACAAATATGATGCAGATACTGCTGAAATCAACCCATTGATTTCAACTCCTGATGGACTGGTTGCTGCGGATGCAAAATTGGTGGTCGAAAACGATTCACTCTTCAGACATCAGGATTTGGTCGAAAGACTCCATTATAAAAAGAAAGGTGTTGACTTTGTACAATTGGATGGAGATATTGCAGTAATCGGTAATGGTGCAGGATTAACATTGACTGCTATGGACATGATTAAATTGAATGGTGGAGAACCTGCAACTTTCCTTGATATTGGTGGTGGAGCTTCAGAACAAATCATTAAACAGTCATTAAACCTTGTTTTAAACTATGAACCTGTTAAAGTAGTGTTCCTGAATGTTTTGGGCGGAATTACAAAAGCGGATGATGTGGCTCGCGGTGTAATCCATGCATTGAAGCAAACCGATAGGGAAGTCCACATTGTTATCAGATTAACCGGAACCAATGAAGAAGAAGGTCAAAGACTTTTAGAGGAAGCAGGCATTCCATATGAAACTTCAATGGAAAAGGCGGCTATTAAGGCTGTTGAGCTATGCAATGAGTTAAAAGCAGAAAGTAAATAGTATGAAATTTTTTGCTGTCAATGGTTCACCAAGGAAAAATTGCAATACTGCTCAACTCTTGGACAAGTCCCTGGAGGGTGTCATGGATGTTTTTCCTGATGCTGAGGTGAAAAGAGTTGACCTGTATGATTTTCCTTTCCATGGTTGCAAAAGTTGTTTTGCATGCAAAAGGATTAATGGAGCTCATTATGGTAAATGTGTGCAAAAGGATGATTTAAAACCTATTTTGGAAGAATTGGTCCATGCTGATGGCATAATATTGGGTTCTCCAATTTATCTTAGTGATGTAACCGGAAATATGAGGTGCTTTTTGGAGAGATTCATATTTCCTTTCGTAGCTTATAGTAAAGTTGAGGTTGTAGAACATAAAAGAATGCCTTTGGCTTACATTTATACTATGAATGCTCCAGAGGAGGTTTCATATCAGATTGGTTATCATGATTTGCATGATCACTTTGAAATGGGTTTGAGTGGTGTATTTACAAAAGTGGAACATCTTTATGTATATGATACATACCAATTCAAAAATTACTCAAGATATGTCTCCGATATGTTTGATGAAAGTAAAAAAAGACATGTTCGTCAAACACAATTTCCTAAAGATTTGGAAAATGCATTTGAACTTGGAAAAGGTGTGGCTATTCGAGCAAAACAACTCGACTAACTTCAGATTCATTAACCAGCTCTTTACCGCATTCATCACCTATTTTTTTTGCAAATTCTTTAACTTCACTAAATAAGGGCATATTTTCCAGGCTTAAGCGTTGGCGTGATGAGCCTACGAACATATATGCTTTTACTTCAACATAGTCCGGGTCCGCCTTTTCGATAAGTTTCGCATACTCTTCAGGGTTTTCCATATTTCTTCCCTTAACGCATGTGTTTCTTATGCAGGTACGTGAGTTAAAGCTGGACAATAGTTCAAGTGACTCATTTAAATTGCTCCATGCATCGCTTATTCTGGGTCTGCACACTTCATTAAATGTTTTCTCATCAGGTGCATCCAAGGAAAGGTACAGTTGGTAAGGATCATTTTCAAGGTTTCCTAATCTGTCCGGGCATTGGCCGTTGCTCACGACAAATGTTGTAAAGTCACGTCGGTTGAACTCGCCAATAAGTTCATCGATTTTAGGATAGAGTGTCGGTTCTCCAGCTAGAGAAATGGCTGCATTTGTTGGATTTTTCATTTCTTCCAGTTTTTTCTTGTTTGCCTTGTCATTTCCATAATATCCGCATAACAAATTGTTTTGCGCTTCAATAGCTCCGTCAACTATGCTTTTTGGGTCATCGTATTCTTCATCTTCCCAATTGGTTTGGGTGTATGTCAGGTCTCTCCAACAGAATTCACATTCTTGCTGGCAGTTTGGAACTGCAGGAGACATTTGCAGGCATCTGTGGGAGTTGATTCCATAGAATTTTTCTTTATAGCAGACTCCCTTATCTACAATACTTTGACGTGTCCAGTGGCATGTTTTTACGGCAGCATGGCCGTGCTGTCCGACGAACCTATATCCGCTTTTTTCTAATTTTTCTATTTGGCTTTTGTTGAATGACATAAAATCACATTAATGTTTAGTTCTGCTAGTATATACATTTTTCAAGTTAGAATCAATTCAACATATTTTGAACAATATTGCAATTTAAAATATTTAAAATATTTATATGTTTAATTATTATAATTTTTCACATGAAATTATGGAATAAAAATCAAGAAAAATTATTTTTCATTAATTCGCTTAGAACGGCTTCTCCCGACCAGCTGTTCTACCGGGATGATGACGGCAAACTTTTGGCATACTGGCCGAAAGGATATCGGGGTGTCAAATCAACATTACAATCTAGAAATTCTCTGATTGGAAATTTTACAGAAAAATGGGTTGAAAACCTGTTTGAATCACTTATAGTTGACAAGAGGTTGTATGTGGTTAATCAGGCGAGGATTCCAGCTTTGGGAATTACTTCAAGCTCTCCTGCAGATATTGTGATTGCCACCAAGGATAAAAAAATTTTAAAAGCCAGTGAAGTTAAAGTAATATTTGAAGTGAAAATGTCCATTGTGTGGAACTGGCAATATGATGGGAAATCGGAGGATGTTTTCCAAATCGGTGATTTTAGAACTCATCAGGGAAAGCCAAGTTTCACACGTTCGGATTCAATTCTGAAAGCCATAGGCAAGTGCATTGACATTAGAGTTTCAAACTTCAAGTCCTCCAGAATCCCAATAATTGTTTTGGGAAATGCTCCCTTGTCAAACGGATTTTGCAAGAAAGCAGACCATCTAAAACATGCAGGCATCATTCAGGGATTTTGGTCATTGAATCCATTTCCGTTAAATCATGGCAATACCCGAAAGACAACTCCAAAAGGTGGTTTTTTAAGAATGGATTCGAGTGTTGAGCTGAAAATGCATCTGAATCGATTGTTTAATCAGGATTTGAATTTCTTTTCTGGAATGGAAAACTTGGAGTCTTTAGGTCAATATATTGAGATGGCGAATATGGAAAATAGTTATAAAAATAAAGGATTAAAATTTTTAAATCTGTTAAAGAGGTCTTAATGTGGTTAGAAAAACACAAACAACTTCATTCGGCTCTGTTGTAAGAGAGTCACATAGTTCAAAGAAGTTTTATAGCTCAAATTTATTTAAAAATTTCGAAATTCCTAAAAACATCGATTTCAAAGAAAATACTATCAAACCAGAAAAACTAAACAGGCTATATTGCAAATCTAGTGAAAATATGGGTGAAATTCCAGACAGTAGCGTTCATCTGATGATTACATCTCCACCATACAATGTTGGAAAGGAATATGACAATGACCTTAGTTTGGACGAATACCTTGAGTTGCTAACGACGGTTTTTGCTGAAACTTACAAAAAATTGGTCGCAGGCGGAAGGGCATGCATCAACATTGCCAATGTTGGAAGAAAACCCTATATTCCCCTTCATGCAATGCTGATTGAAATAATGCTTGATTTGGGATTTCTGATGCGTGGAGAAATCATATGGGATAAATCCGCCAGTGGCGGAGGGTCATGTGCATGGGGAAGCTGGATGTCTGCATCAAATCCTGTACTTAGAGATTATCACGAATACATTTTGGTGTTTTCCAAGGAATCCTACTCCAAAAATAAGGGTCAGCCCAAAAGGGATACAATAGAACATGACGATTTCATCAGCTGGACAAAAAGCATTTGGACATTTCCTGCTGTGAACGCTAAAAAAATAGGCCATCCGGCACCATTTCCAATCGAATTGCCCCATAGACTTATTAACCTTTATAGTTATGAGGGTGATGTTGTTTTGGACCCATTTTGTGGAAGCGGTACGACTTGCCTTGCGGCAATTCAAAATAACCGAAATTACATCGCTTATGATAATAAAAAAGAGTACATAGAATTGGCTGAAAAAAGAATTTACAATCAAAACTTTATTTAATAATGTAATCTAAATATAAATATTAAAGTAAATTGTGGGATTATTATGGACACACCAATTGTGATATTAAACTATAAAACTTATTTGGAATCAAGTGGTATGAATGCACTGGAACTTGCACATGACTTAGAAAGTGCTGCAAATGAGTCTGGAATTACTATGGTTGCAGCTCCGCAGGCTGCAGATATTTATAGAATCAGTGAAGAAACTTCTCTTCCAATCTTTGCACAGCATATCGATCCAATCGCTCCTGGCGGACATACTGGTTCAAGTTTGATTAATACATTAATTGATGCTGGAGTCAGTGGTTCATTGATTAACCATTCTGAAAACAGGATGAAATTGGCAGATATTGATGAGGTTGTAAAATTGTGCAAAGCTAATGAAATAGAGTCATGCGTTTGTACCAACAATATTGAAACTTCAAAGGCTGTGGCTACACTTGCACCTGATGCTGTAGCTGTTGAACCTCCTGAACTGATTGGTACTGGTATTCCTGTTTCTCAAGCTCAGCCTGAAGTTGTTGAAGATACCGTAAAAGAAGTCAAAGCTATCAATAAGAATATTAAAGTTTTATGTGGTGCAGGAATTACTACTGGTGATGATATGAAAGCCGCAATGGATTTGGGTGCTGATGGAGTATTGCTTGCATCAGGAATTATAAAGGCTGAAAGTCCAAAAGAAGCTTTGCTTGATTTGGTAAGTAAATTATAATAATTTAACTGAGTGAGATAAATGGCTGAATTTAATACAATTGATGATTTTGATGTTGAAAATAAAACAGTATTGGTTAGAATCGATATTAATGCTCCTGTAGATCCAAGTTCTGGAATCATATTGGATGATACAAGATTAAAACTGCATGCTCAAACTATTAAGGAATTATCTAACAAAGGGGCTAAAGTTGTGCTCGTGGCGCATCAAAGCCGTCCGGGTAAAAATGATTTCACAACATTGTCTCAACATGCTGAGGTATTGTCAGAAATTTTAAATTTAAGAGTCAAATATGTTGATTCATTATTTGCCAGTGCTGCTAAAGATGCCATCAGGGATTTAAAGCCTCATGAAATTTTATTGCTTGAAAATGCACGTTTCTTTTCAGAAGAAACTCTTTCAAGAACTCCTGAAGAACAGTCTAAAACTTTGTTTGTAAGACATTTATCTCCATTAATCGATTATTTTGTCAACGATGCTTTTGCAGCCGCCCACAGGTCTCAGGCATCTTTGGTAGGGTTTACTGTAAACACTCCTTCAGCAGCAGGGCGTGTCATGGAAAAAGAATTGACCGTGATTCAGGATGCACTTGATAATGTGGAACATCCTTGTGTATTCCTTCTTGGGGGAATGAAACCTGAAGATTCTATTGATGTTATGGAAAATGTATTAAGCAACGGCACTGCAGATTCCATCTTAACCACTGGTATTGTTGGAAACATTGTCCTTTGGGCTGCGGGCATAGATATAGGTCAGGTCAACAAGGATTTCATCGCAAGCAGAGGATATGAAAGCATGGTTGAAAAAGCCAAAGAGTTGATTGACAGATTTGGCGACAAGGTAAAATATCCTATTGATGTTGCATGTGAAATTGATGGAAACAGAGTGGACATTGATTTTAAAGAAATTCCTAATGAAGCCATTTTTGATATAGGCGTTAAGACAATCGCTTATTATGCAAAAGAAATTAGGGATGCAAAATATATATTTGCAAACGGTCCTGCAGGAGTATTTGAAGACCCTCAATTTGCTATGGGAACTGAAGATTTGATTAATGCAATGGCTAGTTCAAATGGATTTTCATTAATTGGAGGAGGACACATTGCAGCAGCTACTGCCGGGCTTGGTCTTGAAGACCATATGAGTCACCTGAGCAGTGGTGGTGGAGCTTGTATTAGCATGCTAGCCGGTAAAAAGCTTGCTGCAGTAGAAGCTTTAAAAAACAGTAAAAAATAAAAGTGGTTTGGCACAGTTTTAAGGATTTCCTACTGCAAAATTATCAAAAAGCATTCTGATTAAAAAGGAATATATTAAAAAAACATTTACAACAAATTCAAAAGGCCATATCAAATTCATGACAAATAATTTGTCCTATGGCCAGTCATTAACTTTACATACAATGCTACAATAAAGACAGTAAAAAAATAATTGTTAAAATAAGATTAGATGCAAATGCATCCATCTCTTTCTTTTTTAAAATATATTAGCTATTGAAAATATTCAACAGCTCTTCAGACGATTTTTTAGGATTTTCAGAACTCATTATGGCACTAACGACAGACAATCCTGCAATTCCAGTGTCTGTTAGTTCATGAGCGTTTTCCAGAGTTATCCCTCCAATTGCCACTACAGGGATATTTATGGATTCAACAACATTCTTCAAATCCTGTTTTGTTATTGAAGGGGCATCGTCTTTGGTGGCTGTTGGAAATACTGCTCCGGTTCCAATATAATCTGCACCATCTTTTTCAGCTTTTTTCGCCTCTTCGATTGTTGCTGCTGAAACTCCCAATATTTTATTGTCTCCAATCAGTTTTCTTGTAATGTCACAGGGCATATCTGATTGGCCGACGTGAACTCCGTCAGCATCAATTGCCAGTGCAACATCGACTCTGTCATTGATGATTAAAGGTATATCATATTTTTCTGTAATCTCTTTAACTTTCAGAGCCAAATTATAAAAGTCCAGGGTTTCTGCTGTTTTTTCCCTGATTTGGACTACACTGACTCCGCCCTTAATTCCTTCTTCAATGGTATTTAAGAATTTTTCAACATCGTCGCTTTTGTCTGTGACGAGGTAAAGTGATAAATCTATTTCGTTCATAATATCTCAATATTTGATTCGTTGACTAAGCTTTCAGCATTAGTTTTGTAAAGGTAATCAATTAGATAGGTTCTGAATGAACCTGTACCTTCATCTCTTTCCTCCACTTTTGCTCTTGCCTTTTCACCTGCAAGGTTCATTGCTAAAATTGCCACTAATGTTCCTTCAAGGGGTGTTGATCCTCCAATGCAGCTTCCAACAATTGAGGATAGCATGCATCCGCTTCCGGTAATCAATGGCATCATGTCATCTCCATTGTCAATTGCCACGGTGGTTGTTCCATCACTCAATATGTCGATAGGGCCGCTTGCAAGTATTGTTGTATCCAATTTATTTGCAAGTTCCTTTATGATTTTTCCGTTTGCAGACAGGTTTTCCCTAGTGATGATGTCATCTGTATTTACATCCACACCTTTTGCAGTGTTGTTTTCATCAATCACTCCTACTAGTTTTGCTATTGACTTGATTTCACTTATGTTTCCACGTATTGCTGCAATTTCATAATTATTTATTAAATCTAATGTGGTTTTATTTCTTAGTTGGGTTACTCCAACTCCAACAGGATCAATGACAATCGGTGTTTTTGTTTCGTTTGCCACTTTTGCGCTTACATGCATCGATTTGATTTGCTCTTTACTTAATTTGCCTATATTTATAACTAATACATCGGCTATTGTCACCACTTCTTCAAGTTCTTCAGCATCTTCTGCCATGAATGGTGATCCGCCAATGGCAAGCACGGCATTTGCACAATCGTTAATTGTAACTGAGTTTGTTATGCAGTGTGTCAACGGATTTTTTTCCTTGATTTGTTTTAATGTTTCATCAATTTTTTCTAGTAAGATAGTTTTGTTATCTGTCATGATTATTAATTATAAATTCCTTAATATTTATATTTTAAACATTTTTTGGTGATTTATAGTAAAGTATTTAAACTACTTTTTACATAAATTATATTGTTCTATAATATAGATTTAAGCCTCGGTGGCTCAGTCTGGTAGAGCGCGAGACTTGTAATCTCGTGGTCGCGGGTTCAATTCCCGTCCGGGGCTTTATAATTTATGTTTGAAAATTGATTTTTTTATCATTTTGCAGTAAATATAGTAACATTTATATAATAGAATATATAGAATACTAATAGTATGCTATCTCATACATGTTTATGTATGGGTCCGTAGGGTAGCTTGGTCGATCCTTTGGGCTTTGGGAGCCTGAGACTCCGGTTCAAATCCGGGCGGACCCATTATCCCGCCTTAGCTCAATTTGGCAGAGCGTTGGACTGTAGATCCAAATGTTGCTGGTTCAAGTCCGGCAGGCGGGATTCCAAAAATTATTTATTTGTTGTCATATGTTATTTTTTTGGGAAATAGTGCTATTTTCCGAAACATTTATATATGATGTTGCAAATATTTAGTAAATAGTGTATTATTACACATATTATCGTTTAAGTATTTCTTGCCCTGGTGGTGTAGGGGCTATCATGTGGGCCTGTCGAGCCCGCGACTCGGGTTCAAATCCCGGCCAGGGCGCTTCGAATACTAAATGATAGAAATTCATGTAGGCCTGTAGCTCAGTCTGGCAGAGCGCTTGGCTTTTAACCAAGCGGCCGCGGGTTCAATTCCCGTCAGGCCTGTTTCTAATTTTATATTTTAACTTTTCTATCTGGAGGATAATAATTTGAAAATTGACATTCAAGACCATATACTTGTACCAACCCATGAAATCATGACAGAAGACGAAATTGCTGATGAATTTAGTGATGTTGAGTATGATTTTAAAGATCTTCCTAAAATTAGATCTGAAGACCCTGTGGTAAAAGCTATTGGTGCAAAACCAGGTGATGTTTTAAGAATCACTCGTGAAAGCCAAACTGCTGGTGTGTTTGTTACTTATAGGATAGTGGAAGATTAATATTAATATAATTTTAGAGTAGTGAAATTTAATATAGTATAATTTCTGTGTTTTTTTATTGTTTTTAGAAATTCATTATAATAAATTTAACTTAGTTTGAGAGGAATTATCTTAATAGGAGATAGTTATGAGTAAATTAAGAATAATGATTAAATGAATTGGTGTTAGGTTTTTACCTACTTGTTATTTACTTTTATTTAGTTTATTATTTTTATAGTGTTTACGTAAATGCTGGAGGAAGTCCATGACAGAGAATAATTGGAAATTAGTTGATGCATTTTTCGATAAATATGATTTGGTTGATCACCATATTAAATCATATAATGACTTTGTAAATAATAGGATTCAAAATATCATTGATATTACTGAACCTATTACATTAGATGATGGAAAATACACTTTAAAAACTGGTAAAGTACGTATTGAGAAACCATCTAATAAAGAAGCAGATGGATCAAGCAGTATTATTGATCCAACTGAAGCAAGACTTAGAAATTTAAATTATTCCGCAGATATGTACCTTGAAATGGCACTTAATGAGGAAGGAGAAGACAATCCTTTGGAAGAAGTGTACATTGGTGAATTGCCGGTTATGCTCAAATCAGATATTTGTCATCTTAACGGTCTTACTGCTGAAGAATTAATTGAAAAACATGAGGATCCTCAAGATTTAGGAGGTTACTTCATTGTTAACGGTTCAGAAAGGGCTGTTGTTACAATGGAAGAAATCGCTCCAAACAAAATCATCCTTGAACGTTTGGATGAAGTTGAAGACAGGCACGCAAAGGCTGTCGTTACTTCAATCAAAAGTGGTTTCAGAGCCAGAATTACTTTGGAATACAAAAAACCACGTAAAAATGGAGTATTTTTAAGAATTTCTTTCCCATATCTTCCAGGAGAAATTCCATTAGTTATCTTGTTAAGAGCTCTTGGATTGGCTACTGATGAAGAAATCATTACAGCAATCTCTGACGACAATAACTTCCAGATGATGGTTGCAGACGATATTCAGGTTTCACTTGAATCCTTGAAATTGGACCAGAATGAAATGGACGGCATGACCCTTGATGAGAGAAGGGAATACATGCAGGATGCTGCAATTAAATACATCGGTAACAGAGTGGCTAAAAACATGCCTGCTGATTACCGTACAAAACGTGCTACCGATGTAATCAACCGTTATCTGTTACCTCATATGGGTACTGAACCGGAAAGATGTTATGATAAGGCTATTTACTTAGCTGAAATGACTGAAATGTTACTTGAAGTTATCGAACAAAAAAGAGAACCTCATGATAAGGACCATTACACTAACAAAAGACTCAGAGTATCTGGAGATTTAATGGAAGACTTGTTCAGAGTTGCTTTCACTAACTTGACCAGAGATATGAGTTATCAACTTGAAAGAAGTCTTTCTCGTGGTAAGGAACTTTCAATTAAGCAAGCTGTTCGTAGTGATGTTTTAACTGAAAACATTAAGCACGCTATCGCTACCGGTAATTGGGTAGGTGGAAGAGCTGGTGTCAGTCAGTTATTAGACAGAACTAGTTACATGGGTACACTTTCTCACTTGAGACGTGTTGTATCTCCGTTAACCAGAAGTCAACCTCACTTTGAAGCAAGAGATTTACATCCAACTCAATTTGGTAAAATATGTCCAAACGAAACCCCTGAGGGACCTAACTGTGGTTTGGTAAAGAATTTAGCTTTAATGTGTAATATTTCTGAAGGTTCTGATGAACAAGAAATTATAGATGTTATTGAAAGTATGGATGTATTAATTGAATAGGCTATTAGGAGGGAATTTTTTGCAAAAGTGTAAAATTTACATAAATGGTGAACTTCTCGGTGCTTGTGAAAATCCGGTTGAGTTTACTCAAGAGATGAGAGAAAAAAGAAGAAACGGCGAAATCTCTCACGAAATGAATATCACATACTATGAAGACAATAATGAAATTTATATATTTAACGATCCAGGTAGAGCAAGAAGACCATTGATTATTGTTAAGGAAGGAGTTCCTCTTTTAAGAGAAGAACATTTAAACAAAATCGCAAACGGAAAATTAAAATGGGATGACTTAATCGATAATGGTCTTATCGAATACTTAGATGCTGAAGAAGAGGAAAACTCCTACATTGCAATGTCTTTGGCAGATTTAAGTGAAGAGCACACTCACTTGGAAATCGACCCTGCTACCATGCTCGGTATCTGTGCAGGAATTATTCCATTCTCTGATCACAACTCTTCTCCAAGGAATACCATGGAAGCGGGAATGACAAAACAGGCTTTAGGTTTATATGTATCAAACTATGCATTGCGTACTGATACTAGGGCTCACCTGTTACATCATCCTCAAACTCCTATCGTAAAAACACGTATTATCGATTCAACTAATTATGATTTAAGGCCATCAGGTCAAAACTTTGTTGTAGCTTTGATGTCCTATGAAGGATACAACATGGAAGACGCAATGGTCATTAACAAAGGAGCTTTGGAAAGGGGACTTGCAAGATCCTCATTCTTCAGGGCTTACGACACTTCAGAAAAAAGATATGCTGGTGGGCAAGTCGACAAGTTTGAAGTGCCTGACAAAAACATCAAAGGATACAGGTCTGAAGAGGCTTACAGAAACCTGGACGATGATGGTGTAGTCAATCCTGAATCCGTTGTAAAATCCGGTGATGTATTGATTGGAAAAACTTCACCTCCAAGATTTTTGGAAGAGGACTTCGGTACTGTTGCAGATAGAAGAAGGGAAACTTCTGTAACTGTAAGACATGGTGAAAAAGGTATTGTTGATGCAGTGCTCCTTTCTGAAACTGTTGAAGGTTCCAGATTGGCAAAAATCAGAGTAAGGGATACAAGACAACCTGAATTTGGTGATAAATTTGCATCAAGGCACGGTCAGAAAGGGGTTGTCGGTTTGATATTGTCCCCTGAAGACATTCCATTCACAGAATTCGGTGTAGTGCCTGATTTAATTGTTAACCCTCACGCGATTCCGTCCAGGATGAGTATCGGTCAGGTGCTTGAGATGGTTGCAGGTAAAGCAGGGTGTCTTGAAGGTGAAAGAGTGGATGCAACTCCATTCAATCAGGACCTTGAAGAAGAAATCAAGCAGCAACTCCTTAATAACGGATTTGAATCTGCAGGATGTGAATCTTTATACAGCGGAGTGACCGGTGAAAGATTGGATGCAGAAATATTTGTAGGTGTTGCATATTACCAAAAATTACACCACATGACTACTGATAAGGTTTACGCCCGTTCCAGAGGTCCAGTACAAGTGCTTACACGTCAGCCTACTGAAGGTAGAGCACGTGAAGGTGGTTTAAGATTCGGAGAAATGGAAAGGGATTGTCTTATTGCACACGGTGCAGCATTAACCTTAAAAGAAAGATTATTAGATGAATCAGACAAATACGAAGCTATTGTCTGTGAAAACTGTGGTATGCTAGCAGTATTCGATAAGAATAAAAATAAAAAATACTGTCCTATCTGTGGAGATGTGGAAACATACCCTGTTGAAATTTCATACGCATTTAAATTATTATTAGACGAACTTAAGAGTTTATGTATTTTCCCTAAATTAGTTTTAGGAGACAAAGCATAATTAAATCGATATAAGGAGCCAACACATGAACGGTTATATTAAAAAAATTAAACAAATAAATTTTGGGCTAATGTCTCCTGAGGACATTCGTGAAATGTCTGTTGTTACTGTTGAAACTCCAGACACCTATGAGGATGATGGTTTCCCTATTGAAAAAGGTTTAATGGATCCTCGTTTAGGTGTTATTGACCCTAGTTTAGTCTGCAGAACCTGTGGTTTCAGAGGTGGAGATTGTCAAGGACACTTCGGAAGTATCGAACTTGCAAGACCAGTTATTCACATTGGTTTTGGTGATGTGATTCATAAGATTTTACGTTCCACATGTAACAGTTGCGGTCGTGTTCTTTTATCTGAAGCTGAACTCGAAGAATACACTGAAAAAATAACTGAAGCATTGGAGAACAAGGAAAGCATCTCTGAAATCTTAAAGAAATTGCAGAATGATACCAAAAAAGTCGAAATGAACGAGACAAAACAAAATGACATTGTCGATAAAATCATGAAAGAGGTCTATCCTGAAGGGGAAGACACCTATGACGATGCTGATAGGGAAGATATATTATTGAATATATTGGATCAGCTTTATGCTGAAGCTTACATGGAAAGGGATGAAACTGAAGAAAAACATCCTTTCAAATACATTGATCCAAAACAGTTATGTCCTCACTGTAAGAAAAATCAGTCCTTGGCTGATATTGAAGCAAGCTATGACATGATTGAAGCTAAAAATTCTGATGAATTGAAAAAGATTCATGATAAAATCGTTGCAGACATTGAAGAGGAATTCGAGAAAAAGATTGAAAAAATCGACAAAAAAATCGAAAAACTCCAAGACAGCGAAGAAGACGAAGAAGATGCAATTGCAGATTTGGAAGAGGAAAAAGCTCAAATCATTGCAGAAAACGAAGAAAAATTCGAGGACAAAGTCTTCAAGGAATACAAAAAACGTACCAGAGACTATGTCAAACAATACCTCCAGGATTTAATTCAGGAACCTATCCTCTTGGATAAACCTGTAACTATCCGTCAAGGAGATTACAAATTGACCGCATCCGAAGTACGTGAAAGACTTGAAAACATTACTGATTACGATTCATTCATTTTAGGAGTTAACCCTGAAGTTGCAAGACCAGAATGGTTAGTATTAACAGTACTTCCTGTTCCTCCTGTAACCGTAAGGCCATCAATTACTTTGGATACCGGTGAAAGGTCTGAAGATGACTTGACACACAAGCTTGTAGATATTTTACGTATCAATCAACGTTTGCTTGAGAATATGGAAGCAGGTGCTCCTCAATTGATTGTTGAAGACTTATGGGAATTACTCCAATATCACGTTACCACTTACTTTGACAATGAAGCCAGTGGTGTTCCACCTGCAAGACACAGGTCCGGAAGACCTCTCAAGACCTTGACTCAAAGGCTGAAAGGAAAAGAAGGAAGATTCAGATCCAACCTTTCCGGTAAACGTGTAAACTTCTCTGCACGTACAGTAATTTCACCTGACCCTAACATCAGTATCAACGAGGTCGGTGTACCTGAAATGATTGCAAAAGAAGTAACCGTACCAGTATATGTAAATGAATGGAACATGGATGAAATGAAAAAATACATTGAAAACGGTCCAGAAGTTCACCCTGGTGCAAACTATGTAATCAGAAAAGACGGAAGAAAAATCAGGGTACGTACAGAAGAAACCAAAGAACTGATTCTTGAACAGTTAGAACCTGGTTTCATTATTGAAAGACACCTGAAAGATGGGGACATGGTACTGTTCAACCGTCAGCCTTCATTGCACAGAATGAGTATGATGGCTCACGAAGTAAGAGTACTTCCATACAAAACTTTCAGATTAAACTTATGTGTATGTCCTCCATACAATGCGGATTTCGATGGAGACGAAATGAACATGCACGTATTCCAGACTGACGAATCCAGAGCGGAAGCTAAGTCATTGATGCGTGTACAGGAACACATCCTATCCCCAAGGTTCGGAGGACCTATTATTGGTGCAATTCACGACCACATTTCTGGAGCTTATCTTTTAACCAGGGATGGTGTTGAATTCACAGAAGAGGACGCTTTACAAATTATCCGTAAATCTCACTTGAAAATACCTGAATTCAAATCAGGCCATTGGATTTTAAAATATGATCCTGAATTTGATGAGGATTCATACATTTACAAGGAAAAAGGAGAAAAATGGACAGGTAAAGAGTTGTTCTCATTATTGTTACCTAATGACTTGAACTTATCTTATAGTGCGGAGATTTCAAAATGTCCTGTAGTATACCCGCAAACCGATGCAAATGTTGTAATCAAAAACGGTATTCTTGTACATGGTGTTATTGATGAATCCGCTTACGGTTCATTCTCAGGTAAAATCCTGGATAAAATCGTTAAGGAATATGGTCCGGGTAGGGCTAAAGAGTTCTTAGACAGATCCACTGACCTTGCTATCTGTGGAATTATGAAGACTGGAATTACAACCTCCTTAAATGATGAGGAAATTCCGGCTGAAGCTCAAGACCGTATTAACGAGCACTTGGACAATAAGATGGCTGAAGTAGATAAACTTGTTGAATCTTATGAAGAAGGATATCTCCAAGCTTTGCCTGGTAGAAGTCTTGAAGAGACCTTAGAGATGAAAATCATGCAGGTTCTCGGGGAAGCTAGGGATATGTCCGGTCAAATTGCTGAAAACTACCTTACAATGGGTAAACAATCTGACGATGACCCATACGAACATGTGATGGCTGTAGAAAACCACTCTGTAGTAATGGCACGTACCGGTGCAAGGGCATCCATGCTGAACCTTACCCAGATTACTGCTTGTGTAGGACAACAAGCGGTTAGGGGTGGACGTATCGAAAGGGGATACCTTAACAGAACCTTACCTCACTTCAAGAAAGGTGAGTTAGGGGCTAAAGCTAAAGGATTTGTTCACTCAAGTTACAAATCAGGTCTCGACCCAATCGAATTCTTCTTCCACGCAATGGGAGGAAGAGAAGGTCTTGTAGATACAGCGATTCGTACCGCTCAATCCGGTTACATGCAAAGAAGACTCGTAAACGCATTGCAAGATTTACAAGTTAAGCAATCCGGTCTTGTTACAGACAATCAGGGTAACGTTATCCAAACCATGTTTGGTGAAGACGGTGTAGATCCTGCAAAATCTGACTTCGGTAAACCGGCTGACTTGAACAAGCTAATTGACGAAATCAGAATGGAAAGTGGAGTAGAAGGTAAGTAGGTGTAACTATGGATGATGTTATAACTAAAATAAATGATACAATAATTGAAATTAATGATGCTGAAAATCTTAACATTGATTTTCCAGATAGTTATATCGAAGATTTGGCCAAAGCTTATATCCAAAAGGATTTAACTGATGATGAATTAAGAAAATTAATTATTAAGCTTAAAAATGCCTATGACCGAGCTCATGTAGAAGCTGGAGAGGCTGTTGGAACAGTAGCTGCTCAATCTGTTGGTGAACCGGGTACTCAGATGACTATGCGTACTTTTCACTATGCAGGGGTAACTGAGCTAAACGTAACATTAGGTCTTCCGAGACTTATTGAGATTGTTGATGCAAGAAAAGAGATTGCTACTCCAACTATGGATATTTACTTTGATGAGGAAAGACGTGATGACGAGGAGTTTGTCAGGACTTTAGCTAATAAAATTGGTAAAAGTACTATTAACGATATTCTTTCCGATTTCAATTTAAATTATGGTACTATGGAAGTTGAAGCAATTTTAGATAGTAAGAAGATTGAGGAAAAAAGACTTGATCGTGAAGAAATCAATGCTATCATTGGAAAAACTTTCAAGAAAGCTGTTATTAATAATGATGAAATTGTTATTCCATCAGGAAAAACCGATTCCAAAGAACCAAAATTTGAAATCAGGGAACTCCGTCTCTTGGCAGACAAGGTTCGTGATTTGCAGATAAGTGGTATAAAAGGTATTGGAAAAGTTATTATTCGTCGTGATGACGAATGGATTATCCATACCGAAGGATCAAACCTCAAGGAAATTCTTGATATGGAAGGTATCGATCATGTGAGAACTACCACCAACAACATTCATGAGATTGGTGAAGTTTTAGGAATCGAAGCAGCTCGTCAATCTATTATTAACGAAGCTCAAAATACACTTTCAGAACAAGGTCTTAGTGTAGACGTAAGACATATTATGTTAGTTGCAGATATCATGACTTCCGAAGGTGTCGTAAAATCTATCGGAAGACACGGTATTAGTGGTGAAAAATCAAGTGTTTTAGCTCGTGCAGCTTTTGAAGAGACTGGTAAACATTTACTTCGCGCAAGTATTCGCGGTGAAGTGGATGATTTAACAGGTATCATCGAAAATATTATTATTGGACAACCAATACCTCTTGGTACCGGTTCTGTCGGTGTCAAAATGGATTATAAAAATGAATAGGAGGCTAGATGATGGACGTAGATAGAGGAATCAGGGTAGCTGTCGACACTGGTGATGTGACTTTAGGCTCTGAAAAATCAATTCAATCTTTAAAATTAGGAAAAGGTCAACTTGTAGTTGTTGCCGCTAACGCTCCTAAAGAAATTCTTGAAGATGTTGAATATTATGCAAATCTTTCCGAAATTCCATCCTTTGTATATGATGGAACTAGTGTAGATTTGGGTTCTGTTTGTGGTAAACCTTTCACTGTTGCTACATTAATCGTAAACGATCCAGGAGATTCTACAATATTAGACGATTTGAGGTAGATTTAAGTGTCTATTAAATTTAGTGCAAATGAAATTAGATACATAGCTCTTTTCGAAAATATGACTGGAGCAATGGTTAAAGATTGCATTATCGATGATGAACATGGAAAAGTTACTTTCGTTGTTAAGAATGGTGACATGGGACTTGCAATTGGTAAAGGTGGAAGTTCCGTATCTAAAGTTCAAAGAGCAGTAGATAAAGGTGTTGAAATCATTGAACTAGACGATGATCCAATACAATTTATTAAAAACGTTTTATCCCCTGCTAAAGTGAAATCTGTTAAAGTAAGTCAAAAGCAGTCAGGCGAGAAAATAGCTACTGTCACAGCAGACAATACAAACAAACGTATTGCTATCGGTAAAAACGGAATCAATATTGAAAGAGCTAAATTATTAGCAAATAGACAACATAATATTGACAATATTATTTTAAAATAGCTTTCGAGCTATTTTATTTAATTTATTTTTCTAAAAAATACTTTTTTTATTTTTATATAAATAGTAAATACATACCTTTATAAAGGTTGAAATATATATTTTATCATAAGATATCTGTACTGTTTTATAACATGACTATGTGTGCTTTTTGTCTATGTTTGAATATAATTTCAAGATATCTTTTTTAGATATAATTTGTTTTTTTATCTAAATTATATTATTATACTGATTAATATCTTTGAATTTAGATTGTACTATAGACTATAGTATAAATCGCAGCGGTGGATTCTTAGATATGCATTTTAACAAAAAGATTAGAGGAAAAAAATATGCCAGGACTTTTTGCTGCAAAAAAACTTAAAAAGAATAGACAAAATTTTAAGTGGAAAGATGTGGATTACAAAAGGAGAGCTTTAAGGTTAGACGTTAAAGCAGATCCTCTCGAAGGAGCTCCTCAAGCAAGAGGAATTGTAATCGAAAAAGTAGGGATAGAAGCAAAACAACCTAACTCTGCTATCCGTAAATGTGTTCGTGTTCAATTGATTAAAAACGGTAAACAATTAACAGCTTTCGCACCAGGTGACGGAGCTATCGGATTTATCGATGAGCACGATGAAGTGATGATTGAAGGAATTGGTGGACCTTCCGGAAGATCCATGGGAGATATCCCAGGGGTTCGTTGGAAAGTTTCCAAAGTTAACAACGTAGCTTTATCTGAAATGGTAAGTGGAAAAATAGAAAAACCTGTAAGATAAGGAGTTATATTTATGAGTAAATTATTCAATAAATGGGATCTCGATGAAGTAAAAGTTGAGGACTTAGGTTTAGTAAAATATATCTGCTTAGACGAAACTTTAGTTCCACACACTTCTGGTAGACACGTAAAAAGACAATTCGCAAAATCTAAAGTATCAATTGTTGAAAGATTAATAAACAAAGTTATGAGAACTCATCTCAACTCTGGTAAAAAGAATAAAGCTTACAACATCGTAAAAGATGCATTAGAAATTATCAATAGAAGAACTAAAAAGAATCCTGTTCAAGTTTTAGTTACTGCAGTTGAAAACACTGCACCTCGTGAAGAAACTACCCGTATCAAATACGGTGGTATTGGATACCAAGTGGCTGTAGATATCTCACCACAAAGAAGAGTAGACCTTTCATTAGGATTCTTGACTAGAGGTACTTTACAATCTTCATTCAAAAACAGAAAATCTGTTGCTGAATGTTTAGCTGATGAATTAATTCTTGCTTCTGAAGAAGATTCCAGAAGCTTTGCTTTACAAAAAGCTGAAGAGAAAGAAAGAGTTGCTAAAGCAGCGCACTAATCATATAATGTTTATATAGGTGGTTATTTTGAGTAGAAGAGACAAAATGATTGCAAAAATCAAGGAATTGATGTATGAACCTAGTCAAATCAGAAACATCGGTATCTGTGCTCACATCGATCACGGTAAAACTACCCTTTCTGATAACTTACTTGCAGGTGCAGGAATGATTTCTGAAGAACTTGCAGGGGATCAAAGATTCTTGGATTTTGATGAACAAGAACAAGCACGTGGTATTACTATCGATGCTGCTAACGTATCCATGGTACACGATTACCAAGACAAAGAGTACTTAATCAACTTGATTGATACTCCTGGTCACGTTGACTTCGGTGGGGACGTAACTCGTGCTATGAGAGCTGTAGACGGTGCAGTAGTTGTAGTTTGTGCTGTAGAAGGTATCATGCCTCAAACAGAAACCGTATTCAGACAAGCTTTAAAAGAAAACGTAAAACCAGTTTTATTCATTAACAAAGTTGACAGATTAATCAACGAGTTAAAATTAGAACCTGAAGAATTGCAAAACAGATTCTTGAAAATCTTCATGGAAGCTAACAAATTGATCAAAAACATGGCTCCTGAAGACAAAAAAGAAGAATGGAAATTGGACTTTACCAACGGTAGTGTAGCTTTCGGTTCAGCATACCACAACTGGGCTATCAATGTTCCAACAATGCAAGAAACCGGAATCAATTTCAAAGACATTATCGATTACTGTAATGCTGAAAACGAAAAAGAATTAGCACAAAAAGTACCTTTATCTGATGTATTGCTCGGTATGGTAGTTGAACACTTGCCTTCTCCTAAAGAAGCACAAGTTTACAGAGTACCTAACATCTGGGACGGAGATGCTGATTCTCCTGCTGGAAAAGGTATGATTGAAACTTCACCTGACGGACCTTTAGCTGTAATGGTTACCAACGTATCCGTTGACAAGCACGCTGGTGAAATCGCAACCGGTAGGGTATACGGTGGAGCTATTCAAAAAGGTACTGAAGTCTACATGGTCGGTTCCCACGGAAAATCCAGGGTACAGCAAGTAGGTGTATACTTCGGTCCTGAAAGAGTTAATACCGACAAGGTACCTGCTGGTAACATTGTTTACATTGCAGGTGCTAAAGGAGCAATCGCAGGGGAAACCTTATGTTCACCTGAAGACAAAATCAAAGAGTTCGAAGGTTTAGAACACATCTCAGAACCTGTAGTTACTGTAGCTGTAGAAGCTAAAAACACCAAGGATTTACCAAAATTGATTGAGGTTTTAAGACAAACTGGTAAAGAAGACCCAACCGTTAAAATCGATATTAACGAAGAAACCGGTGAACACTTAGTATCCGGTATGGGTGAGCTTCACTTGGAAGTTATCGGTTACAGAATCAAAGACAAAGGTGTAGACATCACTACTTCCGAACCTATCGTAGTATACAGGGAAACCGTAAGAAAACTCTCCCCACAAGTTGAAGGTAAATCTCCAAACAAACACAACAGATTCTACATTACTGTTGAACCTATTGAACAAAGCCTTTTCGATGCTATTCAAGATGGAGATATTAAAGAAGGTAGAGTTAAAGGTAAAGAAGCAGCTAACGACTTCATGGAAGCTGGTTTAGATAAAGAAGAAGCTAGAAGAGTATGGGCTGTTCACAACAGAAGTATCTTCCTCAACATGACCCGTGGTATTCAATACTTGGATGAAGTAAAAGAATTGTTACTCGAAGGATTTGAAAATACCTTAAAAACCGGTCCTTTAGGTGAGGAAATTTCCATGGGATTAAAATTCAAACTCCATGATGCAAAACTTCACGAAGACGCAGTTCACAGAGGACCTGCTCAAGTATTGCCTGCTATCAGAAACGCAATATTAGGATCCATGATGTTAGCAGAACCTGCTTTACTCGAACCTATGCAAAAAGTAGTTATTGATACTCCTAACGATTATATGGGTGCATGTACTCGTGAGATTCAAAACAGAAGAGGCCAAATCGTAAATATGGGTCAAGGAACTGGAGATATGGCTAAAATTGAATCCAAAGTGCCTGTAGCTGAAATGTTCGGTTTCGCTGGAGACATCAGGTCTGCTGCTGAAGGTAGATGTTTATGGTCTACTGAAATCGCAGGATTTGAACCTCTCCCACGTGAGATGCAAAATCAAATCGTAAGAGAAATCAGACAAAGAAAAGGTTTATCTGCAGAACCGTTCCCTGCAAGCCACTACTTAGGTGATTTATAAGATTAAAATTTAAAAATTTATATTTTTAATTTTTTTATATTTTTTATTAAAAATTATATGAAAAAACATTATCTATTTATATGTTGAAGTATAAAGTTTATTTAAGCTATCATTTAAGCTTATAGATATTGTTTGTTAATATTACAAAAGAGGTTATTATTATGGCAAAAGAAAAAGAACATCTTAACTTAGCATTTATTGGACACGTTGACCACGGAAAATCCACTTTAGTTGGACACTTATTATTAAAAGCTGGTGCA
>NZ_CADCJB010000007.1 GCF_902801725.1 uncultured Methanobrevibacter sp. | reverse complement strand
TTATGGCAATTCTAACTATAGGTCTTTTAAAACAAATAATTACTAACATATCTGATGAGTATGAAGTTGAATATGATAAAAAGGAAATTATCGTTCCCCTCGAGGACAAGATTGAAATAGACATAGATGCCAAAATGTTGATATTGAAGTAAATCCACAGTCCTGCTTGAAATGCGGCAAAAAACACATGCATTACTGTTTACTGTATTAGAAGAGATTGATCAACATGGCTTAGCAGGTATAGATATGGACTATGAAAAATTGGGTCGGAATAGGCAAGCTGAAGCAGATAATATTAGTGAAGAAGCAAATATCGTGAAAGAATATAAAGTTGCATTTGATGAGGGGTTGACATTAATCTCAAGTGGTGTTGCTGAAAAGGTAATGATCGATATGGAAAATAGTTGGTAGCAGCTTAACAGTATCTGGAATAAGTTAAAGTATTGCTTATGGTGCAGTTAAATTTGGAAAAGTTTGTGTTTTTGCATGTTCCAGTTATACTAGTTGACTGGTATACGTAAGTTTTTCTAATATGATGATTAGTTAAAAGAATAATGTCTGAAAAAGAGGTAATTTTTAGCATATTTTTTTACTAACCTAGACAACAGGAGATATGTTATAATTATTAATCCATTATTTTTTTTCTATTGAACAATTCTTCATTCGAATCATGATTAAATCTCTTTTTGAAGAAATTTTTTAAAGTAGATGCATTGTTCTATTTTTTCCTATTAAAGTTATGATTTGAGGGATATGATTAAATTTTAAGAGTTTAATCATATCACTTTTCATTTGAAAATCAATATTTCCATCAATAACCTATTTTTTACTTTTCAAATGCTCTCTTAGCAAACCATTAAATATTTAATAAAAGATAATATTATTTGTTAAATACTTTGATTAAGTGTTTAAATTGGTTATATACAATTGACAATAAAAGGTAATATAATGAAATTTGCACATTTAGCAGACACTCATTTGGGTTATCGTCAATTTGGTTTAATTGAACGTGAAAAAGACTTTTATGAAGTGTTTGAAAAGATTATAGATAATATAATTGAAGAAAAAGTGGACTTTGTAATTCATAGTGGAGACCTATTTGAAACCGCAAGACCATCTCCGATAGCTCTTTTAACCTTTCAGAAAGGATTGCTTAAGCTTAAAGGTGCTGGAATTCCTATGTATGCAATAGCAGGAAACCATGATATTGTAATGCGTAATGACTCTATCCCGCCTCAGGTTATCTTTAAAAAGTTAGGTTTAAAAGTAATCAGCCCTATCAATACATCTTATATGCATGGAGATATTTTCATTGCGGGACTGCCGTTTTATCCGTCATCCCAAGTTAAAAATTTGAAATCCAAATTGGCTGATTTATCTAAAAAGGCAGCCAATCATGATAAATCTATCCTGGTATTGCATCAGGGTATAGACAAATACTTTGGACCGAATTTCGAACTTGAAATTGGAGATTTGCCGGATAATTTCAATTATTATGCATTGGGTCACATTCATAATTATATCAATGATAATTTTGGAAAAGGAAAATTGGTCTATCCGGGTTCCAGTGAAGTTTGGAAAACTAATGAACTGAAGGATTATAAGGAAAACGGTAAAGGTTTTGTAATTGTTGACTTCGAAGGTCCAAAACCTGTTGTTAAAAGGGTTAAAGTGGATATAGCACGTACATTCATTGAAAGATCACTTGATTACTCTAATCTTGAAAGTGGAATTTCAGGTTTAAAAGAGACAATTCAAGGATTCGATAAAAAACCGATTTTGGATTTGAATATTAACAATGTGGAATCAGACACCAACAGAGTTTATGAGATGATTAAGGAGGAACTTGGTGACCTGTCCCTTATGATTAGACCTACATTTAATATGGCCGGTGAAGATGATTTGGATGTTATAATCAATCAGACAGATTCATTAGGTCCCGATGAACTTTTAAAAGAACAGTTGGATAGTTATGGTGAAGAATCTGTTACCAGATTAGGTCTTGATTTATATCATTACTTGTCAAAGGATAAAATCGAAGAATCAGAAGACATATTGAAACAGTTCTTCGACGATCATTACCATGTTGAAATCGAAGATGTGGAAATGGATATTGAAGAAATCGAAGATAAATCAGATGAAAAACCGAATGTTCAAGTTACATTTAAGGAGGTTTTAGAATGATTTTCACAAAATTAAAGTTAATCAACTTCAAATCTCATCAAAACACTGTAATCAATTTTGAAAAAGGAATCAGTGTTATTGTGGGTGAAAATGGTGCTGGTAAATCCACAATTTTAGAAGCAATCAGTTTTGCTTTATTTAAACAACACACAGCTAAAAAAATCGATGATTTGGTTCGCAATAATGCAGATTCAATGACTGTTGAACTGGAATTCAGCTCAAATAATAGGGAATACAAAATTATCCGTGAAAAAAAATCAATGTTGAAATCTTCAATATACAAGAAAACTTCAAATGATGGCGGATTTGTACACATTTGCACAGGCGATAAAGAAGTGGCTAATGAAATTAGACAAATCCTGGACATTGATTCAGATTTATTCCTTAATGCAATATACATCAGGCAGGGTGAAATTGCAGATTTGGTAGATAAGACTCCTGCAGACAAAAAAGAATTAATTGCAAAATTGCTGGGTATTGATTCTTTGGAAAAGGCATGGAAAAACTTATTGCCTTTTATCAATGTTTATGAAAATCAATTGGCTGAACTTAAGGGTAAATTATACAATTCTGAAGAATTAAAAGAAGAATATTCTAAAAGAAAAGCGGAACTGGATGCTCTTAAGGATAGGGGCCATGAACTTGAAGAACAAATAGAGGATGTGACCAAGTCCCTCAAGGACATTTCCGAAAGTAAAAGGAATATGGAAAGAGAAAAGGAAATTTATGAAACTCAAGTTAATAATCTTGAAAATGAGGAAAAAACATTATCCAAACTGGAAGAAGATAAAAGAATGGTTCAGGACAATCTCGATAAGATTAATGATGCTGAAGAACAAATTACCAGACTGGATAAGTATGTTTCAAAATTGGATGTTTATCTTGACTTTGAAAAGTCTGTTTCCAGCATTCAAACATTAAAAGAGCAGGAAATCGAAATCAACAATAAACTTGACTCAATATCCGCTCAAAAGGAAATCATTAAAGATAAAAAAGAGGAATATAATAAGTTTCTGGCATCTGATGAAGAAATCAATAAACTGAATAATCAAAAAATCAATCTTGAAAAACAACTGGCCACAGCAGCCAAGTTGGAAAAAGATAAAAAAGAACTGCTTTTGAAAATTGAAAGCGAAAGAAATGACATTGAAGAATTCTTCTCAAGGGCAAAAGATAAATTGTCAGATTACGGCATGTCACAGGATATATTGGCAGATGTCGATAACTTCAACGACATCGAAAAAGTTACAAACAATTATATCAGTGAAGTTTCTGAAAATATCGAGAAATTATCTGAGGATATTGTTTCTAAAAAGGAAAATCTGGTTGAATATAAGCAGAATATCAAATCAGCTCAGAAACCTTTAAAAGAATTGGATGAAGCAGATAATAAATGTCCTGTCTGTCAGTCAGACATTAGCTTAGATCAGAAAAAGCATTTAATCGAAGGATATGAGTCAACAATCAGTGAAAATGAGAAATTGATTTTAGAAGCTGAAGAGGACATACAATTATTTGAAAAAAATAAGGAAAGTTTCGAAGATAAGCAATCCAAACTTCAGGAATTATCTAAACGCATCGTGGAATATAAACAGAAATTCGTTCATCTTGAAGGTGAATTGGTCAAATTGAATGAAATAGATGAAAATCTTGAATCTAAAGAGTACATCACTGATAAATTGGGAGAGCTTATACTTGTCATTGCCCGAGAAAGAGAAGCTAAGGAAAGTTATAAGGAATCATATGATGAATATGTTCAAGCTCAAGGTGCTTTGGAGGTTCTGGGCAGTGAAACTGAAGCTCAATACAAGTTAAACCAAGTTGATAATGAAATTGACAATCATGTTACAAACATTAAGTTGGCTATCAATCAGGATCCTCACCTTAGCGGTGAAATCAGCACTGTTGAACTTAAAGACCGCATTGATGATTTGAAAAAGAAAAATGAAGAATTTAATCAGCTTAAAGGTTTTGTTCAGAATAAAAAATCTTTGATAACTCAACTTGATTCTATTAAGGAAGACATTGGTGTTTCTAGAAATCAAATAGATATCATTCAAAACAAAATTGACGCATCTTTGTATGATAAGGATAAATACGAACAAATCATTTATCGCTCAGAACTATATGAAAGACGTCAGAATACCTTTAACAGTGAACTTTCAGAAATTAAGGGTCAGGCACGTGAATCAATATCATATATAAAAGAGCTAAATGAAAAAATCGTTACCGCCGACAGGTTTAAAAAAGAGTATGACAACCTGGAAAATTATATTATGATGCTGAAAAACATCAGAGGATTGTACGGCAAAAATGGTGTTCAGAAGGATTTAAGAAATATTTCAAGACCTTTAATCCAGAAACACACAAAAGAATTCTTTAATGAATTCAACTTCAACTATTCCGATTTGACTTTGGATGATGAATATAACGTTACTGTCTATGGTCCTGAAGGTGAATCTTCAATGACTATGGTTAGTGGCGGTGAAAAAATAGCTATTGCATTGGCCTTAAGATTGGGTATCACCCAAGCGATTTCCAAAGGCGAATTGGATACAATATTATTGGATGAGCCAACAATTCATTTGGATAGCTCCAGAAGACATGAATTAATTAACTTATTAAAAGACATGTCCCTATTGCCTCAAATGATTATTGTTACTCATGAAAGTCAGCTTGAAAATGCTGCTGACAATATAATAAAAGTTGATAAAGAAAATGGTATTTCAAAAGTCATGATGTAAATATCATTACTCTTTTATTTTTTTTTTACATAGTTTCATGGGCATTTTTGATGGCATCAACAATGCAGTTCGCATTCCATCCGACAATGGTTGCCGCTTTTTCTTCAAGGATTTCAGGAACTTCTTCCAGTCCGTATGGCCTGACTAATATGATTGGAATGCTGTACTTTTCGCCAGCGTTCAGAAGACTTTCAAAAACTTCCTTGTTGTCGTTGTAAAGTCCTGCTAACAATATGATTCCGTCGACTTTTTTATAAAATTCCTCTCCTGCAATGGAGTAATCTCCGGATATTGATTCTTTCCATAAAAAGTCAACTTTTGAGAATAATTTTTCTGTGAATTGTGCATATTCCTGATTTTTGTCAAAACCGTTGCTTATGATGAGATTGTAAATTTTATCGTCTTTTTCATCTTCAAACATTTTATCACCTTGCTTTTATTATACTTATTATTATATAAAAGAATTTGTTTTACAAAATATTTATTAGTTTTAAAGTAGTTATGTAATGTATAGAACTATTTATACAAGGAAATTTTTATGAAGGCTGCTGTTATTGGATTGGGTGTTGAAGGAAAAAAAGCAGTAACTTCTCTTTTAAATCATGGATGGGAAGTTTATGCTACTGATTTGAATATTAATGTTGATTTATCCGGTTTAAATTTACCTCGCTTATCTATGAATATGTTGGATGGCGAACAGACCGTTTCAATTGTTGGAGATAATTTGACTGTCGACCTGGGATTTACAAATTCATATGCTATTGAGCAATGCGATGCAATAGCTATTAGTCCAAGCATGTTTGGAGGAGCATTTGCTGAAAGATTGCTTGAAGACGGAGATTTGTTGAGTGATGTTGTAACAGGGCACAAGGACATATTCACAATTGGAATTACAGGAACAAACGGAAAAACCACCACTGTTCATATGCTGAAGAATATTTTGGAAAATGCAGGAAAAAAAGTTTTAGTTGGAGGAAATGGTGGTGGCGGATTTTCAGGTTACTATGATTTAATTTTGGAAGCAGATGAAGGGGACTATGATGTATTGCTTGTTGAAGTTTGTGATATGACCCTTGACTTCTGCAGATATTGCTTTGATTTCGACTATATTGGTCTTACAAACATAGGCAATGATCATATGGATGTTCACAAGACCATAGCAAATTATAAAAACTCTTTAGTTAGATTTTTTGAAGGCAAAACAATATTCACTGCTTTTAATCAGGATTTCAATAGTGATTTCAAAGAATCAGCAAACAAATACATTCCCTATTTTGAATACCAGGATGAACTGCAGGTTTTCGGTAAATTTAATTTGCTTAATGCTGGTTTGGCTACTGCAATTTCAAGGGAGTTGAAGGTACCGAAAGACATTATTAGAGATACTCTTTTCAACTTCAAGGCAGTTCAGGGAAGATTGGATGTCTATAAAATTAATGATGCATCCATTTATGTTGGAAAAACTGACAATTCAGATGCTTTGGCTTCAATACTGTCTGAAAGAGATTTTTATGCTCTATTTATCGGCACCCCTCGCCACAATGAAGAGCACAGGCTGGACATTTTGGATGTTGCAGTTGATTATAATCCCGAAGTAATAGTCCTGTTCCCTGGCCTTGATGACACGCTGGATATTGCTATTTATAGATTAAATTCTTTAGGTTATGAAGGGAATATCATCACAGTCAATTCTCTTGATGAGATTATAGAACTTGTTGCCGAATATTCTCATGAGGATGCAATTCTCATAGGGGGCAACGGGCAGGATGTCATAATTGACATTCAAGAAAGAATTAAATTAATTTCTGAAAAATTGTCATAAAAAGGACAATGTATATATATTATGTAAAATATAAAAAGTAATGTTATTTAATTTATGGTGTATTATAATGAGTAAAAGTTGGAGAAGTAAATCAATAACAATATTTTTCGTATTGTTTTCTGTTTGTATTCTTTTATTTGCATTCACATTTGTAAATAGTACTCCTTACACTGGTCAATCCATTGCCGAAACTTATGATATAACTGTTGGGCAATCCATCTTTACTGGAGAATCTATCTTGGGTGAAAACCAAACTATTGGAGTTCCATTCCTATCTAATATAGGTTTTATAGGCCATCAGATTATGGCATTTGATCTTCATGGGATTCTCATGTCTCTTTCAACTGGTGTAGTTCCATTTGATTTTACAACTGTGTCAAGTGAAGGAATTGATTCGTATGGAAAAGCTGTAGGTATCGATGGACCGGGATATATTACTTTTGAAGGAGATAAATTGGCTGTTAAAGGACCAGATGATTATGTTTGGGGATATAGTGCACCATCAAAAGTTTTAACTAAAACCTCTTCAGGTGTTGATTTAGTTGAAGACGGTAAAGTTTTAAAATCTATTCCTGCCAAAGAAATTAAAAATTTAAATTTCTCAAGTGAGTATTTCAATAATGACACTATTGTAAGCTGGTATAATTATGATGCTCAAGTAGGGGACAATTTTACTATTGATAAAGGTATGGCAGGATTTTCAGATGGAAGAAAAGACATTAATGCCAGTGATGTTCCTCGTATTTTCGGACAAGATGTTGTAGACTATGCTTCTGAATACCCAACAGGTTCACCGATCTTGTTGTATTCTGGTAATTACACAGAACAAACTGGTGGACAAGGATCAACTACTTTTGATTCACACCCTGAATATGGGGATGCAATTAGGGAAGTTAATGCACATCAATTTGTAGAAGCATGGAACGGAACTGTCATACCACCAAATTCCACAAGCAGTGGTAAGGATTATGTTTATTTTGAATCCGCAAATGATGCTTCAGCTCCAGGTGGAAGTGCGGCACACGGTGTATGTCCTCCTGCAAGAGCTTTAAGAGATGCAGCATTAGCTGAAGGATTTGAAATGCCTGTAGGTCTTACTTCAGATGAGAGTGCACTATTATTTGGTTACAATCCGGCAAGCGGTGTTACTGTAACTAATACTCATGATTATCCTGTTAAAATTAACATGTGGACTGAAGGTGAAGGCGTAGGTATGGGTATTTACTGTAGCTTTACAAGATATATTCCAAAATAAATATATCTTCTATTTTTTTTTATTTTATGTCAATTTCAACAATTATTACGGCTGCCGGAAAGAATTCCCGTATGAGAAAAGATCAGATTTCCCGCAACCTTGATTTAAAGAATAAACTTATTTTACCATTCAACAATAAAACCGTTTTGGAGACAACAATTGACAATGCATTATCTGCAAATACTGATGAATGTATTGTGGTACTTGGTCATTATGCTAGTGAAATAAAAGAAGCACTTGGCGATAATTATGAAGGTCGTGTCAAATTTGTTGAAAATAATCCTGTTGATGTAGGTTTATCTAAATCTCTTTTTAATGGTCTGTCAAATTCTAACTGTGATTATTCACTGTGCATAACAGGAGACCAACCTACAGTATCGACTGAAACTTTTAATAAAATGATTGAAACTAGTCAAAATGCGCAAAATCCTGAAAAAACAATATCAATTTTAAGAAGAAGAAAAACAGGATTGCTTGATACTGCAGAAGGACTGGGCATGCCATTTGTAGCTCATAGAAAAAATTTAATGGGTTATTTGGAAAATGAGGATGACAATTTAAATCCTATTCTCAGAAAGATATTTGCTGACGGTTATGTGTTTTATGGAATAAAAGAAAAAAATGAAAAAGAATTGTTAAATATTAATCATTATGAAGATTATTTAAATCTCCTAGATTGATTCTAAACCTGATATAACTTCTTCTATTTTGGCTGCGCTGATTCCAACAGTCATTTCATTATCTTTAATGTCTGCTGCTTTTCTTGAACCGTCACATCCTAGTGTGAAGTTAACTCCGTCTGAAAGATAAGGGTTTGAAAATGCATCTCCACATAATGATTGAATTCCCGCAAAGGAAGGAGTGATTTTTTCACCTGTTTTATAGACAATACTTTGCGCAAGTTTCATTCCGCCAACAGGTTCTGTTATGATTTGAATCACGTCAGCTTCAAAATCTGCTTCGTCTAAAGGTGCGTAAACAATTCCCCAGTGTTCATCTTCAATGATTGAAAGCTGGCTTGTGAGTTTTTTAGCAGTTTCTAAATCTTGAAATCTTCCTAAAGAGAAATATTTTTCACCGTTTGCCAATTTTGGTGGCATATCCCTCAGTCCAATGGCTCCTGCTCCACCTAAACACATTTGCTCTTCTAGGGTGGAGTAAAATTTGCTGCCTAAGGATGCTTTTCTAACCATTTCGCAGTGTCTTATTTTTTCATCAATCAAGTCATAACCTTCTAAAAGGTCGTCTTCGGTTTTGATTAATTTCATTGCAACAGGTTTTGCATCTAATTTAATTTTGCTTTCGATAACCTCGCAATATTTTTGATTTTTCTCTAAATTAGTCATAGATAACACCTATTATTATATTGCATTAAGGAATTTTAAAGTCTTTTGTTTTATTATCATTGTTTTTACAGAATGTTCTAAAATCGCATGCTGTACAGGTTCTATCGTCAGCTTCGGCTTTCCATGCATCCTGAATTTTGCACCCTTTCATTTCGTTAATCATTGACTCTTCAATATTATAAACGACTTCATCGAATTTTTCAAGTGATTTGTTAATTTCTGTAGAATCAATATTTATAATCCGAATTGATCTGTCCAATTTAAATTCATTGCTTAATTCAGGGGCCTTGTCATCTTCCTGCCATCTGTCGATTAATTCAAAGTCATCCCTGTACTTTTCAAGTGTTTCATCATCAATCAGGCCATTTTTCACTTCATCTTTAATTAGCATCAGGTCTTCTTTTGATGGAACAAGTTCATTTAGATAAAATATGATTCCTGCGAAGATGGAATTGGCATCCTCTTGCTGTGACCTGAGCCATGAATATGTTAGTATCTGCTGTTTGTGGCTTTCCCATTTATTTTCTGCTTTGGGGTTGTCCACTTCTATGGGAGGCCTTTTCATGCCTTTGTAATCAATTATTATCTCGTAGTCATCATCTCCATTGGAATTTCTTATTCTCTCTTGAAAATCCTTATTTTTCTTTAAAATTTCGATAATCATATTGTTGTAGTTATCCAAATTGCTTTGTTCGAGGGTTTTATTAATTTTCATGGATGTCAACACGTCAACAACACCGTTGATTCCATAATAATTGGACCTGCTTCTTTTTTCATCATATTTGGGCATGTTTCTTATTCCTTTAATTAGAAGCTCTGAAGAGTCAATCAAAGGGAATAAATGTTTTCCCCAGATGTTGATGGCCTTTTCAGCTCTTGCACTGGCCAGTTTTTTATGGTCATGTTCATTCAGATTTTCAATGTCATGGTTGGTTGTGCTGAAAAACAGGTCTTCGTCGTGAGGATAAAGTCCTCTTGCCTGCAGTCTCAAGTCTATTTGCTCTTCAATAGGTCTGATGTCATCAAGCCAGTTCCAGGGGAATTCTGTTTTTTCCTGTTTCCATCGGATGAACGCTTCTTCCATTACTCCATGAATAAATTCTCCAAACCATCTTTGAACTGGCTTTGATGGAGGTAAAGTTCCCTTATTCTGGTATCTGTATTGGAGATTGCATGTTAGGAATGACAACAAATCTCCTGTTAAGCTGTATTCCGGAATCATATATGCTTTTGATCTTGAAGGTAATTTCATAATTAATCTCCTATATCAGGTAAATTTCTTTAAATCCAATATATTTTTCATCTCTGCTCCAGCCAAGAGCGATATTTGGTATGTCAAAATGGTCATTTTTCTTGTTATAACCTTCTATCGCCTGGTTAAGACCGACTAATAATAATACGCTCTCTGCTCTTGAAAATGCAACAAAATAAAGTCTTGTCACATCATCAAATGACCTGTCCTTTTCACTTCTTGTATTTTCGCCCAGTATGCTGTGCTGTCTTACAGTATCTTCGATTGTTGTTCTGTCTGGAAGTGATTTCGGAAATCTCAGACGTTGTGTTCTGATGTCATTCGTTTTAAATCTGGATCCTACATCCACAATGACAAGCGGAAACTCCAATCCTTTTGACTGGTGAATCGATAAGACATTCACCCTATTGTCAGGCAATGTTTCCAAAAGTGATTCATCAATGCTCACTCCTCCTGTTGAAAGTGGTATGAATATATTCCAGATGGCTTCAAGAACTGATGCCCGTTCTTGATGAGGTGATTTAAATGAAATTGTGGAATGGTAATCATTGAAGAATCCTGTTTGTGTAATCGATTTGGTAATGGCTTCAAGATATACTATTCCTTCCACATCGTCCTGCAGCTCTTCAATCCAGGTTGTCAGCTTGTATGCAAGTTCCATCAGGCTTGCACTTTTTGGCCAGTGCTGTTCCACTCCATTGACTGTTTCGGGATAAGGTCTTCTAAGCTGCCAGCGTGTTACAAAATCATTTAGTGAAACCGGTTCATGTGGTTGGGGATTTAATTTGATGTAATCCTTTGCTTTATATCTCCATCGTAGCATGTTTCTTTTTGCCAGATTAGGAATTGTTTTGTCTGAGTTTTGAATGCTTCCCTCAGGGTCAATACATTCTAGAATAAGTCCGCAGAATATTCCAACGGAATCTATATCTTGCAGGTCAATTCCTCTTGGATTAAACATTTCAATAGGATTTCTAAGTCTTTTTAGATTTTTTCTAAGGTGATGAAGAAATGAACGATTTCCGTATTGCATCTCTTTTGGTGAATATGATAAAATTGCTATGTCTGAAGCGGATCCGTAATCGCCATCCAATTTAAGTTTTATTTTCTTTTCCTTTTTGCCGGCTTTTATGGATTCATGTTTAATTTTTTGCAGATTTGCGATATTGATTGCACCATTTACTTTTCTATAGTATTCCTCATTTAAAACTTGCAAGACCTTTATTTCGCTTTCTCCTTTGTTGACTAAATTGTCTATTAGCCGTGACAAGTCTCGGGCTAACATTTCAGGATTGTTTCTAAACATTCCTAAAATGGGCATCTTATCTCTATCGAAGTCAGGGGCAATAATTTTCGGTTTGTTTTCCACTCTTGCATGTTGATATTCGTGGTCAAGCTCTGCAAATTGATTGCAATGGTTTATAATATTTTCTGTTGACCTGTAATTTGTTGTTAGGTTGATTTCATCTACATCAATTCCCAATCTTTCTTTTACTCGTGTTTTGTAGTTTGTGAATAAGTCAACGGTTGCTCCTCTAAATCTATAAAGTGATTGGTCATCGTCCCCAACCACAGTAATGTTTCCGTCATTTTCCAGTGCAGATTTGGCTATTGTAAAGTAGATGTCTTCTTGAATTAGATTTGTGTCCTGATATTCATCTATAAGGACAATCTTAATTTCATCTAAAAATAAATCCAATTCTCCTCCTTTTAGTTTTTTAAGGAATTCGGATTCAAGCATTGCAAAATCTATTGTGTTTCTATTTTTAAGGGTTGTTTCATATTCTTTAATGCAGTCAAGAGCCAATCTCAATCCGCTGTTTTCCTGTGTTTCATCATATAATTCCTCAATATCGACTTGGTCATAAAAGAGCCTATTTTTCATTTCCATTAATATTTCGCTCATTTTGGAAGGTTCTTCAAGTTTGGGTTTGCCGCTCAGCTCTTTTAAGTATTCAACAAGATTTGCATTAAGATACTTTTCATCTTTAATGAGAATTTTAATCATTGCTGAGTTTGCGACAAATTCTTCAATAACAATCGATTGGTTTTCTCCGGGTTTTTTGTTTTCTCTAAGCAGCTCTTCAGCTATGCTGTCTGTTGTTCCGATTATTATCTGGTTAAAATCGATTCTTTCTATTTTTGCAATTTTTTCACTGGACTCAAAACTGTCATCAAGGTATTTCTCCTCGAGATGCTTTTTTATTTGGTCTCCCCATCCTAAAATTCTTGAATACAATTCATCTGCCGCTTTTTTTGTAAATGTTGTAGCTAAAATCTCTGAAGGATTCACATCATCAACAAAAATGTATTTCAATATTTTCAATACCATTACTGTCGTTTTTCCGGATCCTGGTCCTGCAACTATAAAAAGGGATTTGTCGGCTTGAGATAAGATTGCTTTCTTTTGTTGTCTGTTTGAAGAAATGTCTCTTTTAAGTATATTTACAATGACATCCTCAAATTCATCATATGAAATCATTTTTTCCCCCGTAATCTATAATTATTAATTTATATCATTATGTTATTAATATAGTAAGTGAGAGAGCATTTGAAAAGTATTCATGGAATTTAATAATATCTGTATGAAATTTTTTTTCGATAAGTTTTTATTTTATAATTTTGAAATATAAGTGTGTGAAGGTTTTAACCTTCCATAATATGCATATTAAAGTTAGGGGATTTTTTCTTCTAACTTTTTTTTCTGTTTTTTAATCTTCAATAGTGTTCAAATGCTCTCTGATTATCTTTAAATTATATAAAATAAATATAATAATAAATGACTGTGATTTAACAAAAAGGATAAATCAACATTGTTGTCTGAATCTTTAGGATTATTGAATTTATTGAGGTTCTGCTCATTTGAGTGAATTTACAGTGAGGAGGTAATCTCAATGTCTAAAGATTTGATTTTTTAAAATTTAAGGAATATAAATTTCGTTGTTTTTAGTGGGAAATTATGTCGGATTCTAATAATATTGATATGTTCAAAAATGATGTTCGCTTTAGGGATAATATAGCTCATGTGGAGACTATTCCTGCTAAAAATGCTAGTTTTAAGAAGATAGACAATTTGAATGATAAGATTGTTGACTATCTTGAATCCAAAGACATGAAATTATATGAGCATCAGGCCGATACATACGAAGCAATTAAGGAAGGGGAACATGTAATCATTACAACTCCAACTGCTTCGGGAAAGACTTTGGCTTTTAATTTGCCTATTATGGAGACAATGATTGAAGATAATGACGCTACAGCATTGTATATCTACCCTGCTAAAGCCCTTTCTAATGATCAGCTCCATGTTTTGGAAAATCTTGAACGGGAACTGGACATAAAAATCAATCCGCGAACTTACGATGGGGACACTCCAAGAGAAGACAAAAGGGGAATTCGTGAAAAGTCACGCATTGTATTGACAAATCCATATCAGCTGCACCTAATATTGTCCTGGCATCATCAATGGTCACGATTTTACAGAAATTTAAGGTATATTGTAATTGACGAATCACATTATTATAAAGGTGTTTTCGGATCCAATGTGGCATTTTTGATTAAGAGGCTGAAAAGAATAGCCAACTTTTACGGTTCCTATCCTCAGTTTATCTTATCTTCCGCCACTCTTGCAAATCCTTTGGAACTTGCCAATAGATTGACCGGTGAAGAATTTAAGTTGGTTGACAATGACACCTCTCCAAGCGGTGAAAAAGATTTTATTTTGTATAATCCCTTTAAAAATTACCGGAGAAATAAGGTCAATATGCAAAATGCCCCTTCAGTGCATATGGAAACTGAAAACATATTTCTCTATATGATGCTTAAAGAGATTCAAACGTTATGTTTCACTGTTTCAAGAAAAACAACTGAACTGATTGCAATGTGGGCTAAAAAGGACATGACCCAGATTAAGGGAAAACTGGCCCATAGGATTGCAGCTTATCGGGCAGGATACAGACCGGAAGAGAGGCGTGAAATAGAAGACGGCCTTAAAAGCGGAAAATATTTGGGCGTTACATGTACCAATGCATTGGAGTTGGGAATTGACATAGGGTCTCTTGATGCTGTTATAATTTCAGGATATCCTGGAACCATGATTTCCACATGGCAGCAGGCAGGAAGAGCAGGCAGAAGTTCCCAGAAGGCACTGGCCATTTTAATCGCTTTTGAAAATCAGCTTGACCAGTATTTCATGAACAATCCGAAATTCTTCTTTGATAAGCCTCATGAAAATGCAATCATTGATTTGACCAATCCTATTTTGCAGGAGGCCCATTTGCTGTGCGCAGCTAAGGAATTGCCGATAAAGTATGGGGAAGTTGAAAAATACTTCAAAATCAGCGATGAGATACTCGAGGAATTGGTGTCCAAAAAAGATTTGCACATTAATGCCCGAGGGGATTATATGTATCCATATGATGACAATCCTGCAATGGACCACTCTCTAGATCAAATTTCAGGTCAGGAATTTAAGATAATGAACAATGGGACCTTGCTTGAAACGATGGAGAGGTCTCAGGTTTATAGGGAAGCTCATGAAGGTGCAATTTTAATCAACAAGGGGGATACTTATGTCGTAAACAGCGTAAGTTTATCGAGGGGCTTTGTTAATGTTAACCAAAAAACGGTTGATTACCATACGATGGTTCTAAACAAAACGGACATTAACATTAGGAAGAAATTGTCCAAGACAAGATATGGAAATCTCACGATTCATTTCGGTGAGCTGACAGTAAGTGAAGATTACTTCAAATATAAAAAAATGCAATTCTCAAAATCTGTTGGAACTTATCCGTTGGATTTGCCTCCTTTGAAATTCAATACGAAGGGATTATGGTTTACAATTCCAAAAAGTGTCAAAGATACTCTTGAAGACATGTTTCCAAATGAGGAGGAAGTTTTTGCCGGAGGCCTTCATGGGGTCGAACATGCTTTGATAGAACTTTTCCCGTTGCATACTATGTGTGATAGATTTGATATTGGTGGATTGTCAACAAACTATCACGAAGATACTCAGGAAGCGACAATTTTCATTTATGATGGGTATGAGGGAGGAATAGGAATATGTGAAAAGGCATCTGACGTCTTTGTCGATTTGCTGAAATCCACTTTGGATCTGCTTAATAATTGCAGTTGTCAAAGCGGTTGTCCTGCCTGCATATACTCACCTAAATGCGGCAATGACAACAAGCCACTTCATAAGAACGCAACCAAATATATTTTGGAATACATGTGTAAATTAATATCCAATGAGACTGTTGCCAAAAAAGAAGAAGTCAATGAAGAAATAAGCAATAAAAAACAGGTAAATGAAGATGATGCGCAATTTAATGATGCATTGGATTTGTACAACCAGAATGATTTCTCCCAAGCAAAGGATATATTGAATAATATTCTGATTTCCAATAAAAATCATGTGGATTCCATTGCGCTGATGGCTCAGATATTATACCTTCAGGACCAGAAGGATATATCAAGAATGTTTGTAAAAAGGGCGTTGGCTATTGATAAGGCAAATGAAATGGCAAATGAGCTTGATGTATTATTGAATAATAGGCAACCAAGCATTAGTCATGAAGTACATGTTGAAATAAGTACTGTAGATGATGAGGAAGTTTTATATGAAGAAGCCTATGATTTATATGAGCAGGGAGATTTGGATACTGCATCTGAAATCTTGGAAAAGCTTCTGGATTTTGACAGCAAAAACTCAGAAGCGTTGGCCTTGATGGGCCTTATATATTATCATTCAGGAATATATCCGAAAGCTGTCGAATACTTTAAAAAAGCGTATAAAATAAATAAGAATGGTGAAATGGTTAAAGAACTAAAGATGAGGGTGTATTAGGATTATTTTCCATAAGGGCTGAAACCTTCTTCAAAGTGGTTTCTGACGTTTTCAAGTTCAGTTGGAATATCTATTTTTTGTGTACAGAAGTCAATGCAGGTTTCGCAATATGTGCAGTCGTCAGCAGGCACTTCTTCATCACATAATTTATCATAGTACAATCTGTAAATGTTGGATTGGGGCTGATTTTTACTTGAATTGTATACGTGGAAGTACTTTGAAATTGGAATTTCGGATGGACATTCTTTTATGCAATATCCGCATTCACTGCATGGAACGGCAAGTGTTGAATAAAGTTTATTGGCCATTTCGGAAAGGAATTCACGTTCTTCACTGGTTATAGGTTCGAAATTTTCATAGGTGTCGCAATTGTCCAGCAAATCGCTCATTTTGCTCATGCCGCTTAAAACCATTTTAACGTTTTCAAGTGATGCGCAGAATCTTATTGCAAGACTTGCTATTGATTTGTCTGGGTTGAATTCTTTAAAATCATTTTTAATTTCATCGCTGACGTTTACGATTACTCCTCCTTTTAATGGTTCCATTACATAAACATCAAGACCATGTTCCACACATAAATCATAGCATTCATGAGCTTGGATGTTTCGGTCTTCCCAGTCGAGAAAGTTGAGCTCCAATTGGACGATATCTAGAAAATCACCATATTTGTCAAGCAACTCTTTGAGAAGATTGGCATTGTCGTGAAAACTGAATCCAATTTTTTTAGCTTTTCCGTCCTCTTTCATTTTTTTGATATATTCAAATCCGTTGTGCTCTTCGGCCAGTTTAAGCCAAGGGACATTAATATTATGCATGAAAAATACATCAAAGTAATCGATTCCCAATCTATCAAGCATTTCATTAACGTATTTGTCGTTGTCTTCGCTTGAGGTCAGTGCCCATGTCGGCATCTTGTCACATATCTTATAGGATTCTCTAGGATATCTTTCAACTACTGCCTTTTTAATGGCGATTTCACTGGCACCATTATGATAAGCATAGGATGTATCGAAGTAGTTAAATCCTTTTTCCATATAGATGTCTACCATCTGATTGAATAATTCCTGATTTATTGATGTTGGGTCATTTTCATCGGTTTGAGGAAGTCTCATGCATCCGAAACCAAATTTAGATTTGTAAGTCATTAGCATCTCTCCTAGTTAATACTTTTTGTTCCAATATATTTAAATGTTGTCAGATGCAACATAAAATTATTTCTTTATAAAATCAATTATTACTTGGTTATTGCTTCAATATTAAATAGGTTTATAAATAAACAAAACTAAATTTAACATATTAATATTATATTATTAGGAGATACAAAATGCATGAATTATCAATGGCTCAAGGCATTATCAATGCAGTAATCGACACTGCTGAAAGTAATAATGCAACTGAAGTTAATGAAGTTACTATCGAACTTGGCAGATTGGCTATGGTAAATCCGGAACAGCTCAAATTTATTTTGGGAGTTCTTGTTGAAAACACTATTGTGGAAGATGCTGAAATTAAATTTGAAGACATTCCAGTTGAAGTGAAATGCTCCGAATGTGGATTCCATGGAGATGCAATACTCGATGATAAAGACCATTATGCTCCTATGGTAAGATGTCCGGAATGTGATAGTCTTGCAGTTGAAATCCTTAATGGACGAGATATTGTTGTTAAAAATATTGTTATAGAAAAACCTGATGATAATTAAACAGATAGAGGTGTAAATATGCATCAAGTAGCTGATGTAGAAGTTGCAAAAAATATTATGGATGCTAATAAAAGATTAGCTGATAAAAATTTAAAAAATTTAGAAGATAAGGAAATTTTCTGTGTTGATTTTGTTGGAGCAATCGGTTCCGGTAAGACAACACTTATTGAAGAAATTATTGACAATACTGATTATAATATAGGCGTTCTTGCAGGGGATGTAATCTCCGAGTTTGATGCAGGACGTATTGAAAAGCATGATGTGCCTGTAGTTGGTTTGAACACTGGCAAGGAATGTCATTTGGATGCACACCTTGTAGGTCACGGACTTCATGATTTGCCGTTGGATGACCTTGACATTATTATCATTGAAAATGTGGGCAATCTAATTTGTCCTGTTGACTTTGAATTAGGTTCACACATGAGAATCGTTGTTGTAAGCGTTACCGAAGGTGATGACACAGTAGAAAAACACCCATTGATATTCCAGACATCAGATGCAGTTGTTATTAATAAAGTTGATTTGGCAGAAGCTGTAGGTGCAGATGCCGATAAAATGGTTGCAGATGCCAAAAAATTAAATCCTAATGTAAAAATTATCAAGTCCAGCCTTAAAGAGGGCACTGGATTGGATGAAATTATCAAAGCTATTGATGAAAAGAAAAATAGTTTATAAGTTAACTTAAAAGCGGTGGTTTCATGAAAGTATGGATAGATATATCAAATGCTCCTCATGTAAGATTTTTCAAGGATGTAATAAAATATCTTGAAGCTGAAGGTGAGGATGTAATAGTTACCGCAAGACAATTTGGGGATATTCATAAATTAATGGACATGTATGATATTGATTTTATATCAGTCGGAAAGCATGGCGTAAGTTTATATGACAAATTGAGGGAAAGCACATCAAGAGTCTATAATCTTGTTGATGTTATTCATGATGAAAAGGTGGATGTCGCCCTTAGCAAGCATTCCATTGAACTTCCTAGAATCTCATTCGGTTTAGGAATTCCAAGTTTGTACGTTTTAGACAATGAGCATGCACTGGCAGCCAATAAGCTAACCCTTCCATTATGTGACAGAATCATCACTCCGAATATAATTGACATGTGGAAACTGATGAAATTTGGAGCTGATCCAAACACTATCATATCCTATGATGGAACTTCCGAGTTGATGCACTTTAAAAGTTTTGAATATAATGATAATGTTTTCAATGATTTGGACCTTGATTTGAAACATCCTAAAACAATACTTATGAGGCCAGAACCGTCTCTTGCTTCATATTTGGATGCCGACTGCAGAAAATCAGTCTTGTCCCCTATTGTGGATGAATTGAAAAATGTTGCCAATATTTTAATTCTTCCAAGATTCAAGGAACAGGCTGAAATATTTGAAGGTATTGAGAATGTTTCAATATTGAAGCCACCGGTTGACACATCAAGCATTATTAAAAAATCTGATTTGGTGATTGGTGCTGGAGGTACAATGAATAGGGAAGCTGCAATCTTGCAGACTCCAGTTATTTCCTGTTATCCTGGGGAAACATTGTCTGTTGATCAATATTATATCAATAAAGGTTTGATGTATAGGTCTAATGATTCTGAAGATGTTATTAATAGGGCACTTGATTTTATTGTCAATCCTCATGAAAAGATTGACGTAAAAACTGATGATTTATTCCAAATAATTATTGATAATCTTTATGATTTGGCAAAGAATGGTAAATAATTATTTATAGTAATACTTTCAATATAGTATATTATACTTAATTTTAATTTTTTGGGCTGGTAGCTCAGATGGTAGATCGTCGCCTTGGCATGGCGGAGGCCCCGGGTTCAAATCCCGGTCAGTCCATTTATATTTTAAAAATAAATAAAGATTGTGATTAGAATATGTTATTAATTGCTCAAAATCATTTACAATTGATTGTAGAAGTTGCAATAATGCTATTTGTTATATGGGTCTTTACCCTTAATTTGATTCCATTATCCCTTAGTGTGGTAACTTTTTTATCATTATTCTTGATGGGTGGTTTTACACTTCTTTTCGGTGCGGACATTGCATTGCTGGTATTATCATCAAGTCAGGCAGAATTTACTCACCCATTTGGGCCAATAGCATTACTTGGAACCGTAGCCGCATTTGCTTCGCTAAAAGTAATGAAGGAATCGGGTGTAGATATAAGGCCCCTTAGAAGATTTGTAATATTATTCACTATAGGTATCACAGTATTTGGTGGATTGATGCACAGATCTTTCTTGATTTTATGGATTTTAGGTTTATTCTTAGGTTATTTAATAATTTCAAAATCTTTCAGAGAAAAAACAGTATTGACCAGTAAACGAGTCTTCATGTTTGCAGGAGCTGCAATATTAGGTTTGATTTCACTTGAATTGTTATCCAGATTAACTGGAATGACAATTTTCTCTCCGCTTTTAAGATTGGGTAGGATTGAGCAATACTCACTTTCAAGTATTAAAACTGTATTAAATAATATTCAATTAATAGGACATAGCGGTAAGGCTTCTTACTGGGGTATTGAAGGAACAGCCTTCGCTGAAGGTTATATTACATTGCCAATGCAGTTTGTTTTATTCTTCGGATTGCCGTTCCCAATGTTTTTCGGTATATTGGTAAACCAAAAAGATACAATCGATTATATGCTTCCTGGTCTTTTCGGGTATGGTTTTGACTTTGGATATTTAGGTCTGGTCGGATTGATGATATTCACATTAGGAACTATTGTAATAGGCCTTAAAGTTTTAACCATGTACAGAGAAAAAAGAGAGAAAAACAATAAGAAGTACCTTGGTAGGGAAGTATTGTTAACTGGTGCGTTAGCTGCATTTTGTGCTCAGTCTTTAATTGGTGTATTTGTATTTAACAGAACAATCAATGGTATGGCATTATTAACATTCATTTTCATAGGCACATTCATTTTGGCTAATGTGGTCACACTTAAATCAAGAGCTTAGGGGGAGTTATATGAAAGCATTAATATTACTTGGATGTCCTGAAACTCCATCACAAACTCCGATGGCAGTTTATGTTTTCAATAAATTGAAAAAAATGGGATATGATACTACAATTGCGGCAAATCCAGCTGCTTCTAAATTGGTTAAAGTCTCCGACCCTGAAGGATATTATGAGCTTAAGTTAGTAGATTTGGAAAGAACTTTAGGCGAAATTAATGAAGGAGATTATGATTTATTGGTTGGTTTTGTACATAAAGATGCTGCTGCTTCATTCTTTGTTACCTTTGATCAAATCCTGAACACCAAATCCCTTGCACTGGTATTTTCAAGGGATATGGATGAGGTTGAAGAATTTGTCAATATGATAGAGGAAAGTGGAAGCAATGCTAATATTCAGGCTGTCAGAGCATTCCATAATCCGTCACCAATTAAAGTAAAATTCGATAAAGCGATAAAGGAGTTTGAATAGAATGTCTTTTTGTTTAGATACCTACCTTCAACAGTCTGATAACTATGAAATCCATGCTTCAAAGGCAGGATTCAAAGACTGTGCAATGATTATTAGATTCAAGGCCGATGATGTGGTATATATAAAACCTGGAGATGAAGTCCTGGGTGTAAGAGTTATTGGAATTCCACCAATACCAATCGGTTTTGACCATAAAAAAGGAACTGTTTTTCTTCCGTATACAAAGCCATGTCATGGAACATCTGTTGTTGAATTGCCAATAGATGAAGAAGAAGTTGAAAATATAAGAAAATTAGACACTGGGAATAAAAAATGAAGTCAACAGTTGTTGGAAGTTTTCCAGTTGAAGTGAAAGAGCCTTCTTCAACAAAAGATAAATTATTAAGTGCATTTGGAGCACATGACCCTTTTAAAGAAGCTATTAAAAGTAGTGTTGTCGCTCAACTTGATGCTGGAGTGGATATCATTTCAGACGGTCAGGTGAGGGGTGACATGGTTTCTATTTTTACAAGTTATATTCCTGGAATGAAAATTGAGGATGGTAATACTGTAATCGTTTCTAAAATTAGAAATCCTTCTCAAGAAATTTCTGTCAAAGACTTGCAGTATGCAAAAAAGGTAATGAAGGATTATTATGGTGGCAACATTCCTGAAGGCAAAGGTATTAAGGGAATTATTACCGGACCGAATACTATTGTACATTCTTCAAGAATCCAGTTTTTTTACAAAAACAAAGAGGATGCAATCATTGATTTGGCACATTCTCTTAAACATGAAGTTGATGCAATAGCAAAAAAGGTCAAGCCTGTGTATATTCAAATTGATGAACCGTTTTTATCAACTGGGATGGTAGATATGAAAGTGGCTCGTGAAGCTATTGATATCCTGCATGATGGATTGGAGGTTCCATTAGCAATGCATGTCTGTGGTCTTTTGAATGATGCGTTTAAGGATATTTCTAAATTCAATGTGGACATATTGGATTTTGAATTTGCCGGAAATGATGTTAATTTGGATGTTCTTGAAAAAAATGCTAATTTGATTAATAATAAAAAGATTGGTTTTGGATGTGTTGACTCATCAGTAAATGAAGTTGATGATATTTCGGATATTGATTATTTGGTTTCAAAGGCAGTTGATATTGTAGGTAAGGATAATCTGCTTTTAGATCCTGATTGCGGTTTAAGAAGAGCACCAAAAGACGTCGCTTTTGAAAAATTAAGATTAATGAATCAAATTAAGGACAAATACAGTTAATCTGGTATTATGGACAAAAAGCTTAAAATTGTTATTGTAATTGTTTTACTGCTGGCTTTGGCTTATGCTATTTTTTATTTGACTGATTATTCTGAAGCTGAAAGTACAGCAAAATCCCTGTTGAATGGAACTGAAAATGTTTCTGTAGTTAAAGAGGATTATGGTTTATTTGTCAATGGAATGGGTAATGATACTTTAATGATTTTTTATCCGGGAGCTAAAGTTGAATATACTTCTTATCTTCCATTGTTGGTTGAACTTGCTGACGGAGGTATTGATGTCGCTTTGGTTGAAATGCCACTAAATATCGCATTTTTCGGTAAAGATGCTGCAGGTTCGATAATGAATTCAACCAATTATTCTAATTATATTCTGGCAGGACACTCCTTGGGCGGTCTTACGGCTGCTGAATTTCAAAACAATTCTGCTAAAGGTGATGCAGTAATCCTGTTGGCGGCTTATCCTAAAAACAAAGTGAACGTGCCTGTCTTATCTATTTATGGTTCTAATGATGGTGTATTGAATGGAAAAGCCTATAATGAGTCAAAAACATTGATGAGTAATTTAACTGAAATTATCATTCCTGGCGGAAACCATGAGCAATTTGCCTACTATGGAAGTCAGACAGGTGATGGCATAGCCAATATCACTCCGGAAAATCAGCAAAATAAAACAGCGGATGAAATTTTGAAGTTCACTGATGATTTGTTTTAAAAAAGAGTTTTTTAGGAAATGTGATATTTCCTAAGTTATCTATATTCATGTTTAAAGTTTTTATCATATAGCTTAGATGGGTTAAAGTCCCCAGGGTCTAACACATCTCCCACCACAATCATTGCAGTCTTTGTTATATTGGCATCTTTTACTTTTTGTGCAATATTATCGAGGGTTCCTTTAATTATTTCTTGGTCTTTCCAAGTGGCCTTTTTCACAACTGCAATTGGGGTATCTTTTTCATACCCTACCAACAGTTCTTCAACTACTTTGTCAATCATGCCTATTCCAAGGAATATGCACATTGTTGCATGGTGTTTTGAAAAACTGGCAATACTTTCGCCTGCAGGTTTTGGTGTTCTTCCTTCAGGGCGGGTGATAATAACGCTCTGTGAAATTTCAGGCAAGGTCAGCTCAGCTTCTAGAACACTGGCAGTACCAAACAGTGAACTTACTCCTGGAATGATTTCATATTCTATGTCATGTTTTTTAAGTTCTCGGATTTGCTCACCGATAGCACCGTAAATTGAAGGATCGCCTGTGTGTACACGAGCTACCAATTTGCCATCGTTAACTGCTTCAGTTATTATTGCATCAGTTTCTTCTAGATTCAAATATGCGCTATTGTGAATTTCACAATCTTCTTTTGCAGGATTTAGAACTTCTTTATTAACAAGTGAGCCTGCATAAATAATAACATCTGCTTTTTCGATTACGTTTCGGCCTTTGACAGTTATTAAGTCTGGGTCTCCAGGTCCTGCACCAATGAAAATTACTTTTCCTTTCATGGTATTATCTTTTAGTTCAAATATTATTTAATTATTATGTATTAAGATTGACTTTAAATTTTAATAAACTTTATTAATATCTAAAATAATTAAAAAATATGGATAAAAAAGGTTTTATTTCAATAGAATATTTATTTTCAATCTTTATTTTACTTATAATTGCTCTTGGATTATTATTTTTCACATCGGCATCAATAGAGTCAAGTAAAAATATTGAAAATAATGTCCAGTATAGATTGATTTTGGACCATGTGGCGAGTATCATAAATCAGGTCAATTCAAACGGCAACGGCTATTCGATTTATCTTCACTTGGATTCAAAACCCGGATTTTACATGATAACGGTCGAAAAGAATAAATTGACAATTGAATCTTTAAATAGAAAAGGTCAAACGATTGTGCTTCCTTTAAAAATAGATTCAAAATACAAGCTGCATAGCGGAAAAAGCTATTTGGTTACAAAACAGAATGATGGAAAAATTGTGATAAAATGAATGATGAGAAGGGTCAAATCAGTGCAGAGTATTTGCTTTTGATGGGCGTATTGATAATTGTATTGATATTATCGATAATATTTGTAGTTGGTGAAAATGAATTGAATATTGCAATGGGAGCAGCTAGAAACGGTGTAATTGAGGGAATTGGAACGTCTTCGGCGGCATTATATCCAATAGATACATACAATGAATATTCAGATTCGCAAAGTAATCTGATGCAACCCTATTCCGTAGAAGTTGTCAACATTTCGTATTACGAATTGGGAATGGACAATAATTACAATAAGAAAAAGATTCAATTTAGAGTCTATGCTAAAGCATCCGACAAATTCACCAAAAAAGAACGTGATTCAATTGGAGACAGGATTAATTATAACTTAAGAAAATCGATTGCGATATCTTTCAATTCAACTTCGTCCACGAATAAATTATACAATCCGGTTTTTTCACCGCATTATGTTTATACAACAGCTAATATTAAATGGGTATAGCTCAAAAAATAATATTGGTGATTATAATGGATAGGTATGAAAAAGGAAAAGAGTGTTTGGAAGGTATTCAGAATATGCCTGTTGAAGAAATATTCAAGGATCTGGAGGATATTGCACCTGATTTGTCAAGATTTGTCATTGAATTTCCTTATTCTGAAATATATACCAGAAGCGAAGTCGATTTAAAAACAAGAGAACTGTGTACAGTTGCAGCACTGACTGCTATAGGAACAATTCCTCAGCTTAAGGATCATATTAATGCTGCATTGAATGTGGGGAATAGTCCCAAAGAAATTGTTGAAATTATAATGCAGATGAGTGCATATGCAGGTTTTCCAAAGGCTATTAATGGAGCTATGGCTGCAAAAGAAGTATTTGCCGATAAAAACTTATTATAATCTGGGGGATTCCAATTACTGAAGAAACATTTGATGTTGTAGCTCGCAAGTTACAGGAAGAGTTAATTGACATAATCAAAAACGGCAAGCAAATCAATGAGTATGAGCTGATAGTTTACAAATATGTTTTCATTTCAGAGTTGAAAATTCCTTTGTTTGAAGAAATGGAAATAGAAATTGTTGACGATGGATTTGTTATTCATGTAATCCCTGATAATTTGAAATTGGATGAATTAACTAAATTAAATGATGTTTTTGATAGGTTTGAAATCATATTTCTGCCGAATTCATTTAATGTTATCAAATTGAAATTTTTGTTGTGTGATTGAATGTATAGTGATGATGAAAAAAGACAACTGATGGATGATTTAGTCGAAATGGAAACATTTAAAGCGGATGTAGGTGATGAAGGTAAAGTCTTGCAGGAGGATTTAAAAGAATTCTTCTCTAATGGTGTGGGTGATAGCGAAGATTTGATTCTTAGATTGGAACTATATTTCTATGCTTTCAAATTGTTTTGCAGAAAATCTGTTAAAATTGATGAAAATCAGTTTATCATTTATTTGAATGATTCCATTTTGGAATGGGATTTAATAAAATTGGTAATGGATGATTTTACAGATTTTGAACTGGTGGTTGAAGCTGTAAAAGAAAATAATGATGTATTGATTAATCTAAATTTCACTTATCACTTTTAGATTTTAAAAATTTTTCGGGCATTTGCTGATGTAATCTCATCAACAGTGCTCAAATCCATATCTTTTATTTCTGCTATTTTTTCAACGGCATTAACGACATTTACAGGTTCATTTCTCTCTTCTTTTGTCATTGCCAGATAGGGACTGTCTGTTTCAGTTAAAACATAATCCAAATCTATTTTTTCAATTAAATCTTGGTGATGTTTGGAATAGCACAGCATTGTGGAAAAGCTCATGAAACAGTTGTCCTTGTTCATAATCCTTTTGGCTGTCTTTAAGCTGCCTCCATAACAATGGAAAACAAAATAGGGGATGTCGTTATATTCTTCTATAATGTTTACAGCTTTTTTCTCACAGTCCCTTACATGCATTACAATAGGGACTTCATATTCATTTGCAAGATTTAAAAAGCTTGTGAAAATCTCTTGCTGTCTTTCTCTTAAAGTTTTGTCAGTGACATAAAAATAGTCCATTCCCACTTCGCCTATGGCCACAATGTCTGAAAGATTGTCAATAAGATGATTTTGAGCATCTTTCAATTCTTCATCTGTTGAATTTTGCGAACTTACCGGATGAAAACCAAAAGTAGGATAAATGAAACCTTCATATTCTCTTGATAATTCTAAAACATTTTGATTGCTCTGTTTATTGAATCCTGATGCAATAACAAAATCCAGTTTGTCTTTCGCACGCTTAATAACCTCTTCACGGTCATCATCATAATCTTTAAAATCGATGTGGCAGTGGGTATCAATCATCGTTTAAACTCCAAATCTTCTGTCTCTTGCTTGGTATGATCGAATAGCTCTAATAAAATCAACTTTTCTCAGTTCAGGCCATAATGTTTCGCAGAAATATAGCTCTGAATATGAGGATTGCCAAAGTAAAAATCCGCTTAAACGCTCTTCTCCACTGGTTCTGATAATTAAGTTTGGATCATCCAATCCTTCAGTGTAGAGGTTTTTGCTCACTAAATCTTCATTTACATCATCAATAGAAATTTTTCCATCCTGTACATCTTTAATGATTTTCTTAAATGAATCTATGATTTCTAAACGTCCATCATAGCCGATAGCTATATTGAATAAACGTTTTTTATAATGTTTAGTTGCTTCTTCAGCTTCTAAAATTGCTTCCTTTACATTATCCGGAAGTAATTCAGTTCTACCTACCACTTTTACTTTTACTTCGTTTTTGTGTATTTTTTCGTGAGTTACTAGTCGTTTGAAGTTAATGACGAACAGGTTCATCAGCCCTTCGACTTCATGTTGGGGTCTATTGAAATTTTCAGTTGAAAAGGCATAAGCGGTAATAATTTCGATTCCAAGTTCTATACTCCAATCAAGAACTTTTTCAAGAGTATCAACTCCAATTTCATGTCCTTTGACAACATCCATATTACCTTGGAGTTTAGAGAATCTTCTATTACCATCCATAATAATGGCAACATGTTTTGGCATTTTTTCTGGTTTTAAACCACGGGATATATACCATTCATATATTCTATATAGGAAATTTTCTGCCATTCAAATCACTTAATAACAAATTATGTAATAGATTCAGTATTATTGTTCAATTAATTCTTCAGCTAAAATCAAACTTCTAATATATCCTTCAATACTTTGATCTCGACTTGTGTCAATGTAAACTCTGTCCATTCCAAATGTCACCGCACCGTAACTTGGCCAAGAATTAAGTAAAACCATAGTTCTGAATATGATATTTCCAACTCTTCCGTTCGGAGCAATGATGATGTTGCATTTATCCTGAATTGCTTTTTCAATCAGGATGTGGTAGTTTGTAACATCTTCGTCAGTATTTTCTTCAATGAGTTTTGTTAATTTTCTGCTTTCTTTGATTGAATTGGATACGATACTATCTCTTCCAAAATCATCTTTTCTTCCTTCAGCCAGAATGGCAATTTTAGGAGTTTTATCAACTTGTTTTAGAAAATCGACACAGTTCATTGTCATTCTAAATCTGTCTTCAACACTGTTACCTTCATCAATTCCAACCGGAGTTAACAAGAATTCGGTCTCACCATTATTAACATAGGTTGCTCTTGATAGGGTGGGGTACTGTTCCTTTAATTTTGATATTATATTAGAGGCCGGAAGTGACCCGCGAATCACAGCATCTATCTTTTTATCCAATACTGCCTTAATTAAGTCTTCATCACTGTATATCAAGATTACATCTGTTTTTGGGTGCTTTTCTTTGAAAATATGGCATGCTTGTATTATATTTTCATTTTTTCCAACACCAATAGCTATTCGTTTCATTAGTTTAAATATTTATAATTCATTATATAATTAAGTTTTTCTTTATCTTAAAAATATGATGGTACATAGACTTCATTAAATCATAGATTAATTGCATCAATTATGAATGTTGCTTTTTTGATGGTTAACTTTTTTTGCAAAAATTTTCCCTTGTTATCAAGTTAATCTTTTTTTTTAAAATTGTTATATCTTGTTATTAAAAATGCATAAATTGGACATATCTGTGTTGTATATCATATATTTTTGATATATAGACATTTGTTAAGTGAGGTATTAATATTATATTATGTTTCAAAAAAATGTTTACAAACTGGTAGGATATGTTGTTGCATCACATTACAGAACTGAAATTGTAAAATGTGTTGGAAACGATATTAAAATTCCATCGGTTATTGCCGATGAAGTTGGTCTTAGAACTAATCATGTATCCAATGTTTTAAAGGAACTGAAAGATGAAGGCATTGTTGAATGTCTGAATGAAGATGCTAAAAAAGGACGCCTATATAAAAATACTGAGTTAGGTATTGAAATCTTGAAATATATCTAAAAAGTTTTCTAAAAAAAGAAAAAGAAAAAAGTTATTCTTTCTGGATTTCAACAGTTGAAGCTGTCAATGGCAGAGTCAACTATTTCGATTACTGATTTAGTTAAATCAGGATAGGTGTCGCTTATTGCAACGGGAATGTTGTCGCAGTAGACAACTTCCAGGCCGTGGGCTATTGCGTCTTTAGTGGCGACATCCACGGCAGCAGCTTTAAGCTCAGTCAGCATGACGTCCACTTTATCCATATACTTTTCCATATCTTGGCGTAATAAAGGTCTATTGGATAAATGGGCAGTTGTGCCAACGACTTCGCAGCCATAGCTATCTTCTAAATAATCTACTAATTTATATTTAACGGATTCGGGTGCTGTTGTTGCAAATAATACTTTTTTATTTGTTAAATCTCCTAATGGCTTAGGTCTGAACACAGTTGAGATTACAGTTGCATTAGGATTCACTTCAGCCACGAATTCTTCTATTTTTTTGATTTTTGTCTCATCGGCCATAGGTTCTTCACACATTGTTAATATAACCAGGTCTCCCAGGCCAACTCTATATGGTCCAAAATATGTAGTTAAATTTTCAATTGGCTGGTTGGCTCCGATAAGCACTATTTTTTTATCTGTTTTGATTGGGGGGATTGCTGCTCCGCTTCCTTCGAATATTGCAAATTCTGAATCGACTTCATTGGCTAATTTTGCTCCTTTTTTCATATTTGTTAAGAACACTTCACCTGCCATTCCGCCTCCGCAACGTCTGCAGCCTATGGTTAATATTCTGCTCATTAACGCATCTTCCCAATGATCACTTGCTGCGTGAACTCCTTTTTCAGACTGTTCAAGTAAAAATTCGGCATTTATTTCGAGTTCTTCGCCATGAACTATTTCGGGCTCTTCAGGTCCTCCTCTCCCCATGGCTATTACGCATGGGTTGTATCCATTTTTATCAATTAGTCTTGATACAAATCCTGAAACTGCTGTTTTTCCGATACGTTTGCCTGTTCCGAGGATGGTGAGTGAAGGTTTTTCCATTATTTCGTATTGTGATGTCGGTTCAAATTTAAAATCAGGCCCTTTATAGGTTATTCCTTCGTTTAAAACTTTACAGGCTATTTTAAATCTTTTGGGATAATCGAGAATTGGTTCGTCACTCAAATCCATTACTGTATCAATGTCGTATTTTCTTATCATGTCGACTATGATGTCGTAAGGGATATCATTATCCTTTGCAAATTGAACGGGTGTTCCTAATTTTTCAGAGTAGGACTCTTCTGAATCGTCTCTCAACTTTTCAGTTCCACCTATAAAAACAGCAGCAGCTATGTCTATGTGTTCTAACTTGTTTAATGTATCTATTGCTTCTTTAGTGACTGGCAAGTAATGTTCTCCGTCAACTAAACAAAGCATCTTGTTAAGGCCTTTCATAATTATTAATATGAAAGTTATTATTATTAAAAATATTTAAAAAAAGCAAAAAAAGGTAAAAGATTAAGCTGCTTTAAGTTCTTTTTCAGAACGTGCAACCAAATCTGATAGGGAATTGCGTACATTTTCAGGAATTGAATTTCCTTCCTTATCTGCAATAACTTGTGAGATAATTTTACAAAGAACAAAAATCGCATGTTTATGTTCTGCCTTTGTCTTATGGATATGATGTGGGCTTATTTTTAGTGTAATGTATTCGCTACAGTCGTTAGTGATTTGATCATCTTCCGCTAAGTATTTTAAAACATATACTAAAAATTGATGTAATTGAATCATTTCGTCCTTATACATAACTATCTAACCTATAAAAATTAACTATTCTGTTAGTTAAAAGATAAATTATATCAAATAATAATTTATTACTCATTTTTTTTAATAATTATATATTGTTAACTAATCATATTTAAATATTCCATCAATTAATCAATTAGATTTTATATTTATCAAGCAAAATTTCAAATAATATCAAATTTCTTTGATGTCAGCGTTTATTTTAAGATTATTGTTTATTTTTAGATTTTAACATTGAATTCGTTAGTTTCAACAATTTTGGGCAATTTTCCAATTGTTCCTACGTTCGTATCGCTGATAATTAAAATTCCTTCAAAATGTTTTCTGTAGTTTTCTGCAGTTTCCAGAGCATTGGAAATCTTGTCTTCTGAAGTGTTTCCATTAACATCATTTGCAATTCTGGTTGCAAGTCCGTCAGCTATTGAAGGGCTCCTGCTGATGATTGTTACGCTGTCGGAACTGCCGAAACTGATTGAATGACCAATTTTGCCTGAGGAGGTGCAAATTCCTAAAGGCTTTTTTCTGGGCTTAATTTTAAAGGCTATTTCATTTCCCAGAACTTCATTGTTGGAATATATTCCGCATAATGCGGTTTCATTATTCATTAATGCAATGTCTCCTCCATTTTCAACGATTGAATGTTTGGAGTTGTTTTCAATTAGATAATCAAGTGATAATTGTGATATTGTACCTGCAACGCATGCCATTGGTCCGATATCACAAATTTTTGATGATTCATCCATTGTTTTTACTATTAATGGCAGCGATTCATCATTTAGCTTAAGAGGTTCCATTGAAAGTAGAAAGTCCTGATTTTTTGAAATGTAGTTTTTCAAATCTGACCTAATTGTGTATATGTATTCCTTCAGGTGGTGATTTTCCAAATCTGTTTTCAGCCTGATGTGGGTTTCACCTAAGTTAATTTCTTGATAGGGCATATTTTTTATTTTAGGGGTTTTACTATTAAAAAATTCCCTTATATTATATGTTATTTTTTCATTACATTGTCATAACAGCCTTATATTTGTATTTTAAAGCAAAGTATTAAAAACATTTATATATAATCTTTAATTATTTATAATTTAGAAAATTAACTTAACACGTGTGATAATTGTGAAATCATTTGAATTTTTATCTATTCCAAGAGAAGAAAAGCCAAGAAAGTGTGGAATAACAATGGTCTTGGACAAAGGTTTAGGTCTTGAAACCGCAAAAAGCCTAATGGAAATTTCCGGAGACTACGTTGACTATCTGAAATTTGGTTGGGGAACTTCCATTGTGCATGAACAGGACATAATTAAATCCAAAGTCGAGATGTACAAGTCACATCAGATTACTCCATACACTGGTGGAACACTGTTTGAGCTGGCATATAAATCGAATAAACTGGAGGAGTTTTTTAGTGAAGCTCATGATTTGGGCTTTCCGGCGATTGAGATTTCAGACGGATCAGTCAATATTCCTCATGATGATAAGGTGGAATGCATAGCCCTTGCAAAGGAAAATGGATTTGAAGTATTGTCTGAAGTAGGCAAAAAAGACCCTAATCTGGATAAAGAATTGTCCCTCGATAAGAGAATTGAATATATGCATGAAGAATTGAATGCCGGGTCCTCTCTGATAATTGTTGAAGCAAGGGAAGGGGGAAAGAACATAGGCATATTTGATAAATCCGGAAATGCAAAGGAAGATGAAATAGACTATATTCTGGATAATTTTGATGGAGATAAAATCCTTTGGGAAGCTCCAAATAAGGATCAGCAAGTATTTTTCATATTGAAATTGGGAAACTCAGTTAATCTGGGAAACATTTCAAGTGATGACATTACTTCTCTTGAAACTTTAAGAAGAGGATTAAGAGGAGATACAGTAGGTAAAATCTAATCTAAAAACGTAAAGAAGGTAGTTAAATTGAAAACTAAAAGCATTGACCAAATCAACAGGAAAATTGATGACGGTGAAGCTAAAATATATACTGCAGAAGAATTTAAAAAACTTGTTAAAAATGATGAGGCACCGGCTTTTGAAGATGTGGATGTCATAACAACAGGAACATGTGGCGTAATGAGCGGTACGGCAGCCATACTAAACTTCATAGTTTCCGCCCCAGGTGAATTCATAAGGGCAAATGAAGTTTACCTGAATGGTGTTCCGGCATATGCTGGGCCTTGTCCGAATGAGTGGCTTGGTTCGGTTGATGCAATTCTTCATGGAACTGCCCATTCTATTCATGATGGAAATTATGGTGGAGGATTCTTGCTGAAGGAACTTCTGGAAGGAAAAGAAATTGATGTCAGAATTGAAACTGCAGAGGGAAAAACAATTGAAAACACCATAACAATGAAAGATATTACAAGAGGTCAGATTATCGGAACTCGTATGGCATTCAAAAACTACACTGCATTTACAAATCCGAATAAAGAAGCCATTTCATCAATATTTGCAGCAGTTCCTCTTGAAGGTAATCTGTCCGGTTTGACATTTTCAGGATGCGGTGATTTGAATCCTCTTCAAAATGACATTCCTCACAATGTAATTAGGCAGGGCAAGAAGGTTTTGATTAATGGTGCTGAAGGTTATATATTGGGAGACGGTACAAGGTCAAGTCCTGAAAAGCCAAATCTGATGTTGTCAGCAGATTTATGCAAAATGGATCCATATTATCTTGGAGGATTCAAGACAGGTCAGGGCGGAGAGGTCTATGATACTGTGGCAATTCCAATTCCCGTATTGACAGAAGAAATATACAACAATTTACTTGTCAGGGATGAAGACATTGACTTGCCTGTGGCAGATATCAAAGGACGCCACTTGCCACTTACCAATACCAATTACAGGGAAATGTGGGGTGAATATGACTTAAGGCCTCAATTCAACAGATTAGAATGTGAAAATTGCGAAAGCTGTCGTGTAGAGGAAGTATGTCCTACAAATGCATTTAAAAATGAAAGATTAAATCCAGCATACTGTTTCGGATGCGGAATGTGTGCACATTACTGCAAACATGATGCATTTGACATGAACACTGGAGATGTTGATTTGGAAATTGACGGAAGAAATGTCAACGTTCCTATTATATGCAGACAATCAGATAGGCTGAGAGCCAATAAATTATCTTTAAAATTAAAGAAAATGATTGAAAATAAGGAATTTAAATTATAGTGGTGATTATATGACTACTCAAAAAATAACTGATTCACCAATAGACTTTGCTGAGGACATCATTCTTGATGTTAAAAATTCAAAGGAGGATGGTGTATTGAAATGTGTTCAATGTGGAATGTGCACATCAACATGCCCTGCAGCCCGTCATTCTGACTATAATCCCCGTGACATTATAGAAAGGGTTTTGGAGGGTGACATGACAATTATGGAAGATGACAATATCTGGAATTGCTTTTATTGCTATACTTGTCATAGCGTATGTCCTGTTGGAAACAGTGTATGCGAAGTTAATCAAATCCTCAAGCAGTTTGCAATTAATAATGGAATAGGTTATGATAAGCTATATGAATATATGGGATTTGCAGACAGTTATTTTACAGCTGCTATCGGAGCAATTCCTGAAATATTCTTTGAGGACATCAGGAGAGATGTTCCTGGCTGGTGGGAATTCAGGCAAAACTTGGGCGATATAAGAGATGAACTTGAGTTGAACCCGCCGTTAATGCCTCCAGAGGAAGTTATTGATGAAGTCAGTACAATATTGACAATCACAGGTTTCAAGGACAGAATTGAAAAGATAAGGCAATCTCAGGAGGAAGAATGATGAAAGAAATTCCGGATAAAAACATACTTCTTTTTAGAAGCTGCCTTGTCAGTGTCGAATATCCTGGTGTTGAAGCATCCACTAAATTCGTATTCGATAAGCTTGGAGTTGACTATGCAATTTCTGAAAAGCAAACATGCTGTACTGGGCTTGGACATTACTCTGATGTCTTTGACCAGCTTTCCACATCTGCCATTGGGGCCCGTAATTTCAGAATAGCTAAGGATTTAGACAGGCCCAATCTTGTAATGATGTGTGCAACATGCTACGCGATAAATAAGAAATCAGTAAAGCTATTGAATAATAAGGATGAATTGAGGGAAAAAATCAATAATCTATTCGATGAAAATGGATTGGGTCATTTGAAGTATGAAAAGGATGAATTGAAGCCTACTGAAAATATTTTTCATGTTGTTGATATATTATATAATAAAATTGATGAAATTCCTGATAAGATAAAGTATGATTTAAGCGATTATACAATAGCCACTCACCACGGATGCCACTATTGCAAAGTGCATTATGAAGATACTGTCGGGGGTGTAAGGGATCCCCATATATTGGATGATATAATTGGAGCTTGCGGTTGTGAAACCATCGGTTGGTATGACCACAAAAGAGCCACATGTGGAACAGGATTCAGACAGAGATATTCAAATCCAGAGCTGTCATTCAGTGCGACTGCCGATAAGATGAATGCAATATGTGATGAGGATGTGGATATCATGGTGCATTTGTGTCCTAATTGCCATATTCAGTTCGACAGATATCAGCATCTGATTGCAGATAGGGAAAAAAGGAAATTCAGGGCAATCCATTTGAATATTGCTCAGTTTGTAGCATTGGCTATGGGTGGTGATTTAGATAAGGTAATAGGTGCTAAAGCCCATACCGTACCAATTGATTCTGTTATTAAAGATTTGAAGGAGGTTGAAAAATGAGGGATGATTTAAAAGTTGGCGTGTTTTTATGTGAATGTGGAGGAAATATTGCAGATGTTATTGATTTGGATGAAGTGAGAGACTCTTTAGATGTTGAATTTATCGGACAGTTTGAAAACCTATGTTCTCTTAACGGTCGTAAAATTATTCGTGATGCCATATTCGACCATAACCTTGACAGGGTTGTAGTTGCTGCATGCTCACCGATAAGCCACGAAAAAACATTCCAGGATTATGTAAAACCTCTGAATCCTTATCTTATGGACATGGCCAACATCAGGGAACAGTGTTCATGGGTTCATGATGACAGTGAAAGGGCAACCCATAAGGCCATTACATTAATCAATGCATCTATCGAGAAAGTGAAGCAGTCCGATGCGGTTGATCCAATATATTGCCAGACTCCTGATGAAGTGGCGGTAATAGGTGGGGGGATTGCAGGAATGAATGCTGCATTGTCTCTTGCAAAGCAGGGAACCAAAGTCACAATCATAGAACAGTCACCTTCAATCGGAGGGCATATGGCGAAGATAGGTAAGGTATTTTCACCTGTCAAAATTGCTGAGGAATGTGGAATGTGCCTTTTGAATCCTATTTTGAATGAACTTGTCTGGAATGAAAATATTGAAGTTTTAACTAATGCGAAAGTAATTGAATCTGAAAGAAGGGCAGGAACATACAATCTGATTGTGGAACAGTCTCCAAGATATGTCGATACGGAAAAATGTATTGCATGCGGAAAATGTGCAGAAGTATGTGAAGTGGAAGTTCCAAATGACTGGAATGACAATCTGTCAATGAGAAAAGCAATTTACAGGCCATTTGGACAGTCTTATCCTGAAAGCTATGTAATAGATATGGACAACTGTTCAAAATGTGGGGATTGCTTTAGAACATGTAATATGAGAGCCATTAAATTAAGGCAAAAGCCTGAAAAGTCATTGCTTCAGGTCGGATCGATTATAGTTGCAACAGGCCATAAGTTATTTGACATGGAAAAAAGGCCAGAATACGGATACACCAGATATGCTGATGTAATAACCCAGTCTGAACTTGGACGTATCACTGGTGTAAACGGACCTACTAAAGGAAAGCTCCTGAAATCAAATGGGGAAGTTCCAAAGCGTGTTGTGATGATACAATGTGTAGGTTCCAGGGATGAAAAACCGGACGGCCATAGATACTGTTCAAAGATATGCTGTACCGTAGCCCTGAAGAATGCCAATATCATTAAACATAAATATCCTGATACTGATGTTTTGATATGCTATACTGATGTTAGAACTCCTGGAATGTTTGAAAAGTATTACAAACACACTCAGGAAAATGAAGTGAGATTTTTAAGGGGACGTCCTGGCGAAGTTGTTAAAAAAGGAGATAATTTCATTGTAAGAACAGAAGATACTATTAAAGGTGAATTCGTAGAGATTGAAGCTGATATGGTGGTATTGTCTACTGCAATGGAGCCGTCAATGGGTACTCGGGAAATTGCTGAAACATTGAATATCGGAACAACCGAAGACGGATTTATTAAGGAGTCACATCCGAAAATCAAGCCGGTTGCGACTGATGTGCAGGGAATATATGTTTGTGGAACAGCACAGGACCCAAAGGACATAACCGATTCAATTATGCAGGCGACTGCAGCAGCAGCCAAAGTTTCTGAATATAACTATGGTGGTGTTGAAATTGAACCGTTCATTGCTGAAATTGATAAGGAAAAATGTACTGTTTGCGGAGAGTGTATTTCCAGATGCAAATACAAATCAATGAGCATACAGGATGATGAAATTTACATTGATCCGATGAGCTGTACCGGATGTGGAAAATGCCTTGTGGACTGTAAGCAGAGGGCAATTACAGTAAACGGCAATGTTGATGAAAAGATTGTTGCCACAATCAATGGGGTATTGTCTAAAAAACGTGAAGGCGAACGTATGATTCTGGTCTTTTTAGATAACATTGGTTATACTGCTGCAGACAATATTGGGGTCAACAGATTGTCCTACCCTGAATCGATACACATTATCAAGGTAATTTCTGTAAACCGTGTAAGGCCGAGACATATAAGATATGCACTTGAAAACGGTGCGGATGGAATATTCATAGGTGAATTCCCTGGCGATTTAATGTATGATGAAGTGGAACGTAAAATCGGAATGGTTAAAGAATGCATTGCCGAGATGGGTCACAATCCGGAAAGGGTTACCTTTTCAAAAGTCTATATTCCATACTTTACAGGACTCGCCCGCAAATTAACAGACTTCGATAATAAGATTTTAGAATTAAACGAAGCCAAATAATTAATTTTTCAAAAAAAGATAAAAATATTTCGGCTATTTTAGTCGAAATATTCAATTTCAGTTTTTTCAATTTCTTTTTCACCGTTAAACACATCTAAATCTATCGACTTGCTTCTGAATGAAACAATAATTGTACAAATGGCGTCTCCGGTTACATTTACTGCAGTTCTGAACATATCAAGGATATGGTCTATTCCCATTATTATTCCAATAGCATCTACCGGAAGTCCAATTGAATTAAATACCATGGTTAATGTAATGAGTCCAACTGAAGGAACACCTGCTGTTCCAATGGATGCCATCACCGCAGTGAAAACTACTGTTAAAAGAGCACTTGTAGTTAAATCTATACCGTAAGCCTGTGCAGCAAACATTACCGCACAACCTTGCATGATAGCGGTTCCATCCATGTTGATGGTGGCGCCTAATGGGATTGTAAATGATGAAACGTCACGTGAAACTCCCAATTCAGACAGTTTTTCTAAATTCAGAGGAATTGTTGCATTCGAAGTTGATGATGAAAATGCAAAAAACATTACTGAAGTAAACTTCCTAAAGAATTTCAATGGATTTAAACGTGTAAATATGACAAGTAATGTTGGATATACGATAAATCCCTGTATTGCTAAACCTATAAGGACGCATAGGATATATTTGCTTAATGGAAGTAAACCATCAACACCAAGTCCTGCAAAAGTCCGAGCCATCAAACAGAATACACCAATAGGTGCAAACTTCATTACAATTGAGGTCATTTCCATCATGATAGTATTTCCTTCTGAAAAAAGTTTGTTAAATGTTTGGGTTTCATTTTTTAATTTTGCTAAGATTATACCTATGAGTACTCCAAAGATAATTACCGGCAGCATATCTCCTGAAGCTAAGGAATTAATTGGGTTTTCCGGAATCATGTTCAATAGTGTATCTGTCATTGTTTGATTAACAGTGACATTTGATTGCTCAATTAAACTGGCCATATGCAATCCCACTCCTGGTTTTATTATTCCAGCTATTAAAAGAGCAATGGAAACAGCTAGGGCAGTAGTTAAGAGATAGAGCAGTACAGTAGTTCCACCAATTGAACCAATTTTTCTAATATCTGAAATTGATGAAACTCCCACAATAATCGAACAAAAAACAAGAGGCACGACCAACATTTTCATGAGGCGGATAAATCCTGTACCTCCAAAGTAGAAAACATTGTCCATCAGTATAATGTTTTTTATAAAAGGATCTGTAACCCAAAAATTCAAAATAAAGCCAACAAGGATACCTAAAATCATTCCGATTAATATCCAATTACTTAAGCTTATCTTTTTTAGTTTATTTAACATTTTTTACTCCAAAAATTTACAATATAATATATATTTTATAAATTTTATAAATGTTGTTTTTTTTTGCTAATGAAAGCTGTATCTTTATAACATTTATATTTAATTAAACACATAATATTGTTATGTTTAATAAAAAATCAGTATTTGCCATAATTATATTGCTCTTTGCAATTTCTGTTGTTAGTGCAAGTGATGTCAATTCAACCCAATCGGGTGATGTTGCTTTGGATGCATTTTCACAGAATGAAACACAACTTACAGAAGTACAATCAGATGTCCTGGAAAGCGGACAAACAGTTTATTTTGATGCATCGGCAAGTGTCGATGGAGACGGATCAAAAGAAAAACCATATAAATATTTAAGTTCCAATAAATTGACCAATGTGGGAACTGCTTATTTTGCAAATGGTAATTATGAATTGGATGAGTTAATAAAAATTTCATCAGCTTCACAAAAGATAACATTTGTGGGTGAAAATGAAAACCCCACCAATATTATTTCTAATTCATTTGACTTCGACTTCAAAATTCTAAAAGGTTCATCTCTGGAATTAAAAGACTTGACATTCTATAAGATTAATATTCTTAATCAGGGAAACTTGGAAGCAAATAATGTTATTTTTTATTCTACTGATTCTTATGAAACTTCTTTAAGTTCTTTAGATTATAATGGAGATGTTTATGATAGCTATGGTGGTGTAATAGTTTGTGATTCCCCTAAAGATTCGAGGACTAATATAACATTAAATAATTGTATTTTTCAAAGTAATTCAGGTGAATCAGGAGCAGTTATTGATGCTTATAATTCAAATGTGTTAATTAATAATTCATATTTTTATAACTCTACATCTCGTCGTTTAGGAGGAGCAATATATAGTTTGAAATCAGTTCTAAGAATTTTCAATTCTGAATTCAATCTTAATTCCGCCAAATATGGTGGTGTGATATATGCGGAAGATAATTATGTTGATTTGTTAAATTCCAGATTTTTTTATTCACAATCTTCCAGTTTTGGAGGGGTTATGGCAGTTAAGTCAAGTACTGTAACTTCCAATGATTGTTATTTTTCAGATAATATTGCTTTAAGTGATGGTGGTGGAACATTTTATGATGAAAATTGCAGTTTAAGCATCGTGAATGGAGTCTTTCGTAATGGAAAATCTGATTTTGGCGGTGCAATATGTAATCTAAATTCAAATCTAATAATTAATAATATTATTTTTGATAATAATGCGGCAACTTTTATGGGTGGTGTTATTTTTAACGACAGGGGAAATATTTATTCTAAAAACTCTCATTTTCAATATTCCCATGCCAATAGTGGGGGTGCAATCTATTCAAGAATTTCTGATTCAGTAACATTAACCAATACTACCTTTTATAACTCAGAAGACAATTTTGGACATACTGTTTTCAGAGAAAACAATACAATTTATGATCTCAATTCTAATCAGGCTGTACCATTAATCAATTATGTTCCTGAATCACAGACAAATGTTCCGTCATATTATGACTCAAGGGATTACGGTTATATCAGTCCAATTAAAAATCAGTTTAGCGGTGCTAATTGTTGGTCATTCGGGTCAATTGCTACACTGGAAGCATGCCTTAAGAAAGCGACAGGAATATCATATGACCTTTCCGAAGAAAATGTTAAAAATTTAATGTCATACTATTCCCTTTTCGGCAGAACTTATGAGCCGAATGAAGGAGGGGTTGATAGTATGGCAATGAGTTACTTTGCAAGTTGGTTAGGTCCAGTAAATGACAGCCTTGATGAATATGATGATTATTCTGGATTGTCTGAAGTCTTCAGTCCTTTGGTCCATGTTCAAAATATTTACTGTTTGCCTGTCCGTAAAAATACTGATGATAATGATGCTATAAAACGGGCTATTATGGACTATGGTGCTGTTACCGCTTCGGTATATTGGATTAATACCTATCACACCATTTCACTTATAGGATGGGATGACAATTATAATGGTAAGGATGTTTTCGGAAATTATGCTAAAGGCGCATGGATAGTTAAAAACAGTTGGGGTACCGTTTTGGAAGATGGTTTCTGCCATATGTCTTATCAGAAACAATTTAAAAATGAAATTGAATCACCTTTATCTAATTTTGTCTACACATTCATATTCAACGATACTGAAGGTTATACAAGAAATTACCAGTATGACTTTGGAGGACCAAATTATATTATTATCTTCAATGGCAGTGCATCTTACAAAAACACATTCACTTCATTTGGTGATGAAAAATTGTCTGCATTTTCAACATTTTTCATCGATCCGACTAACTATGAAGTTTCAGTCTATGTGGGTAATAATTTGGTTCTGACTCAAAAAGGATATTCTCCTGCCGGTTATTATACAATTCCATTTAATTCTCCAATAAAATTGGCTTCAGGAACCAAATTTACTATTGTCATTAAAAATTATAATAGTGGAAATAATAGTATTCCACTTTGTGATGCTTCAAGAATTAACAAAGTGACCTTCGCAGATAATGTTTCATTTATATATAATCAAACTTGTGATTATTGGCAGGATTTATATGATTATAAATCTGGATGTTATGTAGCTTGCATTAAGGCATTTACAACTCCATTGGAATTAAAAGATGTAACAATCACTGTTGATAAATTAACTGAAGTTGAAGCATATAAAGAGATAAGCATCAATGTTAAACTCAGTAACAGTCAAATAAATGGCGGCACTGTAGCAATTACTATAAATAATAAGAACTATTATGCATATGTCAAAAATGGCCAAGCCTGTTTAAAAGTAACTTTCAATGAAACCGGAACTTACTCATTATCTGCAGAGTATAAAAATAATATTTATAAATCCAATGTTGTCAAATTCAATTTTAATGTAATCAAACCTGTCATATCCATTTCAGCTCCCGATGTTTCCAAGTATTATGGAGGACCTGAAAAATTCACTGCAACAGTCATGAAAAACGGTAAGCCGTTGGTTGAAGATTACGTAACAATCAATATAAATGGTAAGTCGTATAGTGTAAAAACTAATACTGCAGGTCAGGCAAGCATTGATTTGAATCAGGCCGTTGGAATCTATGATGTTACAACAGTTTATGGCCGTGATTCCAAGGCGTCAAAAGTTACAATCAAATCAACAATTGCTGTCCGTGATGTGACAGGAAGTTATTTCAATGCAAAAGCAAGTGGAACATTCCTAAATGCTAATGGACAGCCACTTGCAGGAAAAGAAGTCACATTCAAAATCAATAATATGGAATTTAAAGCAACAACCAATAATAATGGTGTTGCAACTGCCAAAATCGATTTAAATGTGGGTAGCTATAATGTCATTGCTGTTAATCAGGCAACCAAAGAGGAAAAACAGTTCAAACTCACAATTACAAAATCCTCTCCGGATGTTTCAATATTCACCAGTCAAATTGAAGATTCAGTTACAATAACTGTAAGTTTGAATCCGTCTACAGCAACAGGAAATATAGTTTTCACATTCGAACAAGAGGATTACCCATCTTCAATCCATGAGGGAAACGCTTCTTTGATAATAACTGATTTGAAATCCGGTTCCTATAATTATTCAATATCATATGCCGGCGATGCAAATATGAACGGTTTTACTGCATCCGAAAAATTTGATGTAACTTCTAATGTAGTGGTTTCAGCATCTGATTTGGAAAAATATTACGGAAATCCCGAAAGTTTCAAGGTTTACATAACAGATAATGACAAGCCTTTAAGCGGTGCTGAGGTTAATTTCATATTTCAGGGGGATGTTTATGCCGCCACTACTGGCAGTGATGGTGTAGCTTCCATTAAAATACCTTTAGGTCCTGGAATATATGAAATCAAATATCAGTATAAGGACATTTCAGGTTCATCTAAAATCATTGTCAAAACAACAGTTACCGCCGATAACTTAAGCTACGTCTATGAAGATTCATATGTCAAGGCAACTTTCATCGATAGCGAAGGCAAAGCAATTTCAAATGCTAATGTGGCATTTAAAATTAATGATGTTAACTATAAAGGGGTAACTGATAGCAAAGGTGTTGCATCCACTTCCGTTTTATTGGGTGCTGGCAATTATAATGTGGAAGTAACCAACCCTGCTACAAATGAATTTAAACAGTTCAAATTAACTGTATCAAAAAAGACTCCTAAAATAGAATTTCTAACTGATGATAATGGTAAAATATTGATTGCTAAATTATCATCAGCCAAAGCTACCGGTAAAATAATCTTCACATTTGAAGGTAAAGATTATCCAGAACAAATTGTAAATGGTGAGTCCCGTTTCAATATTCCGCCGGTTACTAAAGGCACCTATTTGATACCTGTAAAATACAGCGGAGACAATAATTTCAATTCCTATTCAACTAGAGTTAATGTAAATGTGATTGATGAATCTCCTGTCCTGTCTGCAAATAGTGTTAATAAGGTTTATGGCGATTCTAAACGTTTAATTATAAAGTTAGTAGACTATAAGGGCAATCCTATAAAGAATGCTAAGGTATATGCTAATGTTGTTGCAAGCAATGGAGTAAAATTCAATTATTACACATTGACAACCAATGCCAATGGTGAAGCTAAACTGGCATGTAATTTCCCTGCAAAAACATACAGTGTTGTTATTTCAAGTAGTTCATGCAAAAACATTAAAGCAAAAGTGGTTGTCAAAAAAGCAGCTACAAAATTATATGCTTCATCTAAATCCTTTAAATTAAAGGTTAAACCTAAAAAATATGTTATTACATTGAAAAATAACTTAAATAAGGCAATGAAAAGAACCAAAGTCACTTTAAAGATTGGTCGTATAACCTATAGTACAAAAACAAATAATTATGGTAAGGCAACATTTAAAATTACCAAATTAAATAAAAAAGGCACTTATGCGGCTAAAATTAGATATGGTGGTAATGCTTATTATAATGGTGTGTCCAAAAACGTAAAAATCAGGGTTGTATAGTAGAAAATCTTTCTACTTTCCTTATTTTTTTTATTGCATATGGGATTTTGCAGTGTCGAATGTCATGTTCGATCATGTACTTTATTATTATTGTTTTTTCGCACAATTATTTCATATTGATGACAGTATAGTATCAATATCAGTGTAGGGATATTCGTTTTAATCGACTGAAAAATGTTGATGGTAACTGATTTAAGAGAAGAGATTTTGGTGATGTTTGTTAAATGTAGTTAAGCAATTCCAATCCCAGTTCAGTACATTTGTACAATCTTCCTTTGCGAACTGTTTCATTGATGCAGACTACAAGGTTCTGTTTTTTCAAGTCTGATAATGCTGCAGACACTTGGCTGGTTTCAATATTGATTGACCTGGCAATTTCTGAAGGCATTTTTACTTCGTTGCCTAAAGATTTCAACGTATTTGTTCTATATGGTGATACTTTCACATATCCGATAAGTTCATATAATTTAGTCTCTTCCATGAATATACTTTTTTTAAATTAAATAACAAATCTTTATATATCATTTATGTTGTTTTATATTTTTTTAAACATAATCTAAACATAATATTGATTATTATTAATAACATCAATATTTAAAAAAAGAAAGGGCAGATTTAAGAATTGATGGAATCCATAAATCTGTTTTTAATTGTGGGTGGGTCCAAATCAATGATTGGTGCTTTTGAATTTCCGGGTTCTGTATCATATACTATGAAACTTGCATCATCACTTTTTATAACTTCACTCAAGTCAATTTCTTCGAATTTAAAGCTATTTTTAAATCCTACACTTTTTGCAATTTCACATAAGTCAATTACTTGAGCATATGTGTCCTGATTTCCTGTTGAACCGTAAGCACCATTGTCTATCACAATCCATGTCAAGTTTCTAGGATTGTTTGCAAAAACTGTTACAAGTGAACCCATATTCATTAGAAGTGATCCGTCACCATCAATAACAACAACGTCATTATCGGGGCGTGCCAATGCAAGACCAAAACCGATTGATGATGCAAGACCCATTGAACCGATCATATAGAAGTTTTTGTCCCTGTCGTCAATGTCATACAATTCTCTTGATGGAAATCCGATATTACATACAACAATTTCATCATCAATTTTATCCATTATATCAACAATTGCTTCTCTTCTTGCCATTTTATCACCAATAACTAATTTCTAATAGTATTGAAACGGGTTTTCCCTCTTCAATTGACAAATCCCATGAATCAAATATTGCTTCATATGCAGCTTCGGGATTGCCTGGCTTGAAAAATCTGAAATCCATAGCTTCCAAAATTCTTGGGGTAGATTCTCCCATAGGGACCTGTCCGCAAATATTTTCGCCTTCAGTTCCTCTGTGACTCATTATCATAATTAATGGAAATTCATATAGTTCCATAAGTGATTTTAGAGCGTTTATGGAGTTTCCAAGTCCTGAATTTTGCATTAGAATTGCGGTTTTTTTGCCTCCAAGATATGCTCCTGCACATATTCCAATTCCTTCCTCTTCGCGTGTAACCGGAATATGGGTTATGTCATTATCCTCATCAATCATGTCCAATAATTTTGATAGGTTTGCGCATGGAACGCTAACGATAAAGTCAATTCCGGCATCTTTCAAACCGTTATAAATAGCTTCACTACTATCCATTATATCACATCTTTTAATAATACTACAATTATATAATTCATCATTTAAAAAGCTATTTTTTTTATTTTAGTTCTTTTTTTTCAATATTTTTTAATTTATATCAATATTAACACAATATTTTAATTTTTATTATTGTATCTTTTCATACATTTAATTTAATTAATAGAAAACTTTTTATTTAATTTAATATTAATATATAACCATGTTTGATGAATTACCCATTTCTTCTAAAACAGAAAGGATATTGGCCAAATCTTTGGATGAAGCAATTTCTGTAGAAGAAGCAAATCATTTAATGAATATTAAAGGACCAGAATTGTATCCTTTACTAGCAACAGCTGATTATTTAAGACATAAAATCGTCGGTGATGACGTAACATTCATTAATAATTGCAATATCAACTTTACCAATATATGTACTGTTAGATGTGGATTTTGTGCTTTTGGAAAGGATGCAGATGACCCTGATGCATACATTTTGGATGATGATGCCATTCTGGCCAAAGCGGAAGGGGCAGTTTTAAATGGTGCCCGTGAATTTACTTTGATGGGAGGAGTCCTTCCTGATGCTGATATTGAATATTATGAACATTTGCTTACATTGTTAAAAGACAATTATCCTGATGTTTCAATTCATGGATTTTCACCAACAATGATTAGGGATGCCTGTGCAGTATCTAAAATGGATATTGCCGAGGGTTTTGAGATACTCAAGAACGCAGGTCTTGATACATTGCCTGGAACTGCTGCTGAAATTTTGACTGACAGGTCAAGGGAAATAATTTGTCCTGAAAAGGTCACTGTATCCGAATGGATAGATACTGTAAAGACAGCCCAGGAAGTTGGAATACCAGGTTCAGCTACAATAATGTATGGGCATGTGGAAACTTTAGAGGAAAGGGTAGATCATATTGACATTATTAGACAGATTCAGCAAGACACTCATGGATTCACAGAATTCATTCCAATGACTTTCATGCATGAATACTCTCCAATCTTTTTGGAAGGACAATCAAATCTCGGTGCTACCGGAACACAGGATTTAAAGTTATACGCCGTTTCAAGATTGATGCTTAGAGATTTAGTCCCTAACATTCAAGTGTCCTGGGTAAAAATGGGTTTCAGATTTGCACAGGTCGTGTTGACTGCAGGCGCAAATGACTTGGGAGGAACCTTGGGAGGAGATGAATTGTCAGAAGCTTCCGGAGCTCCTGATGGAGTTGAAGCATCCATAGAAACATTAACCCGCATGGTAAGGGACCTTGGAAGGAATCCAATTGAGAGAAATTCAAGATACACAGAATTTTTTCCGATTGATTAATTAGGTGTTTGAATGAATAAGTTCATTGTCATTGATGGTTTAGATGGGTCTGGTAAGGATACGCAAATACTTTTATTGGCTGAAATGTATAAAAAGCAAGGTCGTGATGTAACTATTAGATCCCATCCATGTGATGACAATATATATGGCAGAAAATCAAAACAGGCTCTTTTAAAAACAGGTAAAATAAATCATGTTAAGGCTACAGTTTATTTCGGGCTGGATGCAATCAGGTCAGTTAGAAAATATGCTCATAATGATGACGTTGATGTTTTGATATTTTCAAGATATATTCTGGCGGTTATGTATCTTCCGGATGTAGTCAATACAATTGTTTATAAAATTGTTGCATTCGTCCTTCCGACTTCAGACTGCATGTTCTTTTTGGATGTATCTCCTGAAGAATCACTTAGAAGAATAGGTTCACGTAATGAAGATACTGAAATGTTTGAAAATATAGAATCACTTAGGGAAAGCCGATTAAAATCACAAAAGTTCACGTATAATTGGAATGTAATTCCTGGTGATGATGCTCCTGAGGTAATTTCTCAAAAAATAATAGCAAAATGTCTTGAAAGCGATTCATAATACTTCTTGGATTCCATCTTCATTAATTATCATCAATGAATTAAGGTTTTCCAAGAAAATTGAAGCAATCGGATGGGTCTGAATGTCCTTGTGCATGAATATTACTTCCTTATCAACAATGTCAATCCAGTTCACATGATAAACGACAACACCATTAACAATCAAGCCTAAAAACTGTGGAATGAATCTATTTTCATTAATTTCTTCGAAGTACTGGTTTTTTCTTAAAATTTCTCTTAAAACATTATCCATATCTAAACACCTTTTCTTTCATAAACGAATTTTGGCACTGCTTTTGAGAAAGGGTCAAAAGTTTCCCTATTTTTAACTTCCATGCATTTCATGCTCACTTTTGAGTGTAGTGAGGATGGAAGCCTCAATATTCTTTTCAAGTCAATGGTTACTTTAGCGTCAATGGTTGCAAGATTAACGCGTGCCATGGCATCAACCAGATTCTTGTATCTTCTAGGGCCAATATCTCTTTTGAAGTATCCCCAGTCATCATTTTCAAGGTGATGTCTTGATGCCATGATGTCCTTCATTAGCTTTGGGTTTATTCCGTCCAATTTTTCATTTCCTACCAGATGCTGGATGTTGAATTTCACCTTGTCGGTAAATATTTTGGAATATCCGACAGGAATTGAGAAATGTTCAAAATTAAAGCTTTTATTTGATATTTCAGGATTGACAAATTGGGATTTTGGAACTTCTGCACCTGCAACATACTTCAATACTTCAGACCTTAATTCGCTGTTTGCAGTCATCATTTCTTCATCTAAAATTCTGATGTGATATCCTCTTCCTGAATAGATTAAATGTATGTTCTTAAGGCCCAGGTCATATTTTAATGTGTCAATAAGGGCATTGACTATTTCTAAAGCTTCGCCAAGACATATTTCACATACGCTATCGCATTGGCATGACCTGATAGGAATATCTTTTGCATCTACATCGAAGATATATTCTGCTTTTAGCCAGTCTTCACGTCTTTTGGGATTATTGTAAAAGGCTACTGAAATATATGCTGCAAAAGGGGATTTGTATCTTAAAAATTTTCTTAAAGACTCTTTTCCTCTGAAAACTTTGTATCTGTCATTCGGTCCGGTACCGTTGTGGTCAAAACCAAATTCCCTTTTTTTGATATCTGTAGCTATGAAGTCTGGTAAGTCATTTTCAGACCATTCTTCACGATAGTATTGTCTTCGCTCTTTAAGTGTAGCTTTAGAAAACATGATTAATAATTACTTTTTTAAAGTATATATTATTTCGGAAGGTGTGGTTTTTCACAAAAATGTTGTGGTGTTAAAAATAAAAAAGGAGGTTATTTGTTTTTGCAGCATCCAAAAAAGAAATTCTTTATTTTTTTTGTTTTTGATTTCTTTTCAGCCTCAATTTTTTTGTCTCTCTCATGCATTTTTCTTCTTGCTTCTACCATATTATCCATAATATCTCACCATAAAAATTTAGTCATACCTAAATTTTATTTTATATTTTTTCATTTATAAATTTTTCATTTTGTTATTAGAATAATTATTCTTTAAATGATAATGTAAAAATTGTTAGTGGTGTTGTTGTACAATTTAATCCGTTCTGATTGATATATTTATTAGATAGTTGTATGAAATATTTAAACATGGAAGAAATAGTCGAAGTTATTGGAGTGGAACATTTAAAAAGCATTTTGTCAGGTCTGACTCCTGAAGATATTGTAAAACCGGCATTTGATAATTGGATTTCATGCCAAAGAACCGGCCATACAGTACTTAATCTGGAAAATGGCAGAGTATATGGTTTAGGAATAGAATTTAATCAGTTGCCTTTAGCGGATAATATTTATATTGAATTGTTTACAATAAAAGCCGGGGAAGACCCAATCGATGCTGAAGAGCTGTTCTCTAAGCAGGAATATGAGGAATTTCTCGAGTTCAGTAGCGATGATCCATGTGAATATATTCCGGATATCATTACCGATTTTTGTGATAAAAATGATATTGATGAATATGGACGTAAAATAGGTCTTTTAGCTTATAATTTTGAAAAAAATGAGCAAGCAAATTATAATATGTGGGAATCAGCTATTTTAAATAAGTATTATGATGCAATATATGAAGACCATAACCCGTTTAAGTTTTCACAGTCATCAATTTAAAAATAGATTAAATGAAGAAAGTTAAGAGCTTTCTTCTTCAATTTCTTCAAAGTCTACTTTTTCACCAATCACTTTTAAACCCACATACATCACTACAACAGCAATTGGTATGCAGATGTACCATGCAATTCCAAATCCTGCAGGTATGTAACCGAATAAAATAGCAATAATTGCTACAAATATGGCATAGTAAATTTGTGTTTGTACGTGGTCAATATGGTTACAGCCGGTACCCATACTTGAAAGGATTGTTGTATCTGAAATTGGTGAACAGTGATCTCCAAAAATAGCTCCTGTCAAAACACCACTTGTAGCAGTAATGACGAATCCCATGTCTGGTGAAACAGCCCAGGCTAGAGGAATTGTTAATGGCATTAAAATACTCATTGTGCCGTATGCAGTACCAGTTGCAAATGAGATTATTCCACCAAGTACAAAAATCAATGACGGTAAAATCCAGTAGGGAATGGTTCCTTTTAGAATGCCTACCAAATAATTGGCAGTACCAACATTTCCGATGACTCCTCCTAAGGACCATGCAAGTAATAATATTACACAAGTAACTGCAATAGCTTTCATACCGCTAACCCATTCGTCGAGGGCTTGTTTTATGGTCATTATTCTTTCTAAAACTGCCATTAATATGGCTACAATGGATGCAAGTAATGCGGCTTGGAATAATGCAACGGATGCATCGGAAGCAGATAATGCTTCAAAAATACCGTTGAATGATAATGGTGCAGTTTTCATTAAAGTGATGAGAGTTTGATTATCTCCAGCTAAAATTGTAGTGTATCCGCTCCAATAAAATGCAATTAATGCCCCTATAATTAAGGTTCCTATAGGGATGATTGCATTCCAAACGGTTAATTTGATTCCTTCAACGGGTTGTATCTCCTCAAAACTGGAAACCTGTGGAATTTGTATAGATTCTGAATCTTTTCTGGCACGTGCTTTTTGTTCTGCTTTTTTCATAGGTCCAAACTCATATAATGTGAGGGATGACATAACAACGAAAATTAAAATTAGGATGTTATAGAATCTGTAAGGGATGGTTTGAAAAAATATTCCGAATCCACTAACATTCATTCCGATTGTTTTAAAACCTGCTGCAATTAAACTTATTTCCAATCCAATCCATGTTGAAATAATTGCAATGCCTGCTACAGGTGCAGCAGTTGCATCTACGACGAATGCTAATTTTTCTCGGGATACTTTAAGCTTATCCATTACAGGTCTCATAATTGGACCTATAATCAAGGAATTTGCATAATCGTCGAAAAATACACATAATCCTAAAAACCAAGTAATAAGTTGTGCTTTTCTGGGAGTGTTGGCACGTTTAGCAAGTGAATCTGCCAAAGCCTTTGCACCGCCCATTTTAGTGATTAACTGGATTACTCCCCCAATAAGTAAACATTGAAGAATAATTCCAGCATTCCAGGGGTCAGCCATACAGGATATTACTTCATGTCCTATAGCTAAGAATGCATTGACTGCACTGCCTACAATATTTAAATCATTTGCACAGAGCATAAATTCCCCAATGAAAACTCCAAAAAACAATGACAATATTGTTTCTTTAGTAATAAATGCCAATGCAATAGCTACGACTGGAGGTAATAATGTTAATACACCAAATCTTGTTGCAGGATTATCACTTGCAGGCGCTTGGGTGATTAATAATGATAATACAAAAAGAGCTATTACAGATACAGCAGTTATTATTCCAATTCTCATATTATTATTCATGTTCATTTATTCCACCATTTAAGTACATATATTATTATAATTTAATTATTAAAAACTATATTTAGTTAATTTCAATATAATAAAAATAAACAATTTTTCCTTTTTATTTCTTTGAAAAAGGTTTTTACATTGTGATTTTCACTTTTAAGTCAGTTAAAACCATTAATATAATCAAATCATGTAATATTTTAGTGGAACTAGTATAAATAATATTACATATTAATTAGAAAGGATTACTTATTATTCATCATTCTGTTCTCGGTCAAGCTGGAATTTTTTACGACCGTAACATGATAGGGGATTGTTGATTCCTTTGCAGGATTTGTCCGGATGGCATAAGTGTGGCAAATGAATTTTTATTTTTTCACAGCTCATCGGAGTGTACCATTTTGTTTCGCCTTCATGGTTAATATCAACTGTTTCATGCATTCCAAAACCTAATTTTGAGATGATATTGATTTTTTCCTGGGGTTGGTCGTCAAACAGTGGTGGGGAACAATTATCTGCAGCATCAAAAATCAATGGCAGAATTTCATTTTCTGTTATTGTCAGGTCAGGATCCATATCTGAAACTTTAACTGTTTCCTCTGAGGCGAAAATTCTTGGATATAATCGTGCATATGAAGCAAAAGAAGTTAAAAGAAGCACAATGGCATCGTTACGACCTCCTGAAGACACACCTTCAACAGTTGTTTTGATGCATGGTGGAAATGCATCAGGATTTAATTTTCCTGCTTGAACGCTACCATATATTCCGCCGCTTCCTGCATAATACTGGTTATATTTGCTGGTTTCTTCAGGAATAAATTCTTTTAGCTGTTCTGCAATTTTCAAAATGGCGGGGTGGATTTCAACATGAGCAGACATTTCCTTAATTCTTTTGATGTATTCTTCTGTTTTCTGCATTATCAATCTTGATAAAATCTGTTCCTTTACGCTGTCTCCGATTAGAAGGTTATACATTCTGTCGGGGCTTCTGTCATGGAATTTGTCTGAAAATCTCTCCAGAAAATCATCCTCCTGAAGGATAATGTCTCCGTCATCAATTAAAAGGTCGGTTAATTTGAGTTTTTTAGAAGCTATCACTTCTTTTAAAGAGTTCCATTTAATTGCCCCATCGGTTTTTACCTCATCCAACACTTCATCTATGATTTCCGCTCTTGACATTGGAGGTATTTTGGATAATCTTTCTTGAATCAAGATTCCCTGTGATTCAATAAAAAGTCTTGTTTCACGTGAACCTGTATTAAATTGATTTGCAATGGCTTGGCATAGTATATGGAAGGTTACAACGTCCTGTTCGAATAGCTGATCATTGTTAAGATATTCGAATTCGGATTGGGTATAGTTCTTATTATTTTTTTTCTCGATTGCCCATTGTATACGTTTCATTGCCAAATCAGCATATGATTTTGGAATCATGGAATCATCTGATATTTTCTGGTTTAAGGTATGTGTGCATATCTCAATGAGATTTTCATCTTCCTCAAAGATTTGGTTTAAATCTCCGTATTTTCGTATAATTCCTCTTCCTTCATCGGATAATGGATCTTCCTTCATCGGATAATGGATTAATAAATGAAACTTCAGCCATGTTTTTAACTTTTTCTTTTATGTTTTAAATAGATAACTCATTTTTAAAATCAATATTACTCTCAAATTATCGTTTTTTCTTTTAATTCTATTGATGATACTTTTTTTGAAAAATGTAATTTTGACTTTAATCAACTGGTGTGGTTGTTAATGAAGGGGCGAAAGAAAATAATTTCATTTATAGTTTTTTATTTTTTTTTAATTCTAATATTACTACTTGGTTATTATTGATGCATGACCTAATTTTTCATTTTATAACACTGTTAAAAATATAATTTATTATATAAGAAATTACATATTTATATCATGTTTAAATTAAATAAGGGGATTAGATAAATGTCAAAGATTTTTATTTCATGTGCACTTCCTTATGCAAATGGACCATGTCATTTGGGACACATCCGTTCAACTTATCTTCCTGCAGATATTTATGCTAGGTATAATAGAATGATAGGAAATGATGTGCTGATGGTTTGCGCAACTGATGAGCATGGAACTCCAATTGCAGTTAAAGCTGATAAAGAGAATAAAAAACCAATAGAAATTTCTAAAAGATATCATGACATGATTGTTCGTGATGTAGAATCCATGAACATATCACTCGATAATTTTACAAGAACTACTGATGAAGCCCACTATGAATTGGCTCAAAACTTCTTCAAAAAATTATATGATGAAGGATATATTTACAGAGAGGATATTCAACAGTTATATTGTCCTAATTGTAATAAATTCCTGCCTGATAGGTATGTTGAAGGATTATGTCCTGTTTGCGGTTCTGAAGCAAGAGGTGATCACTGTGAAAAATGTGGAAAAGCTCTTGATCCGACAGAACTTGATGAACCACACTGCATAACCTGTGGAACCACTCCAATAATTAAAGATACATTTCAGTATGCATTCAAGTTATCCGATTTGGAAGACGATTTGAAGGAATATATCTCCAGCAATGAAAACTTGCCTGCAAACGTTAAAAATTATGCAACCAACTGGTTGAAAGAGGGATTGAACGATTGGATTTTAACCCGTGATATGGATTGGGGTATTCCAGTACCGTTGGATGAAGCCCAAGGCAAAGTATTGTACGTTTGGATTGAAGCATTCTTAGGCTACATCTCATCTGCCAGCCAGTGGTCTAAAAAATCAGGTAAAAAATGGGAAGAATACTGGAATGACTTTGTAGTTCATTTTATTGGAAAGGACATTATTTACCACCACTCAATCTTCTGGCCGGGACTATTGAAGGCATACGGATGCAAGTTACCTGACATGATTTATGCAGGTGAATTCCTGTCTCTTGAAGGAGAAAAAATGTCAACAAGTAAAAATTGGGTTATCTGGATAGCCGATTTTGTAAAAGACTATGACCCTGATTTACTTAGATATTATCTTACAATCAATGCTCCTCTAAACAAGGATTCCGACTTTTCATGGGATGATTTCCAGAGAAGAAATAACGATGAACTTGCAGATGTGATTGGAAACTTCCTGCACAGAACATTTACATTTACACGCAAATATTTTGACAATAAAATCCCTGAATATGCAAATCCGTCCGATGAAGATGAAGAATTCAAGAAGGCCATTGAAGAATTGCCAGCAAAAGCAGGTGAATATATCTCAAACTTTGAATTCAGAGAAGGACTGCTTGAAATATTTAAAGTAGCTAAAAAAGGAAATAAATATTTCAACGATCAGGAACCATGGAAAGCGGTAAAAGAGGATATGCAAAAGGCAGCAAACTGTTTATATTTATCTAATCAATTAGCCAAAGCACTTGCATTTACATTAAAACCTTATTTACCGACAAAAGCAGATGCAATAGCTAAAATTTTAAATATTGATGATTTGTCCGATTGGAATGAAGCGAATGTATTCCTGCCTGTTGGACATGAAATTAATAAAGCCAAACCTTTATTTAAAAAGATTGATAATGAAGTGATTGATGCTGAAAAAGCAAAATTACTTGAAAACTTAAAAGAAAATAGTGAGGATGAAAATATGAGTGATTTAATTAGTATAGACGATTTTGATGAAGTAGTAATTAAAATAGGACAAGTAAAAGAAGCGGAAAAAATAGAAAAGTCTGATAAATTATTGAAATTGCAAGTGGATATCGGTGAAGAAAAACCAAGACAAATCGTTGCAGGTCTTGCAAAATTCTACTCCCCTGAAGAATTGATTGACAGAAAAGTATGTGTTGTAGCTAACTTACAGCCAGCAAAATTATTCGGAACTTTATCCGAAGGAATGATTTTGGCAACAGGAGAAAGCGGAGCATTGTTATCTCCTGATGAAAATGCCGAAATCGGCGAAAGAATTCAATAAATCTGATCAGTATGGAAGAATCTGTCCTAGTAAATAAAGCTGAGAAATATTTAAAAGAAATATCAAATGAGTCAATCAGCCTTGCTGATATTGACAATTTTGATAATTTCAAAACTCTTTACTTTAAACTAGATGACAGATTAAACTTTTTACAGGATTTAAAAGAGGATATGGATGCTCAAGGATATACGACTCCTTTTACATCCTTAAGCCGCTATGGAACTAAATCGGTAGCGGAAGTGGCACTGGATGAAGTCGGTGAGAACAGTCGCCACAATCAAATTTTTAGAATGAAGGCAAATGCCAAGAAAAATATTTTAGATAGGGTTAAATCAGCTATTGATTCACATAAAATTGCTATCGGACATCTTAAGCAATTCGGATATGTGAAATGTGATTCATGTTATAAAAAATATTCCATTGAGGAATATAGAAACATGAAAGCCAAATGCAGTTGCGGATGTGAGTCATTCACATTTAAAATAAATAAGGAAGCAACTCATAGGTTAGAAATCATTCCATATCTACCCCTTTCAGGAAATTATATGGTATTGATGAGCCAATTCTCTAATTATGGAAGAGAATCACTTAAAAAAGTTTTAAATATTTTAAAACAGGAACGTAAAGGTGTTGTAAAAACTATTTCTCTTGTCATAAGATTTAAAGATGAAAACAATAGGTTGGTTCGCAAAACAGTTACTCTCGATTCTGAATATGTGAACAATTATGAGGAGGAAGTCAGAAGAATCTATGGAAGCCGTGTTAGAATTGAGGCTTTGAGATTCCACAGAACCAAACCGGCCATTATTGATGATAAACATGCGAGAACTGCTCTTGCAATTGCTTATGTCAGATACTGCGAGCGGATAATACATGATATCAAAGATGATATACTCAAAAGGAAATTATCTGACTTTAAAAGAATCAAGAATTATGATGCTATCATTTCCGAGTTTGAAAATCAAACCCCTGATTTTATAGACAGGTATGATGTAGATGCAATCGAAGTTTGGAGAAATTCACAGATTGAAAATAAACTTCAAAGCTTCAATTATTTGGATAAATTCGGTAATATGGTGCGGTCTCTTAAGAGGGACTTGAAAATTAGGGACAATATTTATAAAAGCACGTTGGTCAATATTGCATCCTGCCTGATAATGTGGGATATGTTCAGATATTATTTGACCACTTCCTACAATTCCCGTAAAATTGAAAGCGGACCTTTCCCATACATTCGTGTAGAGCTGGACCGTGAGCAGCGTAAGGTTTTCCAGACTACATATACTAATGTTATTAAAATTTTAAACGAATTTACAGATATCAAGATTATTCCGGTTTATGAAATGGATTTGCTGTTGTATGAAAAATTCAAGTTTGAAAAACAGATTAAAAACTCAAATATTAAATTTAACCATGTTGCATTGGGTGCAGCACTGATTAGTGAAAATTCAGGTATTGGACTTGAAGAGATAAGTAATGCATTCAATATAAATGAATCAAAGATTAAAAAAGAAATAAAGAATATTGAACACATTAAAAATCCTAAAAGCGATAAATCTAAGAAATTCCTTGATTTGATTAAGAAATAGTGATAATATGGATGAAGATTTGACAACTATTCATATAACTGAAGCGTTATCATCTTCACTGATTATGGATTTGATGGATGAATATCCCAATTTAAGGGAGATAACCTGCGCTCCAAGTGTTTATGAAAGGACTCCAAAAAATTATATTGATGCATTGGAGCAATTGGATATTGAAGTTAATAAAAAGTATAACTGGGGTGCAAAAAGCCAGACCAATGGTGAGGAAAAGATTGTTTTGGATCTGGCAAAAAAGGGTCTTAATGCTCGTGAAATATCTGAAGAATTGAATATTAAACTTAATCGTGTTTATTATTTGCTTAGAAAAAACAAGGATAATGTTAAATTTGATAATTATAGAAGAAAATATGACCACAGTGAGGTTAAATCCCTAAAGGAAGACGGATTATCTCCAAAAGAAATATCCCAAAAGTTGGATATTCCGATTAGAACTGTTTATTATATATTAAATAAAAAATAATTACTTTTTTTAATAATGAGTTTTAAATAATTAATTATGATAATTCTACCACAAATGCCTTTATATGTGATAGCAATAATCTGCGGATTACTTTCTTTTTCTGTAACCAGATTATTCATGCCGAAGATTATTCAAAAATTAGAAGAAGCAGACATTGTTGGAAAAGACATTCACAAATCCTGGAAACCCGTTGTAGCGGAAATGGGTGGTTTTGGAATAATATTTGGATTTGTAATTGGAATGTTTTCAGGAATCTACATGCATGATATTCTAGCATTCCCGTTAATAATTGTTCTAGTTGTTATACTGCTGGTAGGAATGATTGGAATTTTGGATGACTTGCTGGCGCTTTCATCAAAGTCCAAATTCTTTTTGCTTTTCATTGCGGGTCTTCCATTAATGTGGGCAGCACCTCCTAATGTAGGAATATTGTACTTGATTTCACTTCCGATAGCTCTTTCAATAGGATCAAACCTAACAAACATGCTTGCAGGTTTAAACGGTATTGAATCAGGTTTAGGTGTTATTTCAATGGCATCACTAACAATTGCATGTATAATTCTGGGAAAATATGATGTAACAATCATATCCATGAGTATGCTGGGCGCATTGCTTGCATTCTTATACTTCAACAGATATCCTGCAAAAATTTTCCCCGGGGATACTGGTACATTAATCATTGGTGCGGCTATCGTATGTATTGCATTCATTGGTAGGGTAAAACTGATTGCACTCATAGTATTGATGCCAAATATTATTGATGCGGCATTGAAATTCTATTCCGCAGGCGTAATGAATCGTTCTCAGCAGAAACCAACACAATTGAATGATGAAGGTAAATTGGTAAGGCCTGATGTGGGATTCAAATCATTAATCAGATTGACCTTAAGAAAACCTATCGCTGAAAAGGATGCGGTTAAGATAATTTGGGCAATAGGAATCCTATTTGGCATATTGGGTATTGTTGTGGCATTGGTAATGCCTGGAATGCTTGAAAGTAAAACTCTAATGAACTTTTTACAAATTAAAGAGATGTTTTATCATATTTAGGTGATATAATGAGACCTTATGTAATTTTAAGTGCCGCTATGACATTGGATGGAAAAATAGCAACAGAAACAGGCAGTTCAAATATTTCAGGTGAAAAAGACCTTGAAAGGGTTCATGAACTTAGAAAAGAATGCGATGCAATAATGGTTGGAATCGGAACTGTGCTTGCTGATGACCCACGTTTAACAGTTCACAAAGTTGATGCAAATCCTGAAGATAATCCTGTAAGGGTTGTTGTTGACAGCAAATGCAGGACTCCAATAGCTGCAAGAATAACAAACAAAGACGCTAGAACAATCATTGCAGGGGCAAATGAATACAAATATGATTTTCTGGTTTCTGACAGATATGATTCATTTTCAAAAAGAGGAATCGACTTCTTTTGGAGTGGAGATAAAAGGGTGGACCTTGTTGCATTAATGAGTTATCTGCATGAAGAAGGGATTGAAAAGTTAATGCTTGAAGGGGGAGCTACCCTAAACTTTTCTATGATCAAAGCAGGTTTGATTGATGAGATAAGATTGTGTGTTGCGCCTATGGTGGTGGGCGGAGCAAATGCCAAAACATTATTTGATGGGGATGGATATCCATTGATGGATTTGGCTAAAAAATTAGAGTTGGTTGACTCTTATGAGTTGGATAAAGATTTAATTTTAACTTATAAAGTTATTAAATAATTTTTTTTTTAAAAATTGATTGTGTGGGGATTTTTTATATTTAAAATCCCTTATTTTTAATACTTAAAATATTCCTTTGCTTTTTAATAGTTCACGGGGATTGTCAACAAGTGCTTTCATAGCTTCTTCGTGAGTTAAACCCGCACCTAAAGCAATTTCATATGATTTATCAAAAGTAATCAAGTCGCTCGGTGCGTGAGTGTCAGTATCAACAAGTAATTTATTTCCTACTTCTCGAGCAACGTTTGCAACATGTCCGTTTCCGAGGCAGTGTCCTTTACGTGCTGAAATTTCAAGGTAGATATTATTTTCCTTTGCAATTTCAGCCTCTTCAACTGTTATCAATCCAGGGTGTCCTAAAATGTCTACATGTTCAGATTCAACAGCTGCTCGGTTGGTTCCTGGAGTTACAGGCTCATTCAATGTTTCACCATGAACAACAACAATTTTTGCACCTAATTCTTTTGCCCTTTCAGCTATTCCGTCAATTGATTCGCAAGGAGCATGTGTTACTTCAGCACCTAAAATTACAGTAATGTCCCAGTTGGAATTGATGTCATCAATTGCATCCTGAATTGCTGGTATTGTATCTACGTTTGACCAATCGACATGGTCTGTGATTGCTATTGCTTCGTGGTTTAATTTCAATGCTCTTCTTGCAAGCTCGGATGGCAATAATTCTCCATCACTAAACAAACTGTGCATATGTAAATCGATTCTTTTTGACAAAATATGACCTCTTTTAAATATAATATAATATTATATATAGTACATTTAATATAAACTTATATAACTTGAATATTTAAGAGGTATTAAAATGAAGGCTACTGCTTTTAAAATTACAGATGGCGTGTATTGGGTAGGTGTTATCCATTGGAACAGCAGAACTTTCCACGGATATGGAATTCCTGGAACCACTTACAACGCATATTTGGTATTTGGTGAAGAAAAAACTGTTTTGATAGATAATGCATACACAGGATTGCAAGACCAATTGGATGCAAGAATTGCTGATGCATTTGCACAGGAAGGAAAAGAAATCAAGATTGATGTGTTTGTCCAAAACCACTCTGAAATGGACCATTCAACCTATTTGAGAGACACTATCGACAAATACAATCCGGATGCTGAAATTTACGCTTCTCCAAATTGTGCAAATTTCCTAGAACAGCAATATCATAATTTTTCAGATTTGGAAATCAACACTGTTCAAACTGGTGATGAAATAGATATTGGTGGAAGAACCTTAAAATTCATTTCCGCTCCAATGCTTCACTGGCCAGACAGCATGTTCACATTTTTGGCTGAAGAAGGAATATTGTTTTCAAATGATGCATTTGGTCAACATGTATGCCATTCCAAAAGATTGGATAAGGATTATTCACTAGATTATCTGCTCAGGGAAGCTCAAAAATACTATGCTAATCTCGTAACATTAGGTTCCCCAATGCTTAGAATGAAATTGCAGGAATTAACTGACAATGGTTTAATCAATGAAATAAAAATGATTGCTCCATGTCATGGTCAAATATGGACAAATCCTGGACCTATTGTTGAAAAATACACAGAATGGGGATCTGGTGTATGCAAAGATAAGATTACTGTAATTTATGATACAATGCACCACTCAACTGAAAAGCTTGCTTACCAAATCGCTGAAGGTATTATGAGTGAAGGTGTCGAAGTGGAAATGTACTTCATGCAAGAGGATGGCCCTGATGATGTCATTACTGATATTTTGGACTCCAAAGCAATTGCTCTTGGTGCCCCAACCATGATGAACAAGCCATTCCCAAGGATTGGAAACATGATGTACTGGCTTGACTGCGTTAACTTCAAAGGAACTGGCAGTGAGAAAAATGCTTTAATATTCTCATCCAAAGGATGGGGTGGAGGTGCAATTGCAAAACTTCAATCCGAATTGGAAACTGCTGGATTTAATGTAACAGATACATTGGATGTTTTATTTGTGCCTGATGAAGAGGTGCTTGCTGAAGCATTTGAAAAAGGTGCTGAATTAGCCCGTTCCATAAAAGAATAGTCTCATCTATTCTTTTTTATTTTTTTATTTTTTTTTACTTTGTTGCATTCGGCAACATTTAAATACTTTGATTTATTTAAATTGATTTTGGAGATGATTGCATGTCAAGTATAGTGATTTACTTTTCAAGAAGTGGAGAAAATTATTTTGGTGGAGAACTTAAAAATATCGAAAAGGGAAACACTGAAGTAATAGCTGAATTTATTCGTGAATTAGACGGGGCGGATTTGTTTAAGGTAGAACCTGCTACTGAATATCCTGCAGATTATATGGAATGTATTGATGTTGCCAAAAAAGAGCAGCAATCAGACGCAAGACCTGAAATCAAAGAAACCTTAAATGATATTGCGGAGTATGATACAGTATATATAGGTTTTCCAAATTGGTGGGGAACTCTTCCAATGCCTATGTTTACACAGCTGGAACAGCTTGATTTCAACGGTAAAATCGTTAAACCATTTGTCACTCATGAAGGTTCAGGTTTTGGTTCAAGCCAAAAGGATCTGGCCAAATTGTGTGAAGGTGCTGAAATCAAAAAAGGATTATCTATTCCGGGTGCAGATGTCTATGATGTAAAGGATACTGTTGATGCTTGGATTTTGGAATAGTGATTTTTTATTAAATTATTTATTTTAAATCTTAAATGTTATTAACCATTTAATGATTTTCTTTAAATAATATTTTTGTTCAATATTATTATATTAATTTTGAATATTACTTATAAAAAAATTTAAAAAGATTATTTAATTATTTTTAAAAATCTTAAAAATTTGAAGTATTATCTTTTATATCCAAATTTTCATAAATAATCAAAAATATTGTATTTTTTTTAATAGATTAACATTATATTGGTATTTGTTTAAAAAATGTATTTGCAGATTATATATTTTTGTTTAAATTAATGATTATTTTTTAGAAATGTTTATATTATATGGACAAAATAAATTACCATGCGGAATATGAATTCATATAAATTGTAGTATTCCTGAGATTTAAATAATATAATATTATGTTTATTGAGTTAGAACAAATCTTATATTAAAATACTTAAATCAAATGCGTTAAATTAATTTTTAACTATTATGATTGGTATTTTTTGGCCTAGTGTTTTAATTAATGGATATAATTAATTTGATTAGTTATATTATGTTTTTGAAAGCATTATTATGGTTAGGTTATATTATTTGTAAGGGGTTTAAATTAACTGAAATAAATTTAAGAATTTATATTATTAAATTTGTGCAATTTGATTTAGTTTATACATATTTGGTTTGTCTCTCGTTTTGAGGGAAATAATGAAATGTAATAAACTGAAGATTTTGTTGGTATTTTTAATACTAATAATGTCCATTGGGATGGTTTCAGCAAGTGAAAGTGTTCCAACAGACACAGATGTAAATAATGGAAATGAACAGTTATCTATAAATCAAGGAAATACGGATGTTGATATATTAAGTGAAGATGGCGACGTAGCTACATTCACTGATTTGCAAACAGAAATTGAGAACGCTCAAGACGGTATTGTAACTTTAACTAAAGACTATAAATATGATTATATTAATGACCATTCATTGAGAAACGGTATTCCCGTTTCAAGATTAACAATAAATGGTAATAATCATACCATTGACGGAAGTGGAAATGCAAGAATTTTTGCTCAATACAGTGGACATGTAACTTTAAATGATATAAAATTTGTAAATGGACGTTCAGCCTCCGATTCAAACGGTGGGGCGATCCTAATTAATTCAGGTAACTTAACAGTCAATCGTTGTACATTTGAAAAAAATACTGCTACTAAACATGGTGGTGCTATTGGTGTATCTCTTATATCAGGTTCTACTCATGTAAACATTTACAATTCAAAATTTGGTAGCAATATTGCGGAATTTAATGGTGGATCTATATATGCTAGGAACTTGCTTGTCGATAATTCCTTATTCGAATCCAATAAGGTATTGGCAAGGTATTCAAAAAATCACTTGCAACTTGAAGAAAAAGGTTTAGGCGGTGCAATATTCGCTGCTTATTCTGTTCTGAACAGTTCAATATTTAAAAATAACAGAGTATTCAACCCTGGAGAATATCAAATTGATGAAGGTGGAGGTGCTGTTGCATCCATCAACCAATTAACTGTTGACAATTCAATATTTGAGAACAATATTGGGTTTAAAGGTGGCGCAATATTTTCAATTTCTCCATATGATTCAGAGTTGGTTCCAAGAAACTTTGTGAAAATATATAATTCAAAGTTCTATAACAATACTGCATACAGTGCAGGGGCAATTTGTTCGAATTATAACCTTACTGTTGACAATTCAGTATTTGACAGAAACAATGCTACTGGATACGGTGGTGGTGCTATCAATACTGGATTCAAAAGCAATAATAATATATTCGCAAATTCCAATTTCACAAATAATGAAGCGTTGAACTACGGCGGTGCTTTATCTACAAGTCATTCACATATAACAAATTGTATATTTGATGCCAATAAAGCTAGGCACGCTGGAGCAATATTTTCATTAAGTTTTGACATATCAAAGTCCATATTAAAAAATAATGTAGCAACTGAAGGGCGAAATATTATAGTTATCGACGGATATGAAAAGGATGATTATACAAAAATTGCCGATAGCGATTTAATCGTATATAATCAGCATGAAGTCCATGATTATCTGCATGATATTCTTGACGGTCATTCCCGTGATACTCACTACATTCCGACTGGTGAATTTGCGGGTTATCAAGTTTACTGTGTAGAGGAGCATTTGTTCCGTCCGGAAAATACCGAAGGTGTGTTGATTGAAGATTTGTCATATATTGTAAATTCAGTAGACAGATCTTCTGTAGAGGATTATCTTCGAGTAATGTTCTATCTGCTTGATGCATATCCTGAAAGGTATGATGATTATACTGAAGGCGATATTCAAACGGTAACATGGATATTTACAGATGGAGATTATCTAAATTCAAGAGACAGGCTTGTAAGGGATGTTATAAACCAGTATAGAAATCATTATGATGAAATGAATATGACTAATATGTCATATGTTCTTCCTAATGGTGATAAAATGGAATATGACATGAAACTGTTCCTGACTCCCGCCGATAGGCAAAATATGGTCTTGTTTAAAAGTTTTCCATTCGTTGAAAGGTTTAACGAAACAGTTAGAAAAGATACTATAAATACTACTGTTCTAGTTGGGGAAAATGTTCAATTTAAAATCACTGTTACAAACAATGGAAACATGATTTTAAATGATGTATTCGTAAAGGATATTCAATACAGTAAAGGATTAGTTTACAAAAAATGGCATAATGATGTTGGCAAATGGACATACGATAACCATGGAAAATGGGTATTGAACCAAGCATTAATGATAAAGCAGAGTGCAAGTTTCATAGTTGAGTTTGAAACCAGGGAACTTGGTGTTTTAAGAAATAATGTTACTTCCGGTTATGCAAATTACACATTGTCAAATTCAACTAATACTACTAAAACTTTACCTAACCCAGAAATGTCTGTAAGAAAAATATCTAACAATAGAGTAGTTAAAGTAGGTCAGTCTGTTAGCTTTACAGTAGTTGTTGAAAACACTGGTAAATATGATATTACTGGCTTATATATTATTGATAGGGATTATACTGAAGGCTTGGTATATGATTATTTCGTTGATCCATCCGGCCTTTGGCATTATGTTGGCGACGGCAAATGGATTTTCAACGGTGTTTTGAAGGTTGGAGAAAAAAGAAATATTACACTTTTCTTCCTTGCTAAGACAACTGGTTTAAAGAACAATACTGTTATTGCGGGAAATAATCAAACAAACAAAACGGTTAACAGTACTAATAAAACCAACGTTACCAAGGAAAAGAAACAAAAACATAAAAAACCAAAAAAACCTAAAAAACATAAAAAACCAAAAAAACCTAATGAAAAGCCACATAATAAAACTAAAGTTTCTAAAATTAGATATGATAAGAATGCAACAGGAAATCCATTGTTTGCTTTGATATTGGTATTAGTAACTTTAAACGTCACATTTTTAAGACGTAAAAAATAACTTTGGTTATGTATTCAATACATAACTTTTTTCTTTTTTTATGTAATGATTTTTTCACCAAATATAAATATGATGTCTGCAATATATAACTTTATATAAGCGACAATTTTTAGTATTTAGGAGGAGAAATATTTTGAAATTGAAAAGGACGGCATTGGTAATATGTTTGATTTTATTTGTATTCATCACCATGTCTGCTGTAGCATCTGCAGATAATAATACAAATAGTATTTTACAAAAAGCCAATGATGATAATAGTTTAAACATTAATGATTTAAATTATGAAAATTTAAGTAAAACGGGGGATGGAAGTTTCGCTGAATTGAATACTGCTATAAATAGTGGAACTTCAAAAAGCATTGATTTAACTAAGGATTATACTTATTCTAGTTCCGATGTAATTAAAGAAGGAATTTTAATCAATAAAAATGATCTGATTATTGATGGAAAAGGGCACACAATTGATGCTAATAGCAAATCAAGAATATTTTATGTAAATTCCACTAATGTGACTTTGAAAAATATTAATTTTATAAATGGTAATTCATTTGATAAATCCGGGGGTGCAATTTATGGAAATGGGGAATGTCTAAGAGTTCTTGACTGTACTTTCATAAACAATAAGGCATCCTGGGGAGGAGCAATCTTCTCACATCCGAACAGTTACTCAGTATTTGTTCGTTCCACATTTAAAAATAATACTGCAGAATATGGTGGTGCCCTTGTAACATATCACGGTATTAGGCAGGATGTGCTTTATTGTAATTTCGTTTCAAATCATGCAACAGATAGTGGTGGAGCACTTTTAATTAGAGGACAACTCGGAACAACAGAAAATCCATATGATGATGTCGTAAATGTCAGGGGTTGCCTTTTCACTGGCAACAATGCTCCTGAAGGAAGTGCAATATCCAATGACATAAGTGCAATAATCAATTTGACTGATTCAATCATTTTAGGAAGTAATCCCGAAACACTCGTTTATTCATGGGGGCGTATGTTTACTGCAAACAATAACTGGTGGGGAAATACCATAGACAATAGATTAGTTAAACCGAGGGTTACTTCACAAATAAATGTGGATTCATGGTTATATCTTGATTTAGCCATTAGTTTAGATTCATCAACTGCAACAGTTTCCATTAATAATTTATATAACAGTCAAACAGGTAAAGAAAGCATATATTCAACAAATAAATTGCCTTCAATTGGTGCGGATTTAACAGGAGTAAATGCCACATTGGATCCAAATAAAATCAATTTGGGCAATACTGGGAAAGCTTTATTTAATTATACTGTTTTAGGAGATTTCACAGTTATTGCAAATTGTGGAAATGTGGTTGTATCTAAAAAGTTTAAAAGCGGCAGCTTTAATGAATTACAATCTCTTATTGACAGTCATGATGATGAAATAGTTTTGCAAAAGGATTATTTTTATACTCAGAGCATAGACAAATCAGTTACCGGAATATCAATATCCAAAACATTAACAATTGATGGAAATGGTTATATCATCAATGCTGCTGGCAAATCAAGAGTATTTAATTTGATGGCAAAGGACATAACCTTAAAAAATATCGTAATTAGCAATGGTAATGCAAGATATGATGACGGTGCAGGTGTTAAAAGTCAAGGCATGAATGCAAAATTCATTAACTGTACTTTTATCAATAATGTTGCTGATGGGTCTACAGGTGGTTCCGCACTTTATCTTGCTGGTAAAAACACAACAATAATAGATTGTAAGTTTATAAATAATGCACATAACTATATCCTAGGTGGCGCAATATATTCTGAAGGGATGGGTCTCAACATTGAAAACTCCCTATTTGAAAACAACTATGCTAAAGTTCGTGGTGGTGCGATATATATCGGTCGTGATGGCGCAACCATAACTAACTGTATCTTCAAGAACAATACTGCCAGGGATGGTGGTGCTATATATGATTTAAAAAGAGAAGATAATCCTACAAGGATTTATGACTCCAATTTCATAGCCAACAAGGCAACATATGACAGCAATGATATTGGCGGTGGAGGTGCAATTTACGGTGGAGATATAGAAATAGTTGACACAGTATTCAGAGAAAATTTTGCAAAGAACGGTGCGGCCATATTGGCTTCTAATAATGTGAATATTGAAAAATCATCATTCATAAACAATACAGGAGAGTATAATGGAATTATATATTTCTTATATAATGGCAGTGTTTATGATTCAATATTTTTAAACAATAATATGAAATTGGGAGGATATGTTATTTCCAGTTTATGGGGTGGTGTAAAAGCCAATTATAATTGGTATGGTAATGTATGGTCCAATTATAAAAACACTCCTTCTGTTTCAAACCTTGCAGAAATGAACAATTGGTTATTCCTAAATTTAACCAATATTGAATATTCTGGTGAAACTTTCAGCGGAAAATTCGAGTTAATGGTCTATGATAGTGATAATGATGTTGTTGAGCTGTATGATTTCAGTAACTTGGAATCATTCGATTTAAATTTATCCTCTCAAAACTTAACACTCAATAAAAAAGTTGTCGCCCTTGATGAAACATTTGTTGCAGAAATAGATTATTATAAAGGAAATTTAATAGCAAGATATGAAGATGTTGTTTATAATATGCCTTTCAAATTCCAGAAAGACACATGGTTTGAATTAAATTCAACCATTGAAGTTCAAGTTACTAAAAATCAATACATTAACGAGTTGCTTCATCCTTTTGAATATAGTTACATGCCATTTTTGATTTCAAATCAAAGAATAACCTATGAAATAGGTAATTCAAGTATTGCAAAAGTTAGCGCAGCATCAGGCAAAATCACAGGTCTTAAAGTAGGAGTCACTACCCTCACTATTAGATTCAATGGTTATGATGTGATGGGTAGGGATATGTATAAACCTTGCAACATTACCGTTAAGGTTAATGTAACACGCATTCCTGTTGAAATTAAAGAATCCTATGAGGTTCCTAAAGTAATCTATGTTGGTTCCAAGGAACAATTAATACTCACAACAAACCCTTATGCAGGATTAATAACTTACAGCAGCAATGACACAAGTGTTGCTAAAGTCAATTCAGGAATTGTAAGTGCTCTTAAGGAAGGAGTAGTTAAAATTACAGCAACATATCCCGGAAATGAAAAATATCGTCCGGCATCTGCTTCATATGTCATAAAAGTCTCTAAAAGAGTAAGTTCAATAGAAATTATTCCTAGTGGAAATATCACTATAGACAAGGGAAATGACTATTATATTGGTGCAATTTCAACTCCATCTGATGTGGAATTGACTTACGCTAGCAGTAATCCAAATGTTGCAATAGTGGAAGGAACTAGGATTATAGGTGTCGGTTCAGGTTTTGCCTATATTACTGTTAGTTTTGCCGGAAACGACAAATATCTGCCGTCATCTTCAAAACTTCTTGTAAAAGTTATTGATTATGCAACTCAATTTGAAGTAAATTCTACAATAGAGGTTAATGTTACAGATTTCACTTCAATTCATGCTATATTAAAGGATATTGATGGAAACAGGGTATCCGTTCCTTATGGATATATTACATATCAAAGTAACAATACAAATATTGCAGAAGTTGATGCAAACGGTGGAATAACAGGAGTCAATCAGGGTAAAGCTTCAATATTAATATCATTCACAGGTTATCAAAAGTATCTTCCTTCACAAATCACCACAACAGTTGTCGTAAAAGTGGTTCCAACTAAAATCACTGTTGAAAGTGAAATTGAATTGCATGTTGATAATCAAGCAAAAATCAATGCGACTTTAGACCATGGAAATTCATATGACTTGCAATATTCAAGCAATGATACAAGTGTTGTAAGCGTCAGCAGGTACGGAACCCTTATTGCATATAAGGTAGGTACTGCTGAAATTACAATTAATTATCCTGGAACTAAAAAATATGTTAAATCAAGCGCTCGTGCAATAGTTAAGGTAACAAGAGTTCCAACTAAAATAGACGTTGGAAAAACTTTCAGCTTGTTGAAGGATGAAAAGGAGAATATCAATGCTCATTTAAATCCTAACCCAACAGCCGTATTGACCTATTTAAGCAGCAATAAAAATGTTGTTATAATCGATTCTGAAGGTATGGTCACTGCTGTGGGTCTGGGTAAGTCTATAGTCACAATAAGCTTTGCTGGCGATGAGAAATATGCTCCTGCAACTGAAGAAGTGGAAGTTAATGTTTACAAGGATTCCATTCCTACAAGCATTAATGTCAATAAAACAATTACATTATATGCATGTGATAAAATAGATATTGGTGCTGTATTAAATCCTTCAAATGCCGGCAGATTAATTTATACTAGTAATGATACAAGTGTTGTAAATATTGATGAAAAAGGTATTATTACTGCTGTGGGTAAAGGCAAAGCATCTATTTCAATTCACCTTGAAAGGAATAACAATAAATTCGAAGAAAGTAGTGCTAATGTGGTTGTAAACGTTCTGCTTGTTTCAACAAAAATAGATGCAGAAGAATCAATCACTGTTAATTTAACAGAAAATGCTAAACTGGTTTATTCTTTCAGCCATCCTGAAGCAGGTAATCTTGAATTCATAATTGCAAATCCAAATATTGCAACCTTTGAAAATGGAGCAATCATAGGTAAATCTGTTGGAAGCACCACAGTTAAAATCAATTTTAATGGAAATAGGCAATATGCATCTTCAAGTAAAACTGTCAAAGTTAATGTAGTTGATGTTCCTGTTAAGATTCTTGCTTCTGATGTTATCAGTGTGAATGTTACTGAGTCAGCGTATGTTGGTGCTAAGCTTGATCCTGCTGTTGCGGGTAGTCTTGTTTATACCAGTTCTAATAGTAATATTGTTAGTGTTGATAGGAATACTGGTAAATTAACTGCTAATAAGGTTGGTGAA
>NZ_CADCJB010000006.1 GCF_902801725.1 uncultured Methanobrevibacter sp. | reverse complement strand
TCTTCAAGCAGGAAAAACTTATCTTGTAAAAATATCCTTCTTAAAAGATTTCATAAAAACAAGCGTTAAAGTTAGAAGATAGAAGGGTTTACCTTTCTATTCTTTTCTTATTTTTTTATTTATCTTAAAAATGCAAGAATACCATGAATTCTACAAGTCATGGATGAATTGCACCAATGTGAGTATTACTTTCCAAATGCTCTCTGATGAACTTTAAATATAAACGTTGCATTAAATAATAAATGGCAATGGCAATGTTTTGGTATGTTTTTTTCCAATGATAAAAAAGTCAATTAACATTGTTGTCCGAACCTTCGAAACGGGGGAGGGCACGACAGCCTGCTCATCGCAGCAAATGTCGTGAAGTTAAACCCTTGACTCATGTGGTTGAGGAGTTCAATAATGTAAGGTGATTTATATATCTTCTTATAAAGGACACTCTCTATTTGCACTTCTGCTCGCATTAATGTTTTTTCACAATCCTCTGTTAATTGCTTTAACATTTATTGGTGCAAACATTCCGGATTTTGATCATAAATTTAAAAAAGATCATGTCTATAAGTTGATTATATTGGGATTAATCGTGTTCATTTCACTTTATATCCTTAAATTACCTTATTTCATTGGTTTGATTATTGTATTTTTAGGAGCAACGTTCTATTTTTCAGAACACAGGAGCTTTACTCATTCTATTTTCGGTGTTTTAACGTTAACTGCTGCGGTTTCTTTAATACTGATTTGGGGATATCAGTTAGTAATGGGAATAACCATTTTGAACAATTCCTATTTGGTCATGGCTATTTTAATAGCTCTTTTAAGCTTTTTGTTTTTAAACAAGAAGTTGTTGCTGGTATTTTTGCCTTTGTTTTTTGTTAGCCTGTTTTTAATCGATAATCTTAATGTCACTTACATTGAAATTGTTTTGGCATTGTTTTTGGGGTTATTTTCACATATTGTTCTGGATTCATTCACTCCTGCTGGAATTAAAATATTGGCTCCGATATCTTCAAAAAAAGTTTACATAAACTTTGGTTTAATTTCCATATTTGTCCTGGTGCTTTTTGCCATAGGTTATCATGCACCGTTTCTGTTTAGTTTGTTTGAAAAGTATCTGGGGATTAAATCTTAATGCCGCAGGCAAAAAACAGTCCTGAATTTTTGACCCAGAGGCAAAATTTTGATATGATGTAAAGTATGGGAAGTTCAATAAGAGGTCCAATTACCAGTGCAATGGATATCAATTCATGTCCTGGGAAGGAATTGATTGCAATTGCTAAAGCCAATGGAGAATTTCGGGCTAATGTGGTCATTGTCAGGCTTGCATACTCTGAATATGTGAAATTAATTTTTTCAGATACTAGCAAATCGATTACTGTATTTGTAATGAAAAATATGATTAACGGCACGAATATTTTCACAACGGAGTCTAGATTTGCAAATAACTGTCCTCCCTGCGATGCAAATATGCAGAATACTGCAAGAGATAAAAACACGATTTGAAGGGATGAAAATAAGTTTGCTACCTTTTCATTTGTTTTGTCATTCAATATCAATTTGACGATTTGTGCTGCAACAAATGGGATTGCAATAATGATTATGAATGAATATGCGATTTGTAGATAATCCATGTTTCCAATTGGGAAAAAAATTATTAGATATATCGGAAGAAGGATGATTTGCAGTACTAAATTCATAGGAAGTATTGATAGGCTTAGGCTCAAATCTCCCTTTGCTATTTTGGTAAATACTAAATACCAATCGGTGCAGGGTGTTAAAATTAGCATGAAAAATCCGATAAATATGTCAATGTTTCCTTTTAAAAACAATGATCCTAGGAAATATCCGAATAACGGTGTCCATATGAAATTGATTATCAGGCTGGCTGATGTGAATTTGACATTTTTAAAGCTGTTCTTCAATTCGTTAAGGGGTACTTCCAGAAACAATCCAAAAAGCATCATGCCTAGGAAAATGCTGATTAAATAATCGCTGCTGGCTGTGATTGCTTTGAAGTTTGAGAACAGCAGTCCGATAATCACTGCAGAAAATATTATTGCAGGTTCCAATTTTTCTATTAGTTTCATGTCCACACCATTTTTTAGGTATAACTAAATCTATTGTTAATATTATTTAATTATTATTAAAAAAATAGTTGTTCACTATTTTATGGCTATAAATTTTTGATAACAGTATATATTCCGTAAAATGATTATATTCGTTTATCTATTTTTTATATAACTATTGATATAATTAATACAGATTTCAATCTGTTTTTTTAAAAAAGCATACATTTATAATAAATAATCATGATAAATAATAATGTATCAATTGTCAATGTTATTGACTTTTAATCATAATAATGAAATGGAGCTTGTTTAATGTTTTTGACTAGAATTGGTTATGGAATTATTTATTTCTTAGACCTTATTTACGAGATTCTTAAATCAACAATTGATGTTGCGTTTAAGGGAGTATTAGGAAGAAATATTGATCCTGTAATTGTTGATATTGAAACGGTACTTGAAAGGCCGGTTTCACAAACAATTTTGGCTAATAGTATTTCTTTAACTCCAGGTACTTTGTCTGTTGATTTAGACACTGAAAATAACATTATCAAAGTAGCTGCTATTTCTCCAAGAAGTAAAGAGGATATTATTCCTTTTGAAAAGTATATAAAGAAAATGTTGGAATAAGTTTTCTTTTTATTAATTAAAATCGAGTGAGATAGTATGGATATATTGATTATTTCAAAATTTATTGTGGTTATTGCATTAATTATAATGATGCTGGCTGCTTTAAGAGCAAGTGCATATAAATCCACATCAATGGGGCTTTTAGGAAGTTCTATAGTTGTTAATGCTTTCGCTGTTGCTTTGCTCATTTGTGGGGAGATATACAATCTTGCTTTTTATAGAGATATATCATTAGCTTTAATATTCTTTGGTTTTGTAGGTACAATTGCTTTTGCTGTTGTTTTGGGAGGTGATGATGAATGATAGAGTATGTTCAATCAATCCTTCTTATCATATCGGCGGTAATAATTATCATTTCTGCAATTGGACTGGTAAGTTTAGGTAAAAACACAAAGAATAAAGTTTATGCGAGAATCCACATTGTAGGTTTATTTGATGTTGCATGTATCATTGCTATGATTGCTTTAGGTCAGTTTTTACTTGCTGGAATTTACTTTATTTTAGCACCATTCACAGCACATGCAATAGCTAATGCTTATTGGAAAAAAGAAGATAGAGAAAATAATTTGGAATTACAAAATGTTGTAGAAGATGTAGGTGAAGACCATCCGTTTTTACATCCTAAAGAAAAGATGCAAGCTTTGGAAAGTGAAAATTCAGAAAAACTCAAAGCTGACGAAAGGTTTTCAGTAACTACATTGGAAATTGATGAAGGTGAGTAAGATGTTAGAATTAGTATTATGTATTATAATGGTTTTAAGTGCAATTCTTGCTCTTATTCAAAAAGATTTATTGAAAACAGCAATTTTGACTGGATTTTCTGGAGGGGCTATGGCAGTTCTTTTCCAAGTGCTTCTGGCTCCGGATGTTGCTTTAACACAGGCTATTGTTGGCGCAGCAATCATTCCAGTATTCATTGCTTTGGCTGTTAAAAAAACTCAAAGGGAGGATAGCTAATGGCACAGACACAGCTTATTATATTGATGACATCTGCTGCATTGATAATAATTGGATTTTACTCTGCAATTTTTGTCGACAATATTATAAAAAAGATCATTGGTATTAGTTTTATTGAAGAGGGCGTTAATCTGTTCATTGTTGCTATTGGTTATAAGGCAGGAGGTATTGTGCCTATTTTGATGCCGGATATGAACACTACCTGGTTCGCATCAAATGCTGCTTATCCATTGCCTTTTGGACTGGTACTTACCAGTATTGTAATCGGAGCAAGTACTTTGGCAGTCATGCTAGCTTTAGTAATGGTCATCTATAAAAAATACGGTACTTTATCAACTAAGGTAATGTTAGCCGACACATCAAAACAGGAGGAATACAATGAATGAATTAATTCCACTTATGGTTATTGTTCCATTGATGGCTGCATTGCTTATTAGTGCATTTTCAAGGTTTAATACTGTAACTAAGATTTTTGCATTGGTCGTTGCAATATGTCTTCCAATCATACCATTGGCATCTAATTATGGCCTTCATTACTTTGGGGGTTATGAGCCGATTTTGGACAATGTGACAAATGCGGTTTACCATCCTGCGATTACCTATTCATTTACATTCTTGCAGCAGGTATTCATCGCTATGGTTGGCCTTTTAACATTCCTTGTAGTATTTATTTATTTAACCAAATACAGGAAAGTTTCAGGACCTTATTTATTCCTGCTGTTCTTAGGTACAGCCGCAGTAACTGCAATGCTTTTGACTGATGATATTTTCCACATGTTTGTGTTCTTTGAAATCTTGGCTCTTGCACAGGTTGGTATTGTCGCAGCTTCATCAATTAATTACAGTTATGAAATGGCTTTAAAATATATGATTTTGGGGTCCATAGGATCTCCTATGATGCTTTTAGGAATTGGATTCCTATTGGCTATGACAGGTACTGTAAATGTCACAGATATTGCCGCTGCTGTTCACAATGGTTTAATTAATGTTACTTCTCCAGTATTCTTGATGTCACTCGCATTAATATTCTTTGGTTGGTTATACGCTTCAGGTTTACCACCGTTCCATACCATCAAGTCTGGAATCTATTCAAAAGCGGAACCTCACGGTGCAGCATTACTTCAATCATTTACAGTCATTTCAATGATTTCAATCGTCTTGATTATGTTTAGAATTTATTCAACACTTCCAATATTTGAAGTTCTCATAGTATTCTTCTCTATCTTGGCTATGATATTGGGCGTATCCATGGCACTCACCCAAACAGACTTCAGAAGGATGATTGGATTTTTAGCTGTTGGAGAGTTAGGTTTTATTGGTTTAGGTATTGGTCTTGGAACTCAGTTTTCAATAACTGCTGGTCTTTTCCAGGCATTAAATGAAATAATGATTACTGCATTGCTGTTCATAGGATTTGGCGCTATAGTCAATGCAACTAATGAAGTGGATACAAGAAAACTCGGAGGGCTTTTGGCATACCATCCGAAAGTAAGTCTGATGCTTTTAATAGGCGGTCTGGCAATGGCTGGAGTTCCTCCATTAAGCGGATTCCAATCAAAATTAATGCTTGTTCAGGCATCTTTAAGTTGCGGATTCCCTGAAATATCCATTTTGGCGATTATGGTGAGTATAGCTACATTTGTGGTATTTGTAAAAACATATTACTCAATGTTCTTAAAGCCAAAACCTAATGATTTGGAAGTAGAAAACAAGGAAGTTCCACGTGCAATGATTTTTGCAATGGGAATATTGTTAATAATAATTATCTTACTCGGTATATTCCCAGATATTGTTATAAACGGAATTTCTAACTTTGTAGGAGGAATATTATGAAACTGTATGATCAAATTTTCAATGTTGTAAAGCAATTCAGAAAATTGTTTTCACCTGGTCCTGTAACTAATGCAGACGTTTCAGGTAGCATAACTGCAGAAATTTTCCTTATCGTTTCATTAGTGCTATCTGCAATATTGTTAAGGCATGTAAATATGTTGCTTGCAGGAATAGTTACATTTATTTTGGCCATTGTGTTGATTTCAAATATTCCGCTCATTCCTAAATTCAAATTAGAACAGGAAGACTCACTTGAAAAAATGTTGTTCTATGCTATTATAACAATTTCAATTCTTGTAGCATTCTTATACTGGGGTGGTAATCTTGTCTGATAAGACTACAGTTCGTAATTTACTTGCAGCCGTATTGACTGCAATATTTTCAGTAACATTGGCTGATGCCATATTTCATATAAGTAACATCATTAATCCTGGTGTAAGTAATATTTACAATGCATTGGGAACTCAAATCGCTCCAAACATGGTCACTGTTGTGATTTTTGATTTCAGGGCATATGATACATTAGGTGAATCAATTATATTATTAACTGCCGGTTTGGTGGTATTGCTTATATTCGGTAGAGGATTATTGGGGGATAAACGATGAGTCAAGGTAGCGTAATTTTAAAACTTATATCTTTACCAATTTCAATCTTATTGATTTGTTTAGGTATTATGACTATCCTTGGAGGACATATAACTCCTGGTGGAGGTTTCCAGGGAGGTGCAATGATAGCCAGTGGAATCATATTGTCTATACTTGTTTATGGATTGGGTAATTCTCCATTGGAATTGTCCCATACCTATATTGAAGTTCTTGAATCTGTCGGAGCATTGGGCTTTGTCATATTCGGTTTAATCGGTTTGTTCGTTGGCGGATTTTATCTTTACAATGTAGGTACTGATGTGCTCAACATAGTTCCTGCAGCTATCCAAAATGTTTTCCACTATCCTGATGTTACTAATGCAGGTATCATTCCGTACCTCAATATATTCGTTGGTTTAAAAGTATTTGTAGGATTATCCTCAATTGTCATAGCATTTGCAGGATTTAAGAAGATTGCGGAGGAGAGTGAATAATGTTAAGTCTTGGACCAATTATATTCGGATTGATATTGGGTGTCATTATCGGTTCTCAAATTAAGATTATTGATGATACTCATTTCACTCTTGGCGCATTTGTAGTAATTATTATTGCAGGTATTATTGTAGCTTGGCAAGTTGGCAATTTTCCGTTTTACACAGACTTGCCCTTGTCAACAGGATTTTTATCTGCTTTAATTGGGATTTTTGTAGGCAAACTACTATTTGCAAGGAGTAAATAAGGGGTTTTTATAATGTTTTTGTCAACTAATACATGTGATGGAAAAAGAGATTGTATTAAGAAATGCCCTACAAAAGCCATTAAATATGTCAATGGAAAAGCATTCAGCTGTCTTACCTGCGGAATATGTCATAAAAACTGTCCGAACGGAGCAATATTCCAGAATATCTATGGTGGATATGTTGTAGATAGGGCTAAATGTAACGGCTGTGGAATGTGCATGTACAACTGCCCTACAAATAACATCACTATTGAAGATGGAATCGTTTATGGTATCTGCTCACGTTGTGGAGTTTGTAGCGAAGTTTGTCCAAATCGTGTCGATGGATTTGAAGTTGAAAAGGACAAACAAATTAATTTGATTAAATCATTTAATATTTTAAATCCTCCATGGGATGATATTCCTCACAAGCAGTCAAATAAGGCTGCTGAAGTTTCAAGGACATATGTTGGAACTGATGTGGATAAGTGTATCCTGTGTGGCAGATGTCGGGAATACTGTCCGACAAGTGCAATTAGAGTATCCATTGATAGAGATGAAGGAATTTGTAGTGAATGTAGGCTTTGTGCTGATGTATGTCCAAACGGATCAATGAATAAGTTGCAGATGGTTAATAGGGGATCATGTACACTTTGTCTGAACTGTATGAAGGCATGTCCTCATGGTGCAATTTCTGTCGATAACTTTAAAATCATTGTAAATAAACTTAATCAAAAACCATCAGGTTCTATCGTGTCATGTCTTAACTGCGGTTTATGTGCAGATTTATGTGAAAACGGATCATTGGTAAAGGATAATGGCAAATTAAGATATGATCCAACTTCAGATACTGAAGATGTGGCTCATGAGATGGCTATCAGGTCATGCCCTATCAACACATTGCATGAGGATGAGGAGATGTTCATCTATGATGAGTATGATGATAAGGAATTGCCTGCCTTATCCGGTTTCTGCGTATCCTGTGGAAAATGTGTCCAGGTTTGTGATGAAACTAACGCTCGTCAATTCATGACTCATACATGGGATGGTAAAGTGTCTGATGATTGTATTTCATGTGGAATATGCTGTGAAGTATGTCAGGAAGATGCGATTACCTTAAACAGAGGGTCAATTTCTGTTGATTTGGACAAATGTATTTTATGCGAAAACTGTGCTGTCCATTGTCCTGTTGATGCCATTCCTAAAACTACATTGTATAAGAATGAGATTAAGGACGGATTCAATTTCATTGAACAGCAATTATGCATGCATTGCGGGCTATGTCATAAAATCTGTTCATATGATGCTATTGATGAGATTGATGGTCAATTTGTTGTTAATGAAGATAACTGTACATATTGTGGAGCATGTAAGAATTCATGTCCTGCAAAGGCATTTTTATTTGAAAGAAATTTTAAAGATTCAATAGAGGGTATTTAAATGAGCAATTTACTTAAAATAGCTTTAGAAGGAGCTTTTACTAACTTTAAAAGAATCTTTTTTGCAGCCGATAGGGTTACTGATATGGAATTGAGAAGACAGATATCCACCCTTTCAGTCGAAGTTGATGACAGAGTCGATGAATCAGCTTGTATTGGGTGCGGTGGTTGTGCTAATGTCTGCCCAACAGGCGCAATTGAGATGAAAGGATTGGCAAGTCCTAAAAAATTAACTGATAACTGGATTAAAAGTGAAGTACCTGAAATTAATCTTGAAAAATGTGTTGTATGTTACTATTGTCATGATTTTTGCCCAATATTCTCACTTTACGGTCAGAAAGGAACAATACATCCAAGCTGTGTTGGTGACCAGAAAGTGGACCTTGACGATTGTCTAAATCAACCGTTTAAAATTTCAGATGATAAACTCAAAGTTATTTCACAATATTTATCAGATAATACTGTATTAAGAAATAGGGAGGAAGGTGATTAGATGGGAATTAAATCATTTTCAAGAGCAAGAGCAATACACGTCATGTTGGTTTATACTGGCGGATGTAATGGATGCGACATTGAAATTGTTAATTCAATTTTATCACCAAGATTTGATGCTGAACAATACAATGTGTATTTAACATGGAATCCTCGTGAAGCTGATGTTCTGGTTGTCACAGGACCTGTTACATATCATAACAGAAAACCATTGGAGGCAATATATGAAGCTATTCCTAATCCTAAATTGGTTGTGGCTGCAGGAAGTTGCGCTTTGATGGGGGGAGTGTATAAAAATTGTTCTGCTGACATCCCGTCAGAGGAAATCGAAGGACCTGTTGAAAATATCATACCGGTCAATGCAAAAATTCCGGGTTGTGCCGTAAGGCCTCAAGATGTTTTGGCAGGAGTTGTATCATTATTACCTATATTATTAGATGCGGATTAGAGAGGGGATCAAATGGATGAAAAAGTACCGAGAAGCAAAATAATTGAAACTGAAATTCCAATGGGTACAGTTCACCCTGCTGCATTGGAGCCATATAGGGTAAGGTTTTTTGTAGAGGATGAGATAGTTCAAGAAGCTGAAATCACTATTGGTGTTAATCATAGGGGAATAGAAAGAATCATGGAAGGACTTCCTGTTGAAAAAGCCAATTCACTTACTGAAAAAATTTGTGGGATCTGTTCAAATTCACATATATGGAATTCATGCAGAACTGCTGAAATAGGATTAGGCATTGAAATTCCTGAAAGAGCTATGTACATTCGTGTTATTATGGGTGAACTTGAACGTTTGCATTCACACTTCTTGTATTTGGCGCATGGTTGTGAAGTATTGTCTCATGAAACATTTTCAATGAGAGTATTCTATTTAAGGGAAATCGTAATGGAACTGCTTGCCATGATTGGGGGAAACAGAGTTCAGTACGGTTGTTCCGTTTTAGGTGGAGTAAGGCCTAGATGTGATTTGGATGAAGCCAAGCTGTTAAGACTTAAAGAGGATATGGATAAAGTAGAAGAGGGTTTGACAGATTTTGCAAATAGATTCACTTCCGATTCTATTGTAATGTCAAGGATTTCTGGCATAGGTGTTCTTCCTCAAAAACAGGCCATAAAATTGGCAGTAACTGGACCAACTTTAAGGGCAACCGGCGTTGCAAGGGATTTGAGAACAACAATGTTTGAATATGATGACTTTGACTATAATGTCGTAACCCAACCTGATGGGGACGTCAAGTCTAATCTGCTGATGAGGGCTCTTGAATCATTTGAATCCATCAAGATTATTCGTCAGGCAATTGCCAATATTCCTGAAGGAAAAGTAATCAACAGGGATTGGGAAATGTTTGACACAGATATTATTGAAAGTTATATTGAAGTTCCAAGAGGAACATTGTATCATTCTTATGCTCTCGAAAGTGGTAGAGTAAGGCACTCTATTATCAGAACACCTTCAATGTCTAACATTGGTGCTATGCAGTATGCATGCATCGGAGACCAGCTTACTGATGCACAACTCTGTATTGTACAATGCGACCCATGTTTCACATGTTCTGACAGGGCAATTGAGGTTATTAGGAGATAGATTATGTTTGAAAATACTGTTATTTATTCAATTCTTGCAGTAATTATTACAGTGCTTGTTTGTTTTGTAATTTCAACATTGCTTCCGGGAATTGAAAGAAAATATATTCATGCAAGAATTCAACAAAGAATCGGGCCGATAGTAATTTCTCCGGGAATAATGGCTCCAATCAAATTCATGTTTAAAGAAAATGTTGAAGTTTCATCTCCTGTTTCAGGATTGTATAAATCATTACCGATAATCTGTTTTATTGTAGTTTTATGCATTCTTGTTGCATTAACTCCTCAGGCATACCAGATTCCTGCTCTTTCAAGCCTGGTGGCTATTGTTGGATTTTTAAAAGTCGAAGAGATATGTTACGTATTGATGGGGGCATTGTCTAAATCTGTAATGTCTGTCAATATGCCGTTTCCGGATTTAATAAAAGGTGCGACCCACTTGAATGCCAACAGATCATTTATTGAAGATATAAGTGCCAGAAGATCATTAAGAATGATTACTTATGGTTCTTTTCCATTATACTTGGCTTTGTTTGCTCCGATAACTGCGGCAGGCAGTATTTTCCTGTCTGATATTGTGGCATACCAACAGGCAAACGGACCATTTTTATTTACATTATCCGGAGCAATTGCAGCTATTGTATTCTTCATAGGATATATGATAATATTGAATGAATATCCGTTCTCAATCATTAAGGCAAAAAGCGATGTTATTGAAGGACCTTACATGGAATATGCATCTAAATACAGGGCTGTTGTTTATTTAACTAGAGGATTTTTCATGTTTGTCCTTGGTGCAATATTTTCAGTATTGTTTATTGGAGTGCCTCCGACAATTCTTTCATGGGGAATTCTAATTAATGTTGCTGTGGCATTGATATTTGTATTCATGATGGGAATCTTTTCTGCATTCAGCCCAGTATTTACAAACAGGCAATTATTGCCTACAATTTTGGGAGCAACATTGCTTGGAATATTGGCTATTGTGCTTGGATTATTATGAGGTGATTATTTTGAAGTTTGTTATGAGACCATATCATATGGTAAGTCTTGGAGGATACATCGTTGAATGGGATTTTCCATATAGGAATGTCATCGTTGTAAATAAAACCTCTGAATCAATCAAGATTGAAATACCGGTTTTTCATGAGGAATGGATTGCTGAACATAAGAATTTGGGTCTTGATGTTATTCCGGTAACTGATAAAGACAATTTTTTAAGCTTATGGAAAAGAGCGCATGCTGAATTAGATAAAATTAGGCCAAAAAATGAATGATTATACATTAACAATTCAATCATACGAAAAAAAAGGAGTTTTGGATGATATTACTGATGTTATCACTTCTCATGGTGCTAATATTAGTTATGTTCATCTTTTTGTTGAAAAAAATAATATGGGTTCCATTAATTTGGAATTGGAGCATGTTGAAGATATTGATTATTTGCTTAATGATTTGAATAAGATTCGTGAAATCAAGTCTGTAGAATTGCATGGTTCCCAGTTGGATATCTATGGTAAGCGTATAATTATTGTTGGTGGTGGAGCGCAGGTATCTCAAGTGGCAAATGGTGCAATCACAGAGGCAGATAGGCACAATATACGTGGAGAGCGTATCAGTATAGATACCATTCCTTTAGTCGGTGAAAAAAACTTGGCAGAAGCTATTGAAGCTATTTCAAGGTTGCCTCGTGTTAATGCATTGGTCTTGGCAGGTTCACTTATGGGTGGCGAAATTACTGAAGCGGTTAAAAATGTTAAAGAAAAAAGTAATTTGATTGTAATTTCCCTTAACATGCCGGGCAGCGTTACTGAACATGCCGATTTAATCATTACAGACCCTATTCAAGCAGGTGTACTTGCAGTAATGGCAGTTGCCGACACTGCAGTGTTTGACATTAAAAGACTAGGGGCCAATATAAAATTTTAATTTTTCATGCTTATGGACATATAGGGGAGTTTTTTTTTTTAAACTCCCTCTTTTTTAGATTATTTGATGCAATAATTTTCATATTGGCATTTGTTACATTTTTTAGGATTTATCTTAACGTTTGGAAGCTTTTTATTTTCAATTATCTCTTTTATTTCTCTTATCACTTCAAATAATCCCTTTCTTAGATTGACATCCATCACTACAGGTCTTCTTTCATTGATTTTTTCATAATCGACGAATCCCACGAAAACTTCAGTATCAAATTCATCTTCAAGAAGTATTGCATATGATACCAGTTCGATAGCATCCTGGTCCCAAACCCCTTTTAATGGTGGATTGGTGCTTTTTATTGTAACTGGATAATATTTTCCATCAACGATCTCTATTTTGTCACATACTCCAATAAGTTCCAGTTGGGGATCCTTTAATAGATATGAATACATACAGTTGGGAAAAAACATGTCGATTATTGCGAATGCATCCTTTTTATAGATGGTCATGGCCTGTTGTATTCTCAATGCGGTTATTTTTATATTGAAATATGTGCTGTCTATTATTTCATTGATTTGTTCTGGATCTATTGGTAAATCCATTGAAATTATTGCATTGGTATTGCTTTTGATAAATGAATCAATGTTTTCGGATAGTTCGCTTTCAATTTCTGCAATACTCATTTCTTTTTTTACTTTGCGCATATTCTTTTGAATCAAATCTTGAATGTCAATTTTAAGCTTTTTTATCTCAATGGCCAGTTGGTATTCATTGCTTTTTTCGCTATCGTTGAATGTTTGAATATATAGGCTCATTGGACAGAACATATGTGCTTTTATTGAAGAAATATTTATCATATTATAACCTCTTAAATTTTGTAATATTACTTTAAACTTAATAATATAAATAATTAGAAGTTATAAATGCGTTAAATTAGTTAAAATAAAATAAAAAAAGTAAATAGCTAGTAATTTAGCTATTTAAAGTTAATTTCACACGTTGTAGTAATCTTTGTTGATTGCTGGCAGTTTTGTAAAGATGATTGGAACAACAATTAATACTATGGTTAATATTATCATTATTGTTGTACTGAGGCTATCGGCAGTTGTTAATGTTGAATAAATTCCTTGAATCCAAAGGCCTCCAATACAAATTGGCAATATGTATTTAATAACGATTTTCCAGGTTTTTCCTACTTTGATTGTTGAGTTGTTGTTTAATGTTTCAATCAGGTTATCGAATTTGTAAATCCAACCGAAGATTATGCATTCAATAAGTACTGCAAGTAATAATGCGAAATTGTTTAAAAATCCATCGAATATTCCTAAAATTGTACTTCCTATGCCGGTTGCAAATAGGGTTGAAATAAGAAATCCTATAATGCAGACAACTGTGGCGGTTTTTTTACGATCAATGAGGAATTTTTCAGAAATTGAATAACAAACTCCTTCAAGAAGTGCAATAACGGATGTAATTCCAGCGAATAATATGCACAGGAAGAATAATGGTCCAATTATATATGCTGCAGGTCCCATTATATTGAATACTTGTGGGAAAACAACAAATGCAAGTCCGGTTCCTGATGTTACAAGTTCATTAAATGGAATTCCGCTGGTTAATGTCATAAATCCTAAGATGGAGAAAATTCCGATTGAATTAAATACTTCAAATCCTGAATTTGAAAATGCTACCAGAACTGCATTGTCCACTAATTTTGAGCCTTCAGGAAGGTAGCTTGCATATGTCATAGCGATTGCCATACCTAAACTTAGTGAAAATACGATCTGTCCAAATGCGGCTAGCCACACGTCTAAATTGGTTAGTGCAGACCAGTCAGGTGTAAATATCTGCGTATAACCTACGGATGCACCAGGTAATGTTAGGGAAAATGCAACAATAACTACGACGATTATACATAGCAGTGGGAGCAATATTTTACTTACTTTACCAATTCCTTCGTTCAAATCTCTTTTAAGAATCAACCATGCTAAAAACCAGATGGCGAATACTGATGCAAGCACTGTTGGAACGATTGTAAATATTCCAGATATTGAATCTGTTGAATGTAAAACACTATTTGTAAAGTATAAATCAGGATTTGATCCCCATGCTTTTGTAAAACTTAGGAAAATGTAAATTAAATCCCATCCAACAACACAAACATAATAAGTTGTTATTAAAAATACGACTAATAGTATAAACCATGCTATGGGTTCTAATTTTTTACTAACTGAAAATAATATTCTTGCAAGTGACTTTTTGAATCTGAATCCCACAGCATATTCTACAAGAACAAATGAAATTCCAAGTAAAAATAGGGAAACAATATATGGAATCATGAATGATCCTCCACCATTGGAGTACAAAACATTTGGGAAACGCCAAATGTTTCCAAGACCAACAGCAGAACCAATCATTGCCATCATAAATGCAAGATTACTATTCCACTCTTGTTTTTTTGTCTCTGTCATTTTATCACATTAAAGTTAATATTATTATTTAGGTTTTTGAAGTTTATATATTGATGTATTATTTTTGATAAAAATCTCTGAATAAATCCAAAAGATTATTTGGTCAATTTAAATAGTGTTTGTTTTCAAATCAACAATTATAATATGATTAATATGATTTTTGTTCAATTTTAGAAAAAATAGTGATATTAAGGGATAGTTCATTCAATGTTTTTTAAATAGGGTGGTGATGTTGCAATATGTTAAAAGATTAGATGAAAGGAGTTATCAAATTCTCCATTTCATATTTTGAGCTGTCTTAGACTGGGCTCTCTTTAAGCTTGAGATATTCATCGATGGCTTCACGGGTGGTTCCGACAACTATTCTGTAGTGTGAAAACTCGCCATTGATGATGACTTTTTCAACTTTGCCCTTGGCAATCACATGTTCGCCGTCAACAACTTCGCCGGCATAGGTATGTGTAAATGAAACAATTTCTGTTAACGGAAATTCCACGCCATCTAAAACCTTAACGTTATTAATTGTATAAAGTGAAGGATTGTCAAATGCTCCAAGTGCACTTACGATGTCACATTCAATTTTTGATATTCCTTGAGGCTCATAAACTGTATCTCCCCATGTTCCTTCAATTTCATCATAATCTTTTGTAGCTAATATGTCAAATAATGTTCCATTGATTGTTCCTCTGTTTGCTTTCCTATTCTCGTACCATCTGAATTCTTCTTTGGTGAGGCTTTCATCGAACATTCTTTTATCGTATACGAAATCCCAGTAATCATTGGTAATTCCTTCAACGGTAATGTGCTTGTCAACTTCTTCGATGTAGACCTCTTTTCCTCTATTTTCTTTAAAAGCAGCAATTGCTCTTCTGTGATTGTCCAAACCATAGACAACAAAGTCAAGGTCGGATACGTCACTTTTTTGAAGGCCGGGCAGGATTGAACCTGAAATTCCCAAGTGGTCATATGGAATGTCTGCCATGAAATGGAAAAAGTCCGCAACATCCATTAATTTTGAAATCAATTCCGGATTTTTGACTTCCCCTCCTTCATCAAAAGTCTTTTTAAGGCCTAAAAGCCTTTCTTCAGGTTTTATTATTTTTTCAACTTTATCCAATGGAACACCCATCATTTCAACATTGGTAACTTCTGAAAAATACAAATAATCGGGATAGTTTTCACGTAAATATGAGTATGCCTCTTCAGATCCTACTTTTCTATAATGTTTTCCGTCTTTTTCACGGTCTCCTTCAGGGTCTGGTATATACCTTAAGAATGAGATTACCCTATTTTCCGGGTGGATGTAATTGGTGGATGCGAAATACAAATCATCGCTTGTGTAGACAAAGTCTCTTGTTCTTACTTGCTTCATAATTTTTACTCCTAGTTTTAATTTTTAATTTTAATTAATTAAAATTTTACTAATGATGCCGTGTTAGTTCGGGTCGTGATGAAAGTTATCAATTCAATTAATTTAGGTTATATTTAGATTTTTTTTTTTGTTTTAATCTCAATATTTAAATAAAAATAAATAGTAATAATAAGTTATGACTATTACTCATAAGCATGTTGATGAAATATTTGAATATGATGGAAGTCAAATCAATCCGTCATGGGCTTTTCAGGAGTTTGGAATTTATGGATCGTCTATAATTACATGGATCGGCCCAGTTAACATCGCTCCGGATAATCTAAAGGATTTTGCCGATGTTGGTTTGGAAATCAAATCAAATTATATGGTTAATTTCATATGTGAGTTTTTTGACCAACAGCCTACAAATATGCGGGTTTCCTATTTAAGGCAAAGACTTTTGGTCATGATATTTAGGGAAATACTGACAGAATATGGCATTTCAACCAAAAGAGAGGGAGATGATATCTTTGTTGAAAATAGAAAATTGTCCATTTCCATTGCTAGTGTTTCTTTAAGCTCTGCTAAAATACACTTTGCACTTAATCTGGAAGATAAGGGAACTCCGGATGATGTGGAAACCATTGGATTATTTGATATTAAAGTCAATGGCGAATATGTATTCAACAATGACAATTTGTTAAATTTAATTAATGAAACTGTTTCTAGGTTTATTGATGAGTTGGAAACTATTGAAAATGATATAAGTAAAACTAAGGTGTTAGGATGAAAATTTTAGTAAATGGTATTCAATCAAATTTAAGATTTTCTTCTGCCCATGTAATTCCAGGTCATGAATCATGTGGATTTATTCATGGCCATTCCTATTTTGTTGATATTGAAATTGAAGGTGAAAGGGCAGGCAAATTCGAATTTGTAGTTGATTTTAAAGATATTAAAGCTTATACTAAAGCAATCTGCGATGAACTAGATCACAGATTGTTAATTCCTGTTTACAATGATTTGATAGAATTTAAAGAATTTGATAAGAACAAAGATTCAATTTTTGATTTGAAAAAAGAAAATTCTGTTAGATTTAAAATTGATGGTAAAGGTTATTCTGTTCCTGCAGTTGACTGTGTATTTTTACCATTGCCATATACTTCAGCTGAAGAATTGTCCAAATTTTTCGCAGAAACATTGGCTAAAAAATTATCTGAAACTTATGACAATTTGGAATACGTTTCAGTATGTGTAAATGAAGGAATTGGTCAGGGAGCAATGTATAGGAAAGATATAGAATGAAAGCTCCAATTATTGAGATATTTTCCTCTTTTCAGGGGGAAGGTCTTTTAATAGGTCAAAGACAGATTTTTGTTAGATTCGCAGGTTGCAATTTGAATTGTAATTATTGCGACACCAATGATAGTAAATCTGAAAAATCAGGCAAGTTAATGACACCTCAGCAAGTAACTGATGAAATAAATAAATTATTAACTCCTGATTGCAGAACTATTTCATTTACTGGAGGTGAACCTAGTCTGTATCCAGACTTCATTAATGAAGTTTCAAAATTAACTGAATTAAATATTATGCTGGAAACAAATGGGACTCTGCCGGATAACATTGATTTGATTGATAGATTGGATATGGTTTCTTTGGATATTAAATTGCCCGAACATTTTGACGGTGATTTTGATGTTGAAATTTTTTCCAATGAAATTAAATCACTAAATTTATTAATGGCGAAGTCTATAAATGTATATTGTAAAGTAGTTATATTGCCTTCAACAAAAATAAAGTCATTTAAAGAGGTAATCAAAAAATTATCAGATAATATTTCAAGCAAAAGTAACCTTCAAATAATTATCCAACCTTCTAGTCCATTAACTGAATGGAAGGACCTTAATTTTAAATTATTTGAGTTTTCAGAAATTGTTGGGCAATATTTTGAAGTTTCCACCATTCCTCAAATTCACAAAATTTTGGATATTGAGTAATATTTTTGTTTTTGATATAGTGATTTTATTTTTATAGGTAGTATGATTAGTAGAGGTGTGAAAATGAAAGATAAAACATCCATTAACAGAAAATCAAACACAGGCGCAATTGAACGTGAAACTAAAGTTCATGATAAAGAAGGAGACATCATGGCTATTGCATCAAGAGATGTAATTTCAATTCCTCCTTCAAAAAGTATCAAAGATACTGCTAAAGTAATGATGGAACATGAATTTAGAAGATTACCAATTACCGACCCTGGTTCTGGTAAGGTGTTAGGTATTGTTACAGTAATGGATATATTGGACTTCTTTGGTGGAGGAAGCAAATTTAACATTATTGAAAAAAAATATGAAGACAACTTCTTGGCAGCTATCAATGAACCGGTTAGAGAAATCATGACTCGTGATGTAGTTTCATTGTCCAATAAGGCTTCAATTGCAGAAACTATTGAAACAATGTTGTCAAATCAATTAGGTGCTATTCCTCTTGTTGATGGTGATGAAAAACTTGTCGGTATCGTAACTGAAAGGGATATTGCATTATCTTTAGCAGGTATTGCTTCTAAAGAAACTGTACAAGATTATATGAGTGCTAAAGTATTCACTACAACCCCTGGAACTCCTCTTGAAGGAGCATGTAAAATCATGGTAAGAAATGGTTTAAGAAGAATTCCTATTGTTGGTGGTGAAGCTGATATCTCCAAAGCAGCTAAAAAATTATTAGGTATTGTTACTTCTACCGATATTATTAGATTCTTAAATGCAAAGGAATTATTCGATAATTTAAATTCCAATTTGGCCACTGATGTCTTAAAAACAGTAATTTCCGAAATCATGGTTAAAGAACCTGTTACAATTCCTCCAACTATGACTATCGGTGAGTTATGCGAATTATTTGCTGAGAAGAATATTGGTGGTGTTCCTGTAGTTAAAGATGATAAAATAATGGGAATTATTACTGAAAGAGATATTTTAAGAGCAGTAAAAAGATATTAAACATTTAATGGGAGATGATAATATGCAAATTAAGAATTTGATGTCTGAAGATTTAATTACTATAGATAAAGACCAAAATCTTTCTGATGCATTGAAATTGTTACGTAAACATAATGTATCTCGTTTACCGGTAACCAACAATAAAGAATTAGTGGGAATTATCTCTGAAAGAGATATCGCTAATAAGCTTGGTTCATCAAAATATGAAAGCATGCCTGCATCAAGACTTCATATTTCATCTGTAATGGTTAAAGATGTAATTACAGTTCCTCAATCAATGCAATTGGATGAGGTGGCAAAAATAATGTTGGATAAAGGAATTGGATCCGTTCCAGTTATGGATGAAGATAAAATGGTTGGAATTGTATCCAAAGCTGACTTTGTTACTCTCGCAGTAGGAATTGCATTCGATAAGATTACTGTAAAAGAAATAATGTCTAAAGATTTAACAGTTGTATCTCCAACTGAAAGAATTGTCCATGCTAGAAGACAAATGATTGAAGCTAGAATCGGAAGAGTGCCTGTTGTAGATGATGATAAACTTGTTGGAATGATTACTTCTAAAGATTTGATGAGAGCTTTCATTGACTTTAGAAAAAAAGTTCCGGAAAAATATCAGAAATCTCAAATTAAGGAGCTTCTGGTTGAAGACATAATGTCTTTAAATCCGACATCTGTCTCAAAGGACATGTCAATAACCGAAGTGTCAAACATTATCATGGAAACCGGTTTTAATGGGTTACCGGTTGTCGAAGATAATCAGGTTGTTGGTATCATAACCCAAACCGATATTTTAAGACTAATTCAAAAATTAGAATCTTAAATATCCTTTTTTTTATTTTTTTGGAGGGGTTCGCATTTATTCAATCTCTTTTTTAGGGCCTAAAGGAACATTCAGTCATGAAGCTGCAAGCATTGTTGGCGAGAATCTTGTTCCGTATTGTACCATTCCTGCTGTAATGGAAAGCATAGATAATGATGAATGCTTATATGGTGTTGTTCCAATTGAAAATTCAATAGAAGGGCCGGTTGGCATTACTTTGGATCAATTGGCACATAAATACGATTTGAAAATATTCGGAGAAGTCATCATTCCTATCAATCAAAATCTGATTGTCAATCCTGGAACTAAAATGGAGGATATTGAAGATGTGTATTCCCATGCTCAGGCTATTGCCCAGTGTCAGGAGTATATTCGAAATCATAAAATTCAGCCTCACTATTCAATAAGTACTGCAAAAGCGGCTAAAAGTATCATCGGTGAAAAATCAAAGGCTGCCATCTGCAATAAGAAGGTTGTTGAATTGTATGGTTTGGAAATTCTGGAATCAAATATTCAGGACATGGACAATAATGAAACAAGATTTGTCGTACTTTCAAAAGAGTCTCATGAAATGACAGGCAAGGATAAGACATCAATTATCTTTTCTATTTATGAAGATCGCCCGGGCAGTTTGTATCATATTTTGGGAATTTTTGAAAAAAATAACATTAACTTAACTAAAATTGAATCCCGACCATCTAAAGAGGGTTTGGGCAAATATCTGTTTTTTGTTGATTTCAATGGTCATATTGATGATGCATTAGTTAAAAATATTTTGAATGAAATTGAAGAGAATACTTATTTTTTTAAAGTTTTAGGTTCCTACCCTGAATTTTAGGTAAACTTATAAATTAATATTGATATATATTATAATGTTATAAAAGTTCGAGGAGGTAGGGAATGACAGACGATAGAGAAAGACTTCTTAAAATCATGAGCAGTTTGGAACATGATTACAGGTCCGGAAAAATTTCTGCCGAGAAATATAGTTATTTTCGTTCTAAATATGAAGATAAGTTAAATACTATTGATGCTAGGGCAGCATCTAATAGAATCCGGTCTATGCAAGGCAAATCTGCCGATCATTCTAAAAAGAAAAAGAGAAGTAGAAAACCTACCAAAAATAGAAAGAAAGAAGAACAAGATTTGGTTCAAAAATATATTATTAACCCTAAAAAGGGTGACGCAAAGTATAATCGTAAAGAAAAATCTTCTATGGATAGCGGCACTTTTAAATTGTTATTGCTATTGATATTGGTAGTTGGCTTCACTGCAGGTGTAGCTTATGGTATTTTTAATATGGATTTTGATACCGTGTCTCAGGCTAATTCCATAGCGGTTGTTCAAGATACAGCATTCCTCGAGCTTAATCAAACTTCCACTCCAACCACTTCAACTGCAACTTCATATACCAACTATAGCTCTTCTGATAGTAGTTACACTCCAACATCCAGTTCTGTCGAAACTACGTCCTATTCTTCAAGTAATTCGAATAGCTATGATTCGGGATCAGATTCATCTTCAAGTAGTTCAAGTAGTCAGGATAGTGGTTCTTCAGACCAAGGTTCTTCCTCTACAGATTCCGGTGGCGGTTCAAATCAGCAATCTGGAGGTAATGGGAATTAATTCCTATTGAGGTGATTTTAATGAATGACAGTTTATTAAAAGGAAGTATTGTATTTTTAGCATTGATGATTGTATTTGTATCTATGGCATGTGTTAGTGCAGAGTCAAACGATACATCTGTTTTAACTTTATCTAAATCAGGTATTACAATTAAATATCCTTCTAATTGGGGTTATTCAGATTCTCTTTCATCATACTCTATAATGGCTATTTCAAAAGCGGACTCTGTTGACTCTTTCGGTGTAGGTCAAGTAAATATAAATATAGAGAAGAAACCTTTTGACGGTGATTTTGGGACATTTGTAAATAGCACCTATGAACCTATGAAAAATAATAATAATTATGATCTGGTTTCTTCAGGTCCATCCATGATTGCGGGACATGAGGCTTTGGAGTATATTTATACTTCCAATCAGAATAATGTTGTAAAAGAACATAAAGCGGTTTGGTTTGAAAAAGGTGGACAGGCTTATGTTTTGCTTTATAGTGCACCGGTAGATAAATTTGATTCTAATTTGTATGTATTTGATTATATTTTATCAGACATTCAAATTACATAATTTCTTTTTTTTGGTGTTTTAAATGATTATTTTATGTGTTACTGGTAGTATTGCTGCTACCGAATCTATTAAGTTAGCTCGTGAACTTCGAAGAAATGATGTTGAAGTAAAATGTTTTATGAGTGAGGCAGCTTGTGAAATTATTCATCCGAATTCTATGGAATTTGCTACAGGAAATAGCGTAGTGACTAAATTGACAGGGGATATAGAGCATGTCAAGTATTCTCAGGAAGATTTGATTTTGGTTGCTCCGGCTACCGCAAACACAATATCGAAATTTGCCAATAGAATAGCCGACAATCCTATTTCAACCTTATTGATTACTGCTTATGGTCACGATACACCAATTATTTTTGTTCCATCAATGCATGATTCCATGTATAGGGCTATTGAAGAGAATATAAAAAAGATTGAACAAGAAGGGTCTGCTATTTTCATTAATCCTAGGATGGATGAGGGAAAAGCCAAATTTCCGTCAAAAGAGGATATCGTTCTTGAATCATTAAGGGCTATAAACTTGAATAAAAAGGACTGATACTATTAAAGGCAAAAATATTTTAATAAGTATGGGCGGAACATATGAGCCTATTGATTCAGTTAGAGGTATAACCAACAAATCCTCTGGAAAAATGGGTTTAGAATTGGCTAAGGAGGCTTATATTCGCGGTGCTAATTTAACTTTGGTTGTAGCTAATGTTACTGTGGAAATTCCTTCTGTTTTTAATGTTATCAATGTTGAAACCGGAGTTGAAATGAATAATGCCATTTTGAGTTTGGTTCCTGATAATGACATTTTTATTTCTGCGGCTGCAGTATCTGATTTTCAATTTAGAAAGAAATCAGATAAAAAAATTGATTCAAGCAAATCATTATATCTTGATTTGAAGCCTACTACAAAAATCATACGTCAAATTAAAAAGATTAATCCTGATATATTTTTGGTTGGCTTTAAAGCGGAATTCAATATCTCCCATGAGCAAATGGTGAAATGCGCCAGAAAGCAGATTTCAGATGCTGGGACTGATTTAGTCGTTGCCAATGATATTTCAAAGCAAGGATGTCAGTTCGGATCTGATAACAATGAGGTATTGCTTGTTGATGATAATGTTTTATCTGTTCCATATGCTTCAAAAAAGCAGATTGCAAAAATAATTTTCGATGAAATTTCAAAAAGATTATAATTGCATGTAGATGTATCCATTAATAAAACTATTTTTCAAAATATCTTTCTAAATTTTTAAAATATTAATCAATTATTTAATTAGTTATATTGTAAATCATCATTTATTTTAATCATTATTTTAATATAATTGATTGCAATCTACAAGCAGATTCTTGAAATTGATGAAATGTTAATCTGTTCCATATTTCTTTTTTTACAGTTTTGAGTTAGAATTAATTTTGTTTTTGTCATGAATTTTGTGTAATTGATGTGATATTAATTTTAATTTAAAAAGCTATTTGATTTGATTTTTTGATAAAAAATATAATATTCTAAGCTGATTAGGGCATTGATAAGTAATACTTTTTCAAATAAAATAAGCAAATTAATCTTTGATAAAAAGTTTTTTTAAAATTAGTATTTTAATAAAATAAGTTCATGCCTTTAGGCGTTAGTTAAATGGAGTGATTAATAGAGTGAATCAACCTAAAGGACGTTTCAATGAACTTTTATTTTATTTGCATTAGCATATATAATATTTAATTTTATAGTATAAAAAGGTAACTGAGTAATACTTTCTGGCGGTTTTTGTAGTAATATTTTATTTTTCTTAGAGCTATTTTTTAGTTGATAATCACTCAAAAATTGGGTGATTTTTTTCAAGGATTTTTACTTGATTGTCAATGCGTTATTGTCTTTTTTGTGGGGGTGTTGTTTAGGTTTTGGTTATTTTTAAAAAATTTTTCGTGTATTCTCTTTTAATATCTCCTTAATTTTTATTTGGAATTTCATACGTTTCTGATTTGGATAATTTTTATTTTAAAATTATTATTTTAGCATTTTATTCAATAATTTTTTGGAATATTTTTAATTAAATAATTTATAATCTTATAATAGTCATTGGCAAGTTAGTTGGATATATTTTTAGGTAATGGGATATATTATTTCTTTTTGGTAATGGCGTGAAAAATTAAATCAATATGACTGTCCTGATTTTTATTTAATATTGAAAAATTTAATAGTTTCTTGTTAGATTTAATGTATGTAGCTGATTTTGATTTTGATAGTTTTTTTGAGGTTATCCAATTTTAGTATTGATCAATTATAAACTTGGCATACTCTCTTCGATATGTGTGGAGTTAATTGTTGATTTATATCATTTTTTTATCTTAATTACTTTGAAAATGAAATATTGCTTTTAATTTCTAATTTGGGGAATGAAAATATTAATAAATCATGAAATAATATCTAATTGTATCAATTTTTAATTTTTTTAGAGTTATTTTTTTTTAAAAATTTCTTTCCACTAAAAATGCAATATGGTCCTTTTCGTAAGGTTCCAGTTTTACCTTTTCAATAATCTTAAACCCTTTTTCCTTTAATTTTTTCTCTTGTTCCTTGAAAATCTTTTTAGGTTTTTGCACAACGTCAATACTTCTGGCCTTTATCATTAAAAGACCCATTCCATCATCCTTTGAAAACAGATTCATGTTTCTCATAAACAATTCGCTTTGTGTTGGCTGAGCTACATCACAGTATACGAGGTCTGTTTTTTCAACAATGTTGAGATATCCTTTAGGTTTGGTTGCATCACCTAAAATCGGAGCAATATTAAACCTCTGACGTGAAAGTTGAACTAGCTTTTTGGCTGTTGTCGGTGAAAATTCAACAGCATATATCTTTCCGTTGGTTACAATATCTGAAATGTGGGACACGGTTGTTCCGGTTGATGCGCCAAGGTATAGTACTTTTGAAGTGTCCTCGATCTCCAGATTTTCCAATCCATTTAAAAGGGCAGCTGCTAATTTGGAACGTCTTGGATTCCATATTCTATACTCATCATCTTCATTAATTAATTCTTCACCATAAACGGAAATTCCAGGATTTAAATTTTTGGTTGCAACATTCCCGTCCTTATAATAAACTTTCATGGCCTATCTCCTTTTCTTTTTCTTTCTTCTTTTTTTGCTTTTTCTTTTTGATTGGGACTTTTCTTCTTTTCTTTTTTTGGTAGTTTTTGTAGGGAATGGATTGTTCTTTTCTATTTCTTCTGCTTTTTCTTTAAACTCTTCTGAAACATTTTCATCTATGGTTTTGGTAAAAACATCCCTTCTGACTGCCAGGGATATTTTTCCTGCAAGCATTCTGGCAATTTTTCCACGATTCCACCATTTGGCTCCTCTGACTTGAGGGTGTTGGTAAATCAAACCGTATTTCGGAGGTCGGTCTCCACTTTTCAAATGTCTGAATAATGCTTTTTCAGCACCCATTATTTGAACTGTACTTGAAGGATACATTGCAAGTCTTTTAATTCCTCCTGCATGCGAAATTAATTTTGCACCTAATGTTGGACCTACTAAAAGCCTTAAATTAGGGGCAATGTCTTCCATTTTGTGATCTATGTATTCTTCAATGTTTTTTCTTGATTTTTGAAGTTCGAAAATTGATTTGGCATAATTGTTCATTATTTCCAAATCCTCCGGGTTGATGTCATCTTCAATATCGATTATATTATTTGGAAATGCATCTGGTTTTTCCTTTATAATTTCATCTTTGGTTTTATTTTGAGAAATCAGCTTGATATATGTTTCATTATTCTTAATTATGTCCATTTCGGGGAAGTATAATGCATACCATTCTCTTATCCTTTCTATTAATTTTGATATTGTTTCGTCTATTTCATCAATGGAATTAATAGCCTGAATTAGGTGTTTATCCTCTGTGGCAGATTCTTTTTTAATTTTATAAATTGCCAAATCCTGATAGATTTCAGAAATTTCATCAGAATTCAGGCCAAACTTATCATAATTGTTTCTTAAGTATTCTCCAGCCTGATTTGGGGTCTGGATTTTTACTTTTTCATTATTGTAATCAGATAGTCTTTTGTTAGTTTCTATGATTACTTCATCATATTCCTTCAAAACTTCTTCAATAATCTCGGCTTCTTCCTTGACAATTTTTTTATCATCAATTTCGGCTAATCTTTGAATTATTTCATCTTCCGGAAATAATTTCTCGGATATTAATTCATCATCACTATTGAAAGCTAGAAATCCCTTGATGCAGTAGGTTATATAACATTGCATGAATTAAAATATTTTTTTCATTTTTAATAAGTATTTTTATGGGAATATTTAATTTATTTGAAAACCAAACTATTCCTATAAGATTTTAATTGCTATTTTTCGGATTTGTAATCATGTCAAAACAAAGTTTTAGAGATTTAAAAAATGAAATTGAATTAAAAAATGCTGAAATTGACGAGCTTAATATGGACCTTGAACAAAAAAAGGAAAAGATTAACAAGCTGAAGCTGTATTCAACCAAATTAAAATATGAAAACAAAAATTTGGAAGATAAGCTGGATACTAAAATAGATTATGACAAGGCAAGAATGAAGGAATTGGATGATTTGCAGGAAAAAATCAATGAAAAAGAAGAAATAATTGAAGATAAGCATGATCAGGTGAAATATTTGAGGTCTTTGATAGATGATTATAAGCAGCAGATAAGGTCAAATACTGAAAACCTGGAGCTCCAACTGAAAAAAATTTCTAAAACTTATGAAGAATTGCTGAAACAGAAGGATGTTATAATTGAAAAACAGGATGAGCATATTGATAATTTAATTAAATCAAAAGAAGAAATTATCAAATCTAATAAAACTAATGTTATTAGTCTTAAATTACAAAATGAAAAATATCAGGAAATCATTGATAAATTTACAAAAACTAATTAAATAATTAATTACAAAGTTGGTATTATGTTAAAAACAAATATTTGTGGTGTGGAATTTAGAAATCCATTGATGTTGGCTGCAGGAATCATGGGAAGTAATGCCTCATCAATGAATTGGATTTTAAAATCTGGTGCGGGAGGAGTAGTTTCCAAATCTTTTTCCATAAATCCGCATCCGGGTTATGTAAACCCTACAACAGTCGCTGTTGATGGGGGAATTATTAATGCTATCGGGCTTTCAAACCCTGGTGTTGAAAACTTTAAGGAAGAGTTAAAAAAGATAGATCATGACAATAATGTTGTAATCGCATCAATTTACGGTGCAACACCTGATGAATTTTCTACATTGGTCGAGGAAGTTCAGGAATATGTGGACATGATTGAATTGAATATTTCCTGTCCTCATGCGATGGATGGATATGGTGCATCCATTGGTCAGGACTGTAACCTGTCACATACAATCGTTTCAGCTTCAAAAGATGCTTCTGAAGTTCCGATTATTGCCAAATTAACACCTAATGTAACTGACATTACTGAAATAGCAAAAACCTGCGAGGATGCGGGTGCAGATGCATTGTCATTGATAAATACATTGGGTCCTGGAATGAAGATTAATATTGATGTCGCTCGTCCTGTATTGTCAAATAAATTTGGCGGAATGAGTGGTAAGGCCATTAAGCCAATTGCAATCAGCAATGTTTATTCAGTTTATGAAGCGGTTGACATTCCGTTGATTGGTGTTGGCGGAATATATACTTATGAGGATGTTGTGGAATTTATTTATGCAGGCGCAAGGGCAGTACAGATAGGCACTGCTATCATGGATGAAGGTGTTGAAGTATTCAGTAATATTAATGTGGGACTTGAAAAATTCATGAGTGAAAAGGGATTCTCATCCATTGATGAGATGGTCGGACTTGCACATGGGGAGTTGTAAAAATGATTAACGAACCGAAAATTGTAGAAATCAAGGAAATTATTGATGAAACTCCTACTATAAAAACCTTCAAATTCGATTGGGACATGGAAACATTGGGTCGTCCAAATCCAGGTGAATTTGTAATGGTTTGGAATTTTAAAAATGAAAAGCCAATGTCAATCTCACAAATCAATGATGATGAAATGGCCATCAGTGTCAAGAATATTGGTGAATTCACTTCCCATCTTCATGATTTGGCTGTTGGTGACAAAATTGGAATTAGGGGAAGCTATGGTACAGGATTTAATAATTCATTTGAGGGCAAAAATATAGTAGCTATTGGTGGTGGGGTCGGAATGGCTCCAATTAATGCAATAGCAAGTGATTTAATCGAAAAAGGAAATGATGTTGATGTTATTGCTGCAGCGGTTACAAAGGATGAATTGCTGTTTGCTGATTCTCTTGAAAAATCAGGTGCAAAAGTTCACTTTTGTACTGATGATGGAAGTTTCGGATTCAAGGGATTTGCCACAGATTGCCTAAGTGATTTGCTCGAAGATACAACTTACGATTATGCATTTGTTTGCGGTCCTGAAATAATGATGAAAGGAATATTTGATATTCTTGAAGAGGCATCCATACCTGCACAATATTCTCTTGAAAGATATATGAAATGTGCTCTTGGAGTATGTGGACAATGTTGTGTTGACGGTGAAGGCTGGAGAATCTGTGTGGAAGGACCGGTTTTCGAAAATGAGAAAATTTATAAAATCGAAGAATTTGCAAAATACAGAAGAGATGCTTCAGGCGTCAAATACTAAATTATGGTGATTATATGGGAGTGGACATTAAGGATTACATGAGCCCACCAGTACTTTTGGTAATATTTCTGGTTGTAGTTTCTTTAATGTTTGTATTTCCTGTTTTGAACATGGTAATTTTGGGAGCCATTTTGGCTTATGGAATCAAGCCTGTTGCAAACAGAATTCAATCCAAATTAAAATATTCCTCCATTTCCATATTGCTTGCAATGGTTGTAGTTTTAATACCTCTGATACTGCTGTTATTCTATATAATTTTTGAAATATCGATTTTTGCCAGTTGGGTTTTAGCAAACAATTACAATACTGACGTGACTAGCGCAATATCTCAGATATCAGCGTATCTGCCATCTGGAGTTGATGTTAATTCTCTTAATTCATTTATAGACTCAACAATTAAAAATGTAGGGAGCTATGTTCTAAATTATTCAGTTAAATTCGTAAGTAAATTTGCAAATCTTACTTTGGATTTATTTATTTTAGTTTGTTCTGTGTTTTATTTTGTGCGTGACGGCAGTAAGTGTCTTGAATTTATCAGATCATTTGTCCCTGATGATTCCAAGGAATTTTTTGACAATACTGTAGTTGCGGTTGAAGACGTTTTGAAAAGCATTTTTTATGGTCACTTTTTAACTTCAGTTATCATAGGAATTTTCGGCTGTATAGGATATAGTATTTTGGGATATCCGTTCGGTATCTTCTTGGGTGTGCTTACAGGTATACTTCAATTGATTCCTGTATTTGGCCCATGGCCGATATATTGGGCATTATTTTTCATCGATTTGGCATCAGGAAATTATGTCAGAGCGATTATCGTATTGCTGTTTGGATTCTTCCTGAGCACTGTTGATATGTATATACGGCCTGCACTGTCAAGTCATTATGCCGATATACATCCGCTGATTTTATTAATTGGATTTTTGGCAGGTCCGTTGGTGTATGGAATTGTAGGATTCATTGTCGGTCCTTTAATATTGGGAATTACTTACACTGTGCTGGACAATTATAGAAAGGAGTATCTTCTAGGTGATGATTAAATGGAAAAAAATGTTGTAATTTTGGATATTGACTACGTTACATATGAAGATAAACCTGTCATTCGTTTATTTTCAAAAAATGGCGATGAAAACGTAATCCTTTTGGATGATACATTTGAACCGTATTTGTATGTGGTTTGTGATAATATTGAGGAGGGTATTGTCGAAATTCAGGATAATCTGGATGTCCGTGTAGAAAAGGTCACTAAAAAAGATTTTCAAATAGAAAAGGAATTTCTCAAGGTCATATTCAAACATCCTCAGGAACTTGCTAAAAATAGGGACAAATTAAGAGACCTTGAAAGTGTGGTTCAGATTAGAGAATTTGACATTCCGTTTTACAGAAGATATCTGATGGATAGGGATGTTATTCCGATGACTGAGGTAACAGCTATCGGGGAAGAGATTGATTCATTTTTGAACCTGGATTCTAAAAAGCAAGATATTCAAATTATCAGGCTAACTGAAGAACTGAAAAGAGTTCCTGATTATCCTCAAAAATTCAGAATTTTAAGTTTCGATTTGGAAGTGAGGAATCCTCATGGAATGCCCAATTCAGAAGAGGATGAAATCATCATGATTGGTGTGGCCAGTAATTTTGGCATTAATCAGGTTATTTCTACAAAAACAAATTCAAAAAATCGTGATGATTTTGTAAATCAGGTTTCTTCCGAAAAGGAAATGATTGAAGAATTTGTTCAAATCATCAAACAGAATAATGTTGACATTATCGTTGGTTATAACTCGGATAATTTTGATTTCCCATATATCAAGGATAGGGCAAAGATATTGGGTGTTGATTTGGATATTGGAATGGATGAATCTGAGGTCAAGTATATTAGAAGAGGTTATGCCAATGCAGCTTCTCTTAAAGGATTGATTCATGTAGATTTGTATCTTGTAATGAGAAGATACATGTCACTTGAGAGATACACTCTAGAGAGGGTTTACTATGAACTGTTCGGTGAAGAAAAAATCGATGTTCCCGGCGAAAAGATTTGGGAATTTTGGGATAATGGCGGTGAAGAATTGGACAATCTGTTCGATTATTCACTTGATGATGTAATATCCACTTTAAAAATTGCAGAACAAACATTGCCACTTAATTTAGAACTTACCCGTATTATTGGACAGCCTTTATTTGACGTAAGTCGTATGGCTACTGGCCAGCAGGCAGAATGGTTTTTAGTAAAACAGGCTTATTTTGACAATGAAGTTGTTCCGAATAAGCAGGGATCCAACTTCGCAGACCGTGCAAATGCGGAGGATAATGAAGGTGGATATGTAAGGGAACCTGAAACAGGTCTTCATGAAAATCTGGTTCAATTCGATTTCAGAAGTCTGTATCCGAGCATTATTATTTCAAAGAACATATCTCCTGATGTAATGGTTTTGGGAGATGTTGAAAACGAGAAGGATTATAATATTTCTCCGGAACATGGTTTGAAGTTTAAAAAGAGTCCGCAGGGTTTTATTCCCTCAGTCATTGATAAGATTTTACAGGAAAGATTCAAAATCAAGCGTGAAATGAAAGAATCAGATGATCCTCAACAGAAAAAGGCTTTGGATGTACAGCAGCAGGCTATTAAAAGATTAGCCAATACTATGTATGGTATTTATGGTTTTCCTAGATTCAGATGGTATTCTTTTGAATGTGCAAAGGCAATCACTTCATGGGGAAGACAATACATTAAGTCATCAATCAAAAAAGCAGAAGAATACGGATTTTATGCAATATATGCAGATACTGATGGTTTTTATGCTAAATATAAAAAAGAAAAAAAGTAAGAGAAATTTAATTCTCTTTTAATTTTATTTTGTTATTTTAATTGTAGATGAAACAGTTTTTGCAATACAATATCTGTCACCTGAACTTACAACAACTTTATGGGTTCCAACACTTAATGATTTTAAATTTAAGTTTCCTATTCCTTTTGAATTAGTTTTAACCTTGTAAGTCTTATAAGTCTTACCTGTATAAACTTTTAATTTCAATGGAAGTCCTATAATTGCCTTTTTAGTTTTTGTGTTTTTGGCAACCACTTGGAAATATTTTTTTGCTCCTTTTTTAGCAGTTGTAGCTTTTGGAGTTAATTTTGTTGGAGTTTTCTTAATCACGACTTTTGTTGTAACTGTTTTGGCTGTGAAATTTTTAGATTCTCCTCTTGAAACAACAACCTTATATGTTCCTGGTTTTAAATTGTCAAGAGAGAGTTTAATTTGACCATTTCCACCGGTAGCTCCCTTATAACTGTAATACCTATTTTTGGAAACATAAAGCTTAATATTTATTTTTGCATCATAAATTGGCTTTTTGTTTTTCGCATTGGTTAAAGTTACAGTAAAGTACTTGTCCCTATGGTATGTATTCAATCTTGGAGCTTTTATTGTAGCGCTAGCTTTTTTAACTGTAATGTATTTGGTAACGGATACAGCTCTATATCTGCTTTCTCCATTTTGAATAACCATTTTATGTTTTCCAACTGATAATGGTGCGGAAAATTGCACAATACCTTTTGAATTTGATTGGGCAAGGTATGCTTTATACTTTTTACCGGTGTATAATTTCACAAATAGGAATGCACCAGATACAGGTTTGCCGGTTTTTTTATCAGTTACTTTGAATTTTGTTGTAATTCCTGTATTATACCACATGACTGAATTTTTAGCTGTAATGACAATGACTGGAGGAATAATGGTAATTTTTCCACTTGTTTTTACATTATTGATATTTTTAGTATCATTATTACTTACAGTAATGTCGTAAACTCCACCAATTAAGTTTGTAACAGATATTTTACTTTGTCCATTTGCGTCAGTTTGGAAATAGTAATTTTTACCACTGGTCTGTGGCATGTATAAATTAAGAATAATTCCAGGGACTGGAGTCTTATAGTTTTTACTGGTAACAGTAATTGTTACGTTTTTCTTAGTTCCATATGGTTCTTTAAATGGTTCGATTTTAATATTAATGGTTGCTTTTGTAATTGTTAAATCAACATTAATTTTTGTAGATTTAATATTGTCACTGGTAGATAATTCAACACGATGCTTTCCAACTTCCAATTTTCTCATTTCAAATGTGTTGTTTTCATTGTCGAATTCATACAAGTTTGCTGTTTTAAATGAAACGATGTTATTGTCATCTGCTGTTGCGGAAAATCCTGCTCTGAGATTTCCGGTTGTGTATAAACTTAAAGTTTTACCTTTTAGGGATGTGGTTGCATCGTCAAGATCAACTAACTTAAATTTGAACTCGCCACTTTGGTATTCATTTTTGAGTGCAACAGTTTCAATTTTAACATTGTAAATTCTGTTGAGTGTAATAGTTTTTGAAGCTCCGTTCTTCTTATAGGTAATTGTTAAGTTTGCTGAAGAGAAATCTCCTTTTTCAAGTTCGAAATTGATTACTCCATTGTTCACTTTATAGGTTTTAACATTAATTGTGGTTGTGCTGTTTCCAATTTTGGTAACAACATTTAATGTAATGTCATCAGCAGTAAATGCGGTGTTGTTAACTCCATTGGTAACATTAGCTTTAAATTCTCCTTTTTTAGTGGAGTTGATGTCCAGTTTAGTTGTATTCACTTCAACAGTAAGATTACCATAAACAGAAAAGGCTATGTTCTTGGAAGATTCATTGAGTGTGTCGTTACCGATATATTTTATTATTAAATTATGTTTTCCTCTTGGAATGGTATCTGTAAAAGTAACAGTATCATTAGCATAGTTAAATTTGAGTTCTTTAGTACCTTCGATTACTTTTAAATCTTTTTGGGTAACATTCAATTTTTTGCCGTTGCTAAAGACAGTCACTGTAATCTTTTTAGTTTCTTCTTCTCGAACAATGACGTCACTTGCTTTTATTTCAGTTGCATATTTTATGATCACGTTTTTAGAATCTTTTGCTTCAGTATAATTAATATTGAGAGTTGCACCAATATACTTAAGATTTTCCAGTGCAAATTTGATGGTATGGTCAGAAATACTGAAATCTTCGATTATTTTTGATGTCTTATTCCCACTGTCATCATAAAGTATGTTTAATGTCATTTTATCCTTATTCAGAGCGTATTCGGTTACTCCATCAGTAAAGACTACTGGTATTTCAACTGTTGAACCATCGCTACCAACACTTGACGGAACTTTTAATGTTTTGTCTCCAAAAATGGATAATGTAATATTTTTTGTAGAATTTTTATAAATAGCATTTCCTAAATAAGTAATACTTAAACTATGATTGCCAACAGTTAATTTATCGACAATATTGACTTTTGAATTATTATAATTGAAATTAATTGCTTTAGTTCCCTCTTTAACTGTAATGTTTTCTTTTGAAATAGTAATTGATTTACTTTCCTTATCTTTTACAGTCACTGGGATGTCTACAGAGTCATTCTCACTAATTTTTACATTTTCAGACTCTACTGTAGTATCTATTTTCTCAGCGGTATCTCCAACGGGAGTCACGGAAGTGCTATCATCCGTTAAAATACCTGTGTCTGATGTGCCAGTGTCTGCTGCACATGCAGATCCAATGCTTACTAATAGGAATAATGCCATCACTATTAATAAGATACAAGAGTTTTTAAGTTTCATAACTTTTTATCCTCCTTTTTTAAGAAAATCATATTTTTTAAAAAAAGTGTATAGATTTTCAGTACTATTAATGTTAGTATGAATTAACATTTATACTTATGCTTTGGCTATATATAATCATTTTAGTTTTAATGATTATACAATTGCAATTTTCATAAAAAAAGTTCTGTTGATGCAAATCTTGGATGATATTAAAAAAAATAAAAGGGGGTGAATAATAATTATTCACACGACACGGAAAAATTTTGTTCTTTTTGTGGCACTTTTCTGAATCACTATGTAAGATGATGTGGATCCATCATATTTCAATGCATAAGGCATTATTTTAACAACATGTTTTCCTGCAGAGAAATCATTTGTAGAAAAACCAAAAGCTCCGTCATATATTTTTGAGCTACCTTTAATAGATTTGGTGGTCAAAGAATAAGTTTTATATTTTTTGCCGGTGTAAATTAAGACTTTTAATTTAACTCCATTAATTCCCTTGTTTGTATTTTTATTTGAAACGGTGTAGGAAAGTATTGCGCCGGCCTTGTCAGAGCTTCTTGCCATAAGTGTAAATTTCAAAGGTGTTTGTTTGATAACGGTGATTTGTGATGTCAGTGTATTGAAGTTATATCCTTTGTGTGTTCCGCTTACTATGATTTTATGTGTTCCTGCAGTCAAATCTCTGGTTTTATATGATGCAATGCCTCTTGAATTTGTAATTACATGTACTATTTTATAATTTTTGCCTGTGTAAACTTTTAATGTGAGTTTCATATTGCTGATAGGCTTTTTAGTTTTTGAATTGATGATTTTTATAGACCAAATTGCAGAACTTTTAAGTGCAACTGTCATTTTGGATGCTGAGATAACTGCAGTTGCTTTTCTAACGGTTATTCTCAAATCCTTGTCGACAGCAGTGTGGTTTTCATCAGGTGTTGTGGTAACTCTAAGAATATACTTTCCAACATTAAGTCCTGAAATTGTCAATATATTCTTTTTAAAGACAATTTTGGCTTTTGGTTGTTTTAAAACTTTAATATTTTCTTTTTTAACAATTCCACCATCAACAATTACGCGAATGGAACCTGATGCACCATAGTCAAATATCATGCTGGCGCTGAAATCGACGCTTGATGATGCTTTGGTTCTGTTGAAGATATTGTCTGCTGTAAATGCATTTTTAGTTATGTTGAGCGCATCTTCTTCACTTTCATTATATTTGATGACAAAATAGTTTGATGTAATGAATGATGATGAATTGCTGTATATTGCCTTTCCGAACAATGCTGTGTTATCTTTAAAGAAAGAGTTTTTTATGATGTCCTTATCGCATGAAGCGATAGCTCCACCATAGGCTCCACGTGCATCATTTTCAGTGAAGGTACAGTTGTCTACAGTCATTCCATTGCTGGAATCAGCACTATAAATTGCAGCTCCTCCGGTTATGAAACTTTCTTTAACGGAATTAAGATAATTTCTGTTAAATTTGCTCTTTGAAATAGTATTTTCTTCTCCTTTAACAGCGATTGCACCACCGCTTTGGGATGCAAAATTGCCACTGAATGTGCAGTCTGTTATACGACAGTCATTGCCTTGCATTAATATTGCACCGGCATATGAGTTCGCGGAATTTTCGTTAAATGTACAATTGGTAATTTGACAATCGTTACTTACTATGGCTATTGCACCGCCTGCACCCTGTTTAGCTATATTGCTTGTAAAGGTACAATCGGTTATTTTACAGTTGTTTCCTTTTAATAAAATTGCTCCTCCAGAGCTTTCACCAGCCATGTTATGACCAAATTCGCAATTGGTTATGATGCCGTCATTACCTTCCCAAAGAACACTTCCTCCAAATTTACCGTTTCCTCCGATTAATTTCACATTACTTAAAACTACATTGGATGCGGTAGTTCCAATATTGAAAAATCGTATAACGTTAAAATTATTTTCATTAGGTTTTATTGTTGCACCATCACCTTCGCCTGTGATTGTAATTGTTTTATCAATATTGATTGCCTTTTTTAGCTCGAAAGTACCTTTGAGCACAATTGTATCCCCTGCATCTGCCTGATCAATTGCATCCTGAATATTAGTGCTAGGGTCAATATGATGGGTATTGGATTCACTGACTTCTGGTGATTCATCAATTGGTTGTGTTTCAATGTTTGTTGAGTTGTCCAGTGCAAAGGTATCTGAGTCATATGATGATGCACTTACGGCTGAAATCGTACAAATGCCTATCAATATTATCAATAATAGTTTTTTATTCATTAGTCACATCCCCTAAATTAAGAATAAAGTAAAAGTCATTATTTATATTGTACGGAAGTATTTTATACCTTTTGTAGCCGCTTTCTGGATTGTTAATCTAGTTGTTATTGACCCTTTATATTTAAGGGCTACTGGCTTAATTATGACATTGTGAGTTCCTGCTGAAAAATCATTGGTTGTAAAACCGATTGCTCCGTTATATGTTTTTTTACCTTTAATTTTTTTAGTGGTTAAAGTATACTCTTTATATTTTTTGCCGGTATAAATTAATACTTTAAGTTTAACTCCATTAATTGCCTTTTTTGTATTCTTATTGTATACAATATAGGAAAGTCCTGACCCTTTTTTGTTGGATTCTTTACTCTGCAGTTTAAATGTCAATTGAGTTTGTTTGACAACTGCAATTTGTGATGTCAGTGTATTGAAGTTATATCCATTGTGTTTTCCACTTACTATGATTGTATGTGTTCCTGCAGTCAAAGCATTGGTTTTATATGATGCAATGCCCTTTGCATTTGTAGTCACTTGCACGGTTTTATATTTGGATCCGGTGTATACTTTTAAATTGAGTTTCATGCCTGAAATAGGTTTTTTGTTTCTGGCATCGATAAGGGTAATTTTCCAAACACTGGGACTGTTAAGTGCAACAATTAATTTGGATGCAGAAATAACTGCAGTTGCTTTTTTAACGGTAAAATTCATATATCCATCGACAGCAGTGTGGTTTTCATCAGGAGTGGTAGTAACGCGAAGAACATAATTTCCAACATTCAAATTTGAAATTGTTATTTCGTTATTTGTATAAGTAATCTTGGCTTTATCCTGATTTAAAACCTTGATATTTTTAAGTTCTATAATTCCTCCTTCAACGCTCACTCCAACATGTCCTGCGTCACCATATTCAAAAATCAATCCTGGTGAAAAGATAACGTTGGAATCGACTTTTATTTTTTCAAATTTGTTTTTTGAGGATATTTCATCTGAATATATAAAAATGGCATCTCTAGGGGTTTCATTGTAGTCAATTACAAAATGATTTGATATTATATTTTTACAATCATATAAGATTAAATCATTTCCTAAAGAAGCATAGTTTCCTTCAAAGAATGATTTGTTCACTGTATCGTTTTCACATAGACTTATGGCTCCACCCTCTGTTTCACGTGCATGATTTCCAATGAAAGTACAATTGTCTACAGTTAAACCATGGGAATTGACACTCATAATTGCTCCTCCTCCCTGACGTTTGCTTTCATCATTTTTATTTGAAACATAGTTGTTGGTGAATTGGCAGTTTATTATGGCTATATTTTCTTCAAGTGCTGCAATTGCTCCTCCATAATCCATACAGTGATTGTTGTTGAAAATACAATTGCGTACAGTACTGCCGGCGGACCTCAATAGTATAGCACCACCATAGCTGCCTTCACCACTTGCAACGTTGTCACTGAATTCACAGTCGCTTATTATGGTTCCTGTTCCATTAGAAAAGATGGCACCACCATATAAAACTGCATGGTTGTTAATAAATGTGCATCCATCTACTTTACAATTTTTACCTATGATTAGGAGTGCACCACCAATTCCGTAGTCTGTGCTTCTTGCATTATTGTCTATGAAATCACAATCTTTTATGGTACCGTTGTCACCCTGCCAGGTTATTGCACCTCCGTATAAAAAAACACTTCCAACAAATTTTATATTGCTTAAAACAACATTGGAAGCATTTTCACCGATATTGAAGAATGGGGTATTGTATTCGGATGAACCATTGTATTTTATTACTGCTCCATCACCAGCCCCTACAATTTTAAGGGTTTTATCAACGTTAATCAGATAATCGCATGTATAATTTCCTTCAATAGTTATTGTGTCTCCTTCTTTTGCATTGTCAATTTTATATTGAAGATTTCTGTAATTATTATTTCCAGACTTCAGATTATTTGCATTGTCCTGACTGTCTACCAAATAATCTTCAGTTGGAGATTCGTCTGTTGTTTTTGTCTCAATGTCTGTTGTGTTGTCGGATGCAAGGATGTTAGCGTCATCTGCTGCACTTACATTAGAAACTGCACAAACACTTATTAAAATGAGCAAAAACAATATTAATGATTTTTTCATATCATTTCCACCTTTTTAATATGTATTAATGTAATATTTGCTATTTGATGAAGAATACCTCAGTTAATCATATGATTCACCACTATTATTGATTTTAGCCCCAATGTGTTGTTTTTATATTCAACACAGTATGATTAGGCATTAATGTAATGTACATATTATTACTTTTTTCATCTACTAGCAATATTCAACAATTCTATAAATTATTAAATATAATTTAATTTATTTAATTGAAGTTATTTATAATTTTCATATAAAGTAATATATTTCATTTGTTGTGATAGAAAAATTATTATGTAAAAAGAGTAATGATTTGTTATAAAAAAAGAGATAATGTGAAGAATATATTCTATTGAGAATAATTATTCTTCGATATAGGAATCTATATTGATATCCAAATCGTCGCAGATTCCTTTTAATTGTTCGTATAATTTTTCATCTATTGCAACACCGTTTGCTTCAGCATCGGCAATTCTTTTAACTTCCAAATCTCCTGGTATTGCCACATTTTCTCCTGTAGCTCTTACTTGAGATACGAAGTCTTCAGTATTTGCGACAAATTCTCCGAAGTCTCCAAATTTGGATGGGTCAATTACGACATATAAATCTCCTTTGGTACAGTCTTTGGTTGGTGAAGCGGTACCGCTAACTCCAAGTCCATATCCTGCTTGTACTAGTGGTCCGGTAAGGATTTCAATTAATAAGGACAATGCATATCCTTTGAATCCACCAAACGGTAAAATTGATCCTTCAAGTGCTGCTTCAGGGTCGTTTGTTGGTTTTCCGTCTTTATCTAATGCCCATCCATCAGGTAAGTCTAAGCCTTTTCTTTTTGATTCGATGATTTTTCCACGGGCGGTAACGGAAGTTGCCATATCTACAGTAATGTAGGTTTCTGAAGGAATACCTAATGCAAGCGGGTTGGTACCGATTAAAGATTGACTACCTCCTAATGGAGCAATAGCAGGATCGGTATTTGCAATAACGAGTCCGATGCAGTTTTCTCTTAATGCTAAATCAGAATAAAATCCGGTTACTCCGAAGTGATTTGAATTGTGAACACCTACACATCCAATTCCTACATCTTTAGCTTTTTTAATAGCTAATTGCATTGCTTTGTATGATACAGCTTGTCCAAATCCACTATTACCATTAATTAAAGCAATTGCAGGTGTTTCCTTTTCTATAACAATATCATCTTTTAGGTTTATGGTTCCTGATTCGATACTAATTAAGTATTGTGGGAATCTTCCCAATCCATGTGATGTGAAACCTTTTAAGTCAGCATCAATTGTTGCTTCAGCTACAAATTCGCTGTCTTCTTCGCTAGCCCCTAATTTTTTCAGTATTTCTTTTACAAGAGCTATCTCATTATCTTTCATTATCTTCATTTATACACCTCTCAATTTTTATCAAATCAGTATTCGATTTCGGATCCTTCAAAAGCCTTAACGGTTATCTTTTCGTCATCTGTTACTTTACCAATAATTTGGCAATTGCAGTACTCTTTTAAAGTATCCATTATTTTTTCAGCTTCATTCTCTTCAGCAATCACGACAAAACCGACACCCATATTAAATACTTTATACATTTCTTTGATGTCTACATTTTGTTCGTAAATTAGTTTAAATATTTCTGGAACTTCGGGAAGGTCGTTAATGTCATATCCAACGCCTTTTTTCAAACGTCTGAGATTTGTAAATCCTCCTCCTGTGATATGTGCAAGTCCATTAATATTGTATTCTTTTTCAAATAATGCCACTATAGGTTTGACATATAATTCAGTTGGTCTGATTAATTCTTCACCAATAGTTGTCTCGCCGTTTGGCATTTTGTCATCAACGTTAAATCCTGCATCATCAAACAATGCTTTTCTTGCAAGACTGTATCCATTGGAGTGGATACCGTTACTTTCAATACCTATCAGTACGTTTCCCGGTTTTATATTTTCTCCGGTAATGATTTTATCAATATCTACAAAACCAATTCCGGTACCTGCCAAATCGAAGTCTTTGATGATTCCTGGAAGTGAAGCAGTTTCACCACCGATAATTGCGATTTTTGATTCTTCAGCACCTTTTACAAGACCTTCAGCAATTTCACTAGCTCTTTCAGGGTCTGGTTTTTCAACAGCAAGATAATCTACTAATGCTATTGGTTCTGCTCCTACACATAGAATATCGTTGACAACCATAGCAATGCAGTCTATACCTACTGTATCGTATTTATTCATCATTTCTGCAATTAAAATTTTACTTCCAACACCGTCAGTACTCATTGCAATAGCTTTATCGCCTAATTTAACTAAAGCAGCATAATGACCACTGTCGGTGATGATGTCTCTACAACTTAATGTTGATTTAAGTTTATCTGCTAATTTTGAAACAGTAACAGCTTCAAGATCAATATCAACACCAGATTCTGAATAAGTAACCATTTTTACACCTATAAGCTTTATTTGTTATTTTCTTTAAAAATAAATAAAAAAATATTGTGTTTAACAATATTACATCAATTAATACTTTGTTTTATTAAGTATTTAATTGTTTTTTATTATTGTATCCTAACACAATCTAAATTAATTGGGGTTTTAGTTTCAATTTTATAACTTCTATGAATAGAAGATGCTAAATCAACCGCTTTATATGGGTCTCCATGACATGTGATAACTTTATCTGGTCTTGGATTAAGTCTTTTCACATATTCCATCAATTGTCTTCTGTTGGAGTGTCCACTAAATCCGTTAATAGTTTTGACATGCATTTTTACGCAGAATTGTCTGGTTCTGCCGTCATCATCTTCAAGAGGAATTTCTTTCCATCCTTTTTGTACTCTTCTACCCATGGAACCTTCTGATTGATATCCTACGAAGATTAATGTGTTTTTCTCATCTTCACATAACCATTTGAAGTATTCTACAGAGTTTCCACCGGTTAACATACCTGAAGTGGATAATATGATTGCAGGTTGTCTGCTTTCGACAATTTCTTTTCTTTGATCGTGATTTTGAACTTTTTTAAACATGTCTGAGACAAATGGGTTTCTTCCCATATGGAAAATTTGATCTCTCAAATCTTTACTTAAGTATTCAGGTCTTGCGGTATGGATTGCGGTTGCTTCCCAAATCATACCGTCAATGTAGATAGGTACTTCTTCAATTAATCCATGTCTCATGTATTCTTCCAGAACAACCATAAGTTCTTGTGCTCTTCCCACTGCAAATACTGGAACCAATACTTTTCCTCCACGTTTTAGTGTTTTGTAGATGGTTTTCATCATTTCTTTTTCAGCATTGTTTCTGGAAGGTTGCACATCTTCTTTTCCACCATAGGTACTTTCCATAATAACGGTTTCAGCACGTGGGAATCTAATTGTTGCAGGTTCAAGTAATCTGGAAGGTTCATATTTGAAATCTCCTGTGTATACAAGATTGTGAGCCCCATCTCCAATGTGCATATGGGATATTGCTGAACCTAAAATGTGTCCTGCATTATGTAATGTTAATCTTATGTCTGGAGAAATGTCGGTTACTTCTCCGTAATCTAAAGTAATTGTATTTTTAATAGCTTGTTTTACATGTTTTGATGTAAATGGGAGAGGATTTCCTTCCCTATGGGCTATATCCAAGTGATCGAATTGTAAAAGTGTAGTTAAATCTCTGGTTGGGGTTGTACAGTAAACAGGTCCTTCATATCCATAATGGTAAAGGTAAGGTACAAATCCGCAGTGATCCAAGTGAGCGTGAGAAATAATAACTGCATCCAATTCTTCAATTGAAAATTCAGGAGCATTCAAATAAGGGAATGCGTTTTTATTATCTGATGCTGCAACATTAACACCACAATCTAATAAAACACGACTGTTTGGTGTTTGCAATAACATTGAAGAACGTCCTACTTCTTTAAATCCTCCCATGGAAGTAACTCTTGCCCAATCATTCGGATGTTTGCTTCCTTGGTGAATTTGACGTCCGAGACGTTGCAACATTTTCTTTCTTTCTTTACTACTATTCTTTTGTATTGTTCTGATCTTTCCAATTATGTCTGAACTAATTGGTGGGGTTCTTAAGATTTTAGGTGCCCATCCAGTATTTTTAACGATATTTCTGGATGTTACTCCATACTTCCCAATAACCAATCCAGGTTTTTTTGCAGTAATTACTACTTCGCCAGTTACAGTATCAAAGTAAATGTCAGTAATTTCAGCTCCGTCAGGCACAATTTCATGAACTTTATTAATGGTTTCTTCAGGTTCTAGCAATGCACATTTGTCGGATCTGATGATAATTCTTTTTCTAAGTTCTTTTGCAAGTGATCTTATAAGATCTCCGTTTTCAGTTATTATTTCTGGATTTTTAGTATAAACTACTACTTCTGGGCCTTCAAATTCCACTTTTGAAACTTGAATTTCATTTGGTAGTTTTTCTAAAATCTCTTTTTTAATATCTTCTAAAATGTCTGAAGTCATATAATCCCTTCAAAAAAAGTTGGTGTAGTATAATAGTTTATGAAAAGCTTTAAGCCATAAATAGTTAAATTTCATAAACTATCTACACTATTTATATAAAAAAATAGTTAGTTATGAAAAATTAGCTTACTTATATTTCTTTTAGAATTTCATTAATTTTTTCATTATCTAACATTTCAAAGCCGTTTTTATCTACTTTCGCAACTAAATATCCGTTACCGGAGTATGTATCACGCTCAGCAGCGGCTCTAATAGCTCTTATGGCTATTTCAATTCCTTCGTCAGTTGTTAAGTCATCTCTAAATCTGTCTTCAAGAACTCCGTATGCAACGATAGAACCTGATCCAGTTGAGATATAAGTGTCTTCTATCATTCCACCAGCTGGATCCAAGGAATAAAGAGATGGTTTGTCTCCGTCCATTCCTCCAAGTAATGTCTGAACATACATTGGACCTGAACGTAAGATATTTGCAGTTAATGATGCGGCAGCTTTTACGCTAATGGTATCGTTGTTTCTCATTTGGTAAAGAGAAACTTCTGCTTCAATAACTTTCATTAAACTTTGTGCATCTCCCACTGAACCAGCAATGGTTGTTACAATATGATCGTCAATTTTAAATATTTTTTCTGCGACTTTATGAGCTACTAAGTTTCCCATACTAGCTCTTCTTTCGCTTGCAAATACAACCCCGTCTTTACAAGTGATTCCAACGGTTGTTGTACCTTCCAATATTTTATCATCCATTTAAATACACCTCTATAGTATTTAAAATATCTTATTTCAACTACTTAATTAGGTTGAATATAATTAAATCAATTAAATGTATATCACATATTAATTTTATTTAAAATCAGAATCAATAATTAGTATAAACTAACAATATTAATATTATATATTTGCATATATAAACTTTTCTTATCATAGGTGAATAAATTGAAATGGAAACGTATAGGCGATATCCTAATTTTAGACAGTAAGTTTGATTATGAATCTTATGATGATTTGGAAAATCTCTCAAGGAAGCATAATGTAAAAACCATAATGAAAATAGACCATATTCAGGGGACAAAAAGGGAACCTGTCTACACTGTGCTTTATGGTGATGAGACTGAAACAGTAAATAAAGAAAACGGCTGTCTTTTTAAATTGGATTTGGCAAAAGTTATGTGGTCCAAGGGAAACAATAATGAGAGGCTGCGTATTGCAAAGTTGGTTGGGGATGATGAGACTGTAATGGATATGTTTGCTGGAATAGGTTATTTTTCAATTCCCATAGGTGTTCATTCAAATGCAAAACACGTTTATTCAATTGAGATAAATCCCAATTCTTACTTTTACTTAAAGGAAAATATAAAATTAAATAAATTAACTAATGTGACTCCGATTTTGGGAGATTGCATGGAGCAGGCTCCAAAATACAATGCAGATCGTATTGTAATGGGATATGTAAAAACAACACATCACTATTTGAAAGTTGCCATCGATAGTTTGAATGAAGGTGGAATCCTGCATTATCATGAAACAGTTCCTGAAAAACTAATGAAAACAAGGCCTATTGAAAGAGTTATTTCACAGGCGGGCAGTCGGGATGTTGAATTGCTGAAACTAAACAAAATAAAAAAATATGCTCCCGGCGTTGAGCATGTTGTTCTGGATGTTAGGATAACTTAGATATTTTTTCCAATAAATGGTCATTCAGCCATTCGCCGTTAATGTATTTATCGTAAACACATAATCTTTCGGTTAACTCAAATCCTGCATCAATTGTCAAATCTTCAAGTTCATCAATTTCTGGCCAGGGGGATGTGATGTTGACAAAATCAGGACTTATTGGTGAAACTCCTCCCCAGTCGTCTGCACCGCAAAGCAGGAATATCTGTGCAGTGTCCCTATTTAAATTAGGGGGAACTTGTATGCTGACGTCACTGTCCTTGAATAATAATGCTCCTGCAAGGACGGTTCTAATCATATCTAAAAAGCTTGGTTTTGGCCAATTTTCCATTTCGATTCCAGGAATAGGTGTGAAATTTTGAATAATTACTTCCTGAATATGTCCGTATGTATCATAGAGATCTTTAATTGCAATTAATGACTCTGCAATTTCTTCTTTTGTTTCTCCAATGCCTATTAGGATGCCTGTTGTATATGGTATTTTTAGTTTCCCTGCATTGGAAATAGTTTCTAATCTTAGCTTAGGATTTTTTCCGGGGCTTTTGTTGTGGGCTGGCAGCTCCATTAACCTTGATGATGAATTTTCAAGCATCAAACCCATTGACACATTAACTTCTTTAAGCCTTTTCAAATCATCATAACTAAAATTACCACCGTTTGTGTGGGGCAGCAGAGAAGTTTCATCTAATGTCATTTGGCAAATGTCGACAACATAATCAATCATTTTTTCATAGCCAAATTCTTTTAGTCTTAGCTGAACAATTTCCTCTTCATCTGCATCTTCTCCGAAAGTGAAGAGAGCTTCTTTACACCCTTGTTTTTCAGCTTCTTTCAATTCTGATAAAATTTCTTTTTTTGTCTTGAGGATGATTGCTTTTGGGTCATCCGGGTTCTTTTTAAAATTGCAATATCCGCAGTCATTTCTGCAAATTTCAGTTAAGGGTATGAATATGTTTTTAGAATAAGTGATGAGATTATTCTCCCTATATTGTGCAACTTCCAACAGATATTTTGCAATGTCGGCTTCTGTTGCGGTTAATATGGTGAGAATATCCTCTTTAGTTAAATTTGACATATTTAATCTTCGCGTTGGGAAACGGTTACTTCAACATAGAGCGGAGGAATTTCGTTTTTGTCTTCCCAGATTGCTATAATCACATCAAAACTTGGGAGTTCAAACACTTTGTAAGCCACTACAAGCCCCATTGATTCTAACTCTTCTTGCATTCTGATGAATCCTTTACTGTCAATGGTTCCTGTGTTTTTTTCACTTTCTTTAATGTGTTTATCCCCTGATTTGAGAATTTCTTCTATCTTGTCTGATGATGCATCTATTTCTGTTCCTCCGAGTATTTCTCCGATTTCTGAAAGTTTTGAATCAAATGAATCCAATGGTAAAACTTTTCTGGATTTTCCCCTTACAATTAAAATTCTGCTGTTGTCGATTGCAGGTCTGGATCCTTTGAATGAATCGAAAAAACCCATTACTTCTCCCGCAATTTCATATGTTTTTTTCATTAAATCAGATCCTATTGAATATTCAATTCTTCTTTCAATTCGCCCATTGTAGTTACTTTTTCGGCAAATGCATTGTGTCTGTGAATACTTTCCTGATTTTCCTGGCGGGATGTGATTAAAGTATCGTCAGGGAAATCTGAGTATTTCATTGCAATCTTTTCCATCATGTTTCTGACACAGTCCTCAACAAACACAGGTTTTCTGTGAGCATTCATGACGGTAGCATTTTCATCAGGCCTTTTTAACAATTCACACACTGGGGAACTCATTGAAGCTTCAATAATTTCAATAATGTCTTCCGCTTTCACAACTTTATCTTCAGGAACTTCAATCAATAATGTTCCAACTCCTCGTTGATTATGTGATGCAAAAGTGACTGTATCTAGAACTTTTTGGGTAGTTTCTTCATCTAAAAATTCCAATAGCTTATTTTTATCTGATTCCCTTACGGATTCCTGAGCACATGGACAAACAGTCATTCCAATAAGTTCTGCTCCGATACTTTTTTTAATGGTAACTTCACCTTTGTCATTTCTGTAACCGATGGCTTTCGCTTTTAATTCGGCCATCTCCTGAGTCTTATTTTTAGTCACTGGTGACTCTTTCATAAACATAAAATCAGTAGTCATTGATATTTCAACACGTTTAGCATATTCGTGTTTGGTCATCATTTTATCTACAATTTTTGCACATAATGATTCAACAGCAACCCCTTTGTCATTAGCAACTTCTTCAAGAACTTCACTAATTGCTTCAGGATTTCTAGACATATGCACGCCTTTTTGATCATTTGGTAAATCTACAAATGCGTCAAATGTAGGTAATAAGATTATAGGTCTTTTATTTATTCTATCTAATTGTATTAATTTTTTTACTCCTGTTACACCTACTCTTGTAAGTTTAATAGGTATGCTTGGAGTGTCATCTTGGGTGTCGGGTAAGCATACTGCCAATTTAATAACCTCTAAAATATTTAATTAAATATTATATATTAAGTATGTTTTCATATTTATATATTTAAACGATTTTTGATTTAGGGATGTATTTTTCGCCGGTTTGATGGAATTTTAATTTTACATATAGATTTTAAAAAATAGTTAATTAAATGAAGATATGTGATATTAATAAAAAAAATAGTAAATTAAGCAGTTGCCAATAGTTCAACTGCTTGCAGGGTATTTATAAAATATTTGAAGAACCCATGTCTTCTTTGATAACATCTAAAACGGTTTGTGTGTATGTTCTTTCTATAATTGGATCTTTTAATAATTCCTTAATAAATGAATTTAGTTCATTTGTATTTCTGAATTTAGCAATTAAGAATGCATCATATTCTCCAGTAACATCGTATATTCCAACAACATTTTTGTTGAAAAATGTTTTTTCTTCCCAATTTTTAAGTTTTCCGCCTTTAACTCTTACCCCAATAATTGTAGTTAAAACGAATCCTAATTTTTCATGGTCGATTACTGGTGAGAACTTTTTGATAACTCCAGATTTCACCATTTTGTCTATACGATTGTGTACAGTACCTACTGAAACATCTAAACTACGGGATATTTGTCTATATGATGTTCTAACATCCTCATTAATAATTTTTAGAATGTTTACATCGGTATCATCAAGTTTCACAACATTGTCTTTAGTTTTTACCATTATAATCACTTCAATTAATATTAAACTAATTATATTGTTAAATTAATTAGTTGATATATACATTTAATTAATTGTTTATTATATTTAAAAGTATTTGTATTTTTAATTATTTTTTGATAATATGTACCAGTATTTTTAAGGATAATATGGGTATTTCCTTGGGTGTTTATAAATATTTTGGATAATATTTACTTATATTTTTTCAAAAATTTATTTTGTTTAATTATATAACTAGTCTTTTGAAAATTCAAGGAGTATTTTTTTTATGTCATCTATGTTTGCATCTGTTTTTATGCCTAATGGATTGTAATGGGTTTTGACGGCACTAAATCCTTTATTTTTAATTTTTTCAAAAATTAAATCAAGCTTTGGTGCACTTACTTTTAATGATTTGCATATGCTGTGAACGTCAAAAAATGTTGCTGGAGCATCTGCCTCTAAAAGACAACTGTTAAGTAATTTTAGGGCTTGTTTTTCAGTATTGATTTTTTTGTAATTTGTCTCATCAATCATCTCTTCGATGAACTCCTTATTTTGAATAGGGCCTAACCATAATGGGCCTGCATGGATTAATTTTTCACCGCAAACAGGGCATGTTTCTTCGATTGCGCTGGCCAGTCCTTTTGTTGTCTGTCTGTGCAAACAGCTTTTGCAGTGGCTGATGTAACCTATATTTTTCAATGATTCATCACTCTTTTTTGAACCTTTTTTAACTTTTATGTACAATCTCATATAATGTTCAGTGCTGTGGGACATTTGTATTTCAATGTATTTTGCATATTTTGAAAGGGTCAGAGCCACAAAACCTGCTAAGATTCTGATGCCGTTTTCATGGCAATATTCGCTTTTGTAGGGTTTTGCATTGTATTTTCGAATGCAGGGTTCCTTGTATGTTCCGCATAGTGCAGATGTATCAGTTGCAGTAACGCATAGTAGTGAATTTCTGCGGGCACAATATCCTGCAGAATCCAAAAATGGGGATGGTGTTCCGAATGGATCTATGTCAATCACATCAAATTCTCCCCGTTTCATTCTTAAAAACATGCTGGCGTCATGCTGATGAACTTCAATATCCTTAAGATTATTTAATTGAATATTATGTCGTTCAAATTCATTGGCTAACTCGCTGATATCATTAATACATACATTTCCGACGCCATCTATCTCATTCTTATAACGAATTCCTCTAATTCCGCTACCGCCAAACAAATCACAAATGTTTATTTCTCTTTCTTCTTGTTTTTGGAATACTTGTATGGCAAGAATTGATAAATCTCTATTCAATTCCATATGGGGATTATAAAAAACAGGAGCGTCAGATGAAACTTTGTCAAATTCGGGAAATTCGATTTTTGTCAACCCTTCTTCAATTTGTTTAATCTTATGTTCATCCATTAATTCACACTCATATTGATATTGTTGTCTATGTAATGTTTTAAATATTATTAAATTTAAATATTTAGTATGATTATTAATCTAACTTTTATAATTTGGTGATAAATGTGTCAGAGATTAAAGTTCCTATTGCAAAACCTATTATTGGCGATGAAGAAATAGAAAATGTAGTTGAAGTTTTAAAATCTGGAATGATTGCTCAAGGACCTAAAGTAGAAGAATTTGAACAAAAATTCGCAGAGTGGGTCGGATCAGATTACGGTATTGCTGTTAATTCCGGTACTGCTGCGTTGCATGTTGCTTTATTGTCATGTGGTATTGGCAAAGGGGATGAAGTGATTACAACTCCATTCACATTTATTGCAAGTGGAAATTCAATTGTATATACAGGTGCAAAACCTGTTTTTGCAGACATTGATTTAAAAACTTATACAATCAATCCTGATTCAATTGAACCTTTAATAAATGAAAATACTCAGGCGATTTTACCGGTTCAATTATATGGTCAGTCTTCCAATATGGATAGAATTAATGAAATTGCCGAAAAGCATGGATTGGCAGTTATTGAAGATGCTGCTCAGGCACATGGTGCAACCTGCAATGGTGAAAAGGTCGGCAGTTTAGGAGATATGTCCTGCTTTAGTTTTTATCCTACTAAAAATATGACAACTTCCGAAGGAGGAATTATCACCACTGATGATGACGATTTGGCAGACAATGCCAGAGCATTCAGGGCACATGGTGCTAGTGTAAGATATCATCATGATGATATAGGATATAACTTCAGAATGACAGATATTGCAGCAGCAATAGGTTTGGCACAATTAAATAAAATCGATGGATTCAATGAAAAAAGAATTGAAAATGCGGCATATTTAAACGAAGGTTTGAAAGATATTGACGGTGTCGTTACTCCTTATTGCGCATATGGATCCAAACATGTATATCACCAATATACTATTCGTGTTGAAAAAGGAGACCGTGATGATTGGGTTGACATAATCAATGATTGCGGTGTAGGTACTGGCATTCATTATCCAATTCCATTATATAATCAACCTGCTTATAGAAAATTAGGTTTGGAAGGGGATTGTCCAAATGCAGAACTTGCAGCGAACAATGTAATTTCACTTCCTGTCCATCCTTCACTTACAAAAGAAGATTTGGATTTGGTAATTGAAGCTGTTGAAAAAGCATCTAAAGAATTATAGTTTTTTCAACCAACTTTTTTTTATTTTAACATTTTTTCGACTGTTTCAACTTTAGCATCTAAAGTTCTATTTTCTAAATCTCTTCTGTCATCTACTTTTATGACAGTATAGACTCTACCGATACCTAGCTTGAAAATGGCTTCTTGGGCATTGGCAATCGCTTCATAAAGTTCGGATAAATTTTCCGCTTCAATTTGTGTTCCCATGCCTGTCAATTGGTAATCGAGGCCGGAATCTTTAATTGATTGGACTGCTGCTGTTACGTAGTCTTTACATTCTGTGGTTTCAGTTCCCACAGGCAATATTGCAAAATCACATGTTATCATATTTTCACCTGGTAAAATTATTTATTTATCTTTCTATAAATTAATTTAGTAATGGTCAAATTAAACAAAGATGAATTCAATGAAAAGATTTTTGCAAGAATAAACAATCTGATTAAAGATTATAATTTAATCAAGGAAAATGAATTAATTGCAGTTGCACTGTCTGGAGGCAAAGACAGTGTACTTACTTTACATGCCCTTAAAAATTATCAAAACTATTTGGATTTTGATTTGGTTGCTGTCAGTGTTGATGAAGGTATTGAAGGATACAGGCAACACGGAATCGATTCAGCTATTAAAAATGCTCGGGACCTTGATATTGAACTTGTTCAAAAATCATTTAAGGATGAGGAAGGATTTGCCCTGGATGATGTATATCGGGATTTTAAAAGTGCTTGCATTCCCTGCGGTGTTTTCAGAAGAAATATATTAAATAAAACAGCTTATGAATTGGGAGCATGTAAAATTGCCACAGGCCATAATCTTGATGATGAAATACAATCATTTTTAATGAGTTTCGCACGTGGCGATACTATCAAATTCTCCAAGTTCGGACCCGAACTTGATGTGATTCATCCGAAACTGGTTCCAAGAATCAAACCGTTGTGGAACACTCCTGAAAAAGAAGTTGGAATGTGGGCGGTTTTAAATGATATTGATATTCATCTGGATGAATGTCCCTACTCTCATTTGTCTTTGAGAGCTAAAATAAAAGAATTTTTAAATGTCAATGAAGATAAATATCCTGGAATTAAAAGTAATGTGATGGAATCATTTCAAAAGATATTGACTTTTGAAAATGATATTTCCACAAGCCTAAATGAATGTGAAGTTTGCGGTGAACCGACTTCATCAAATGTCTGCAAGGCTTGTGAGTTAAAAAAACTAATTTCTGATAATTGCGAAGGCCATATACCCTATGAATAATGCAACTAGTATTGCACCCTCTTTTTTATCATATTTTTCTTGTGTTTTGCCGAAGATGTAACACAATACTGTAACTGCAATCATGAATAGCACATCTATAAGCATGCTGGAGTCAAGCGGTATTGATTTTATTGCACTGCTTGCACCTAATACAAACAGGATATTGAAAATGTTTGAACCTATTACATTTCCTATAACTAACTCATTTTCCCCTTTCTTTAAAGCGGTCAATGATGTTACAAGTTCTGGTAATGAAGTACCTATGGCTACAATAGTTAAACCGACTAAAGTTTCACTCATACCAAACGCAATTGCTATATCTGATGCGCTGTTAACAACCATATTTCCTCCAAGAACAATTCCAGCAATACCTATGAGTATGAAAATGATACTTTTTGGAAGGGTCAATTTCGGTTTTTCCACATAATTCATTGCACCGGAACCTTTTGTGGAACGAATTAAATAAAATATGTATCCTACCATAATAACAAGCAGGATTATTCCTTCAATTTGTGTAACGTTCCATCCGATTACTATGAATGCGGCTAATAATAATGTAATTCCAACAAGGAACGGTAAATCTTTATCAAGAACGCTTTTTTCCATTAACAAATCGCTGAGCAATGCCGCTACACCTATTACCATCAATAAATTGAATAAATTACTACCAATAACGTTACTGACGGCCAGTGCATTATTTCCGGCAATTGACGAAGTAATGGAAACTGCAGCTTCAGGGGCGCTTGTTCCGAGTGCAACAATGGTCAATCCGACAATTATTGTAGGTATCTTTAAAATTGAAGCGATACTGCTTGCACCATCAACAAAAAGGTCGGATCCCTTTATTAAAAATACAAATCCTACAATCAGTAAAACAAATTGCAATAATATTGATGCATCCATTTTTATTCCTCTGTATTAATTGGCTCTTGAGGCCCTAAATCGGTCACTAGAACCTTATCTATTTGATGCCCGTCAAGGTCTATGATTTCAAAAATGAATCTTCCACATTCGTACTTGTCTTTTTCATTAGGTATAGTTCCGCTTAAGCTCAATATAAAACCTGCAAGTGTTGTGTAACCATCTTCTTCCTCATCAGGCAGTGATTCATTAAAGTCAAATAATTCCTTGAATCTGTCAATGGGATATCTTCCATCAATCAGCCAGGTTCCGTCATCTCTTTGGGTAGCTTGAGGTTCATCTTCCTCATCAATTCCTGGAATGTCTCCAACAATACCTTCAAGCAAATCGTTTAATGTAATCAAACCTTCAACACTTCCGAATTCATCGACAACAAGACACATGTGTACATATCCTTGGTTTTCTTTGAACTCTTTTAACAATTCAAGTGTTTCCAGGTGTTCGGAAACTACCAAAGGTTCTTTCACGATTTTGTGAACATCAAATTTTTCTCCGCTGAACATGGCTGAAAGTATGTCTTTTGCCTGAACAACACCTATGAAGTCATCCAGTTCTCCAGTGGCGATTGGGAAAATTGACCTTTTACTTTCGATGATTTTAACCTTGTTGATGTCCCTATCATCTTCCAAATCAATCCATATGATTTCATTGCGGGGAGTCATTATGCTTTCAACCTTTTGGTCATCAAGCTTGAAAACTCTTTTGATAATTGCTTCTTCCTCTTGTTCAATTGTTCCGTCTTCTCTTCCTTCTTTAATCATCAATTCTATTTCTTCTTCGGTAACAACATCATCATTTTTGTTTTCAATTCTCATTACCCATAATAGAAAACTGCTTGATTTTGCAAGAATAAAACTCACAGGCTTTGAGACCTTTTCAAGAATAACCATGCTTTTTGCAACTTTCAGGGATATTCTTTCAGGGTCGTTTAATGCAATTACCTTAGGAACAATTTCTCCAACGACCAATGTCAAGTATGTTGTGATAATAACAACGATTGCTACACTTATAGGCTCGCTATATGGTATGAATGAAATCAGCTTGGCAAGAGGTTCGGCTAATGTTACTCCACCGAATGCACCTGTCAAAACGCCGATAAGGGAAATTCCAATTTGCACTGTTGATAAAAATTCGTTTGGATCTTCCAGTAGTTCCATTACTATTTCGGCGTTTTTGTTTCCTTCTTCTATATATTTTTGCATTTTTGCTTTTCTTACGGATACAACAGCCAATTCAGCCATTGACAGATAACCTGTTAGTATTATTAAAATTAATATTATAATTATCTCGAGTGTCGTTCCAATCATTTTTAACAGACCATTAAAACTAGTTATAATTCACTAGCTCTTTTGAAGCCAGTGTTGCCATATATCTTATCTTGCATTTCTTGAACGGCCAGGGATGCATCTTCACGTGTAGCTGCCTTTTTAAATATTCTCCTTGATTTTACTTTCAGTGTTTTGCCGCATACACATTTGCGTGTAGCTACACCTTCTTTTGCATATAATGCACGACCGCAGTCGCAACGAAATATAAGATACATTGTGATTTTTCCCATAAATTAAGTAATTATATTATAACTATAATATATTATATAAAATTTTCACTATCCTCCAAAGATTTTCATGAACAGTGGTATGAAAACTTTGGATGGAAGAATAACTAAAGTTGCTATGCTGACTCCCAAATTGGTTCCAACAACAACAAGCAATATTCTAAAGATATTGTTGTGCCACAAATCCTTAAAGTTTTCTATATGTGCTAGATTTTGAATATCTCTTTTCCTGACTTTTCTGAATTTCGCTTCGGTCAATCCTGAAAACCATCCGGCAGCAAGCAAGGGGTGTATAATGGTTAATGGTGCCACTAAGCCTCCAACAACTGCGGATTGGATTTTTGATCCTGAAAGAATGGATCCTATAAATCCCATTATCATACTTATTATAATGAATTCGTAGATGTTTCCGGTAATGTTTATCCCGCTAATATATGCCAGAAAAAATATCACCACAAATAAAATAGGAATCATGGCGAGTATTATTTTGACCCATGGGATTCCGCCTTTGTTTTCAATGTCCTCTAATTCGTGAAGGGGAGGCAATGTCTCTGGGTTGTCAAGGTATTTTATAATTCCTGGCTTATGTCCTGCTCCTACAACTGCAATTACATGATCTTGGGGTATTTGAAGTATTTTTCCGGCAAGATATGCGTCTCTTTCACGAACTAAAACTTCATATACGCTAGGAGCTTCATCTTTAAACATTTCCATTAATTCATCAATGTTTTCAGGATTTTTCAAGTCTTCAATATCTATTTCATCCTCTTCATCATCTCCGCCAAATGCAGATGTGAGAAGGCCAAATAAAAATTTGGCTTTTTCCATAAAGCCCATTTTGTTTAAAGCCCGTTGAAGGGTGGTATTGATTTCTCTGTCGATTAATGCAATAGGTATTCCTAAATCTTCGCATGCTTCAATTGCTCCGACCATTTCAGATCCGGGTTTCACATCAACATCGGCACCAATTTTTGACTGAAAATATCCAAGAAGTGTTGTTGTTAAAAATAATCCTACTTTGTTCTCTTTGATTATTTTGGAAACGGAGATGGTGTCATCCTCTTCGATGCCCATCATTGATTTTTTTAGTCTTATGTACCTGCCCCTATCAAGTTCAATGGCCACTACTTCAGGATGTTGTTCATAAATGGCATCCTTTACTTCATCAACACTTTCTGAAGATACATGTGCGGTACCTATTATAGTTAAACATTCTCTTTTCATTGATAAAACACTTCTTTATATTAATTGTATATCATCTAATAATATTATGAAAATAAGGTATATAAAGTTAATCTTTGATTAGTGTCAATTCATTATTTTCATATACCGCAACATTGTCGCTTACGTTTTTTTCAAAACAACATTCAATATCCTTTTCATAATTGAGTTTTCTTAAACGTTTACCTGAAGTGCTATTTAAAAATCCATCTTTTAAGGCTTCATAGTCTCTGCTCGCCATTATTGCTGCTTTGGCGTAGTCATCCGGTTCACAGTCATTTAAGTTTTGACAAATCTGGTAGAGTATTTCTCCGGAAGCTAAAAAATCTTCCAGTGCAAAACGGCCCTTAACCCCTGCCATGACTACATCTATGTGGCTTTCAGCCATTTTAACACTTGCATCTGCAACAGCTTTTGCATTCACCATGCATCCCACAAGCACTGTTGAGGTCATGTTTTCAAGTATTCTGGTTCCATTGCTGGTGGTTAATATGAGTGTGTCCTTGTCGCTTTTGTAACCTTCTGCTGTTTGAGGAGAATTTCCAATATCAAATCCCTCAATCATTTTCCCTCCACGCTCTCCGGCAAGAACTCCGTCATGTTTTTCTTTTAATTTTAAAGCTTCTTCGGGTGTAAAACAAGGTATTATTTTTTTAAAATTGTTTAAAGCCAGTGTTATTGTTGTGCTTGCCCTTAGTGCATCCACCATTATGGATATGTCATCGCTTGCTGTTTTCTCAAAACTCAATGTCACTTTCATGAAGTAATTTATATTAAATAATTATATAATAATATTTATGAAAATTATCACAACACCTATGTGTGAAGAAATTGTAAAATTGGCAGGCATTTCCGATTATGTTGTAAACAAATATCCTGATGAAGAGGAGGGGGATTTGGCTATTTTATTGTCTGAAAGCAAAGTTGAAATGGATAGTTTGCCCATTAAGCTCAATACCTCTCGCCAGATTTTTGAAAGCATTAGAAAAGTTTCCGAAGTTGCCCAGAATGACCTGGCCGATGAGGATATAAGATCATTTTTCAGAGGTTATGACCTTTCATGCAAATATTTGAATTCAGATTTTGAAAGGGATATTGACGTTAAGGTATATTCTAAATTTTTAAAGGATATTGTTTTGGACATGGGATTCAATATAGTGGAGGATAATCCTGATTTCACTGTTTATCCTGATTATTTAAAGGTAAATGTTATCGAAAAAGATAATTTGGTTGAAATTCCGTCCCACAGTTCTGTTTCAAGCAATCCATTTGAAAGAATTGAAGCCCGTTATTCCATTTTGGAAACTTTAATATAGTTAGAAATTAAAGATTTATATAATATATAATAGTAATTGCATTTTTTGAGAGTTGGTAAAATGTATGAATCATTGATATTTACTGGTGGAGTTCACAAAAGTGAAGAAATTAAAGAATTAATTGAAGATTTGGGAGGATTCATTCTTCAAGAAAGTATTCAGCAGATGGAATTGGTTTTAAATCTGGCAGTTCCTATCGAAGATGTTGATAAAATTGAAGAAAAATCAGGCGAATTATTAGGCAAATTGGCTGTTGCTCCTATGGCAGGTTCTGAAATAGCAATCATTTCACCAACTTTAGCAAGACATCACCTACCTCATGCAGCCTGTGATATCTCAGAATATTTAAGGGAATTCGGTGCAAAAGACAATATGATTGGTCTTGCAAGAGGGGATGGAAAAGGAACATCTGGCATTACTGAAGAAGAGAAAAGTTTAATTGAAGAACATGACATTGCTGTTTTTGCTTTAGGAAGTTTTGAAAACTGTATTAAGGAAAAAGCTTTTTTATATGATGATATTGATATCCCTGTAATTGTGACTGGAGCTCCTGAAATTCCTGTTGAAGAGCTTCCAGGTGCCGATGCATATGTAGGAGGTTTGGGCAGGATTCCTCGAAGGCTTAGAAGGGGTCCGGATATACGTGCTCTTGAAAAATTGGTCGAAACAATTGAACAAATTTTAAGTGATAAAAAACGTGAAATGGCTCTTGATGCTCCATTGGTTCCGGCTATTGTAGTAAAAAATGCAATTGAAAATCAGGTTGATGAAATAAAAGATGTAATTTCTCCAACTCCAGTAACTTCACAACTTGATGGTGTTCGCGTAAAATTGAATTATGATAAATATGCGGATACAATTGCAGATGTAATCATTGACGGTAGGAAACTATCTGAAATTGCCGAAATTAAAAAATCAAAAATGTATGATTATATCTTGGTAAAAATAAATAGTGAGAGTTCTCTTGTTGAGGATTCCAACTAATTCTTTTTTTTTAAATTCTTCTCATTCCGAAGAAATTAACGGCATCAACCAAATCGTTAAAACTCTCTAATTCTCTTTCAATGACATTTTCATCAGTCATGTCTATGCTTAACTCGCCATCCACTGTTAAGGTGTCAGGCCCACGACCTATTAGTCTGTCAACGCCATCGTTACTCAATATTCTTTCGGCATCAAGCTGGTGAACAAAAGATCTTCCAGGAATTATTACCGCATCTTTAATTTCACTTAAATCAAGATTTTCCAAATCCTCTTTTGTAATTAGGCAAGCTATTTCTTTTTCAACGCCAACAACATTAACATTTTCTCCAGTTTCTAATTTTGAAAATATTTTGGTTAGGTATGGTTCAGCAATTTTTGATGTAATGATTGTAGCTTCACCTGTGATAGGTTTGATGAATTGCAGGAATACTTCATTTTCATCTTTGGCTATTGCAAATGGGCCTCCGGTTTCAGGGTCGCATATTGGTGTTCCGCTGACTCTAAAGTTATATTCGGAATTAATTTGTTTAACGAGTTCGCCAAATTCTTCAACAGGCTGTGACTCAATGCCTTTTATGATTGGTTCATTGCCCAATATTAATCCTTCATTAAATGTATTTGCAAATCTCATCAAAAGCATTCCTTTTGCACCCCATTCCTCCAGGGAATTGCAGGTTTGCCTTAATACATCGCCATCATTAACACCTGGAATTATTACTGCAGCACCTGTCAGGTCAATGTTTTCACAAAATATTTGACATGCTTTCAGTGCTTCTTCAGGATTTGGGTCTTTAACCCATTCTTTTCGAAGTTTAGGGTCTGATGAAAAAATAGTAAATGAAACTTCATTCACTCCATTGTTTATTAGTCTTGTAGCCATTTCGCTGTCGGATATTCCCTTTCCGCATGTATAACCCAAAACGGATGAGATTGAAAATTGATTCAGATTAGCTGTTAGGCTTTCAAGATGAGGATAACAGCTTATGTCTCCACCACCGCTGATGTATGCGCTCATTTCTCCCTGAGGCATTCCCATCATCATTGCAGTTTGAACTGCGTTTATAACTTCAAAAGGGGATTTAAAATCTCCTTGCGTTTCAGAAACGCCTTTACTACATCTTTCACAACCTATCTTGTTAGGTAAACAATGTGCACAGCCAAAACTTTTAATATCCTTTACCTTTCTAAAGTAACAGTATTTGCAAAAACCGTTACAATCTCTTCCAGGTATTCCTCCAACATCTGCTACAACTTGCATGATATTGTTTTTTTTATTTCATTTTATTTATAAATTACATGATTTTTTTTCAGGTCCAAATCATTATTACTTTTAGTATTATTTATTACTATAAATCATGAAAGTAATAATTTTTTATTTTATTTTATTTTTAAAAATAAAGATTTATTATTTGTATTTAATGTTAAAAATTTAATATTTTCAGTTAAATTTTAATTTATAAAATTATATCATTTATTATTTAAAAAAACTAATTATTATTAAAAATAAAAAGTATTACTTTTAATCCTATTTTTCTTAAAGTAAAAATCTTTTATTATGCTTTATAAAGTTTTCTAAAATATTTCATAGGTAATCTTTATATTATATCTTTTATAAAATAAAATTTGTATACCATATAGCTGGCTATTGCAAAAACTTGCTTTGTAGCTCAACTCAATTTGGTAAAAATTTTACCATTGAGAGTGGTATATTAGTTAAACTCTATTTATTTAGGAGGGAAAAAATGGCAAAGTTTGATGATAAAATCGATTTATTCGATGAT
>NZ_CADCJB010000005.1 GCF_902801725.1 uncultured Methanobrevibacter sp. | reverse complement strand
CTTACCATCAACAGTAACCTTAACTTTAGCATTATTCAAAACTTTTCCTTGTCCATCAAGGAAAGTAGCAGTATATTTTGTACTTCCTTTATAATATTTAGTAACCGGCTTAGAAATGACAGAGTCAGAAACATCTATTTTAGAAACACTACTAAGCAAAGAATTACTATTCGTGTTAGTTGATAAAGTATTTGAATTTTCAGATCCTAAAACTTCTTCACTTGATAGAGAAACTTTAGATGAATCATTATCAACATTTGAATAACTAGATACAGAAATCTCTGATGAATCAGCAGTATTCTCCATTGCAATTGGTACATCTGATGTATCATCTACTAAGCTTGTAGCATATGAATCTGTAACATTTACCTCACTAGCCGAAACGGCGCAAACTGAAAAAATAACAGCGAACACCAAAAACATAGTGAGCAATATTTGTTTGTTCAAAATATTTTACCTCCATAACAATTTAATTAATTAACCGTGAGATTACAAACTCACTTCAACAATATTTATTATAAATATCTTATATAAACCTTTGTTATTTAAAAATCAAATTAAAATAGCCTAATTTTAAAAAATAAGACTAAAATTTGATGAAAATAAACAAATAAAAAACATAATAATCCAAATAAGTTATAATAAACCTAAACAATAGAAAATCATAATTTAAGTAACTTAAATATATTAAAATGAAAACAGTACTCTAAAAGCTTATTATAGAAAACAACATATAATTTAAACTTGATTAATAAAAAAACATTAAATTTAACAAAGTTAAAATAAATAACAACATATATTGTATATCAAATCAATAAAATAAGCCCAAATAGTTAAAAAAAATAAAAGATGTAAAAATTTTTAAAAATTTACATCATAGGAGGCATTCCACCCATACCCGGTGCCGGAGGCATTGGAGGCATACCACTTGCATCATTTCCAGACTCATCAGGTCCTGTAGAATTTAAAGCATTTCTTGCTGCAATCATATCATCGATACGTAAAATCATTTCAGATGCTTCACCAGCAGATTGAAGTGCTTGGATTTTTACCCTTAAAGGTTCGATTACACCTGCATCTTTCATATCAACCACTTCTCCGGTAAATACATTAATACCAATGAAAGGAGAGTCTTCATGAGCAGCTTTTAAATCAGCGATTAAATTGATGGTGTCCAAACCAGCATTTTCGATTAAAGTTCTTGGAATAACCTCTAAAGCTTCAGCATATTTTAATATAGCCAATTGTTCTCTTCCACTTACGGTTTCACCATACTCTCTTAATGCTTTGACTAAATCAATTTCACAAGCTCCACCACCAATGAGAACTTTACCTTCATCAATAGTAGCTGCAACTACTCCCAAAGCATCATCCAATGCTCTAGCAATTTGTTCAGTTACATAACGGGTACTTCCTCTCAATACGATTGAAGAAGCTTTTGGATTTTCACATTCTTCAATGAAAGTTAGTTCATGGTCAAATAATTTATTAAGATATACGTGACCTGCAGTACCTAATTTATCTGCAGACAAATCTTCAATATCAGTGACTAATTTAGCACCAGTAGCCTTTTCAATTCTTTCAATATCAGATTTTTTAACTCTTTTGTATGCCATGATTCCTGCTTTTTTCAAGTAGTGTTCTGCCATATCATCAATACCTTTTTGACAGAATAAAACATTTACTCCAGAATCAACAACTTTATTAACCAAATCCTTAATCATTTGTTCTTCTTGTTGCAGGAATGCTTCAAATTGATCAGGGCTTGTAATGTCAATTTTAGTATCAGTATTAGTGTCTTTTAATTCGATAGGATATTTCATGATTGCAATTTTAGCATCTTTAATTTCTTTAGGCATGTTTTTAGATAAAGGAGTATTATCAATTACGATACCCTCTGCTAAAAATGAATCTTCTACGGAATCTCCTGAAACTCTTTGAATATTGATATTGTCAATATCTGATTTTCCATCCTCTTCAATTCTTAAAGCAGCATCAACAACCAAATCAGCCAAGTGGTCTTTAGCATAATCTGAACCTTTACCACTCATTGCAGTAACAGCGACTTTTTTAAGAGTTTCCCTATCATCTGCATCGATTGCAATATCATTTAATATTTCGATTGCTTTTGAAGTAGCATTTCTAATTCCTTTCACAACAATGGAAGTAGCGATTCCATCATCCAATAATTCTTCAGCCTTACTTAATACTTCACCTGCAATAACAACAACAGAAGTAGTTCCATCTCCAACAATATCTTCTTGTTTTTTAGCGGTTTCTACGAGCATTCTAGCTGCAGGTTGGTTAATTTCCATTTCTCTCATGATAGTTGCACCATCATTAGTGACAGTGACATCACCTAATGAGTTAACTAACATTTTGTCCATACCTTTAGGGCCTAAAGTAGTTCTTACAATACCAGACAATACTTTTGCAGCTGTGATATTCATTCTTAAAGCATCTCTTTTTGAATATCTTTCAGTCCCTTCAGGAAGGATAAAAATTGGTTGATTTGCCATTTAATAATCACCTTTAAAATTTTTAAATAAAAATATAAAACTAAGTTTTTATACATATATAATATGAGTTTGAGGTAATATAAAAAGATTACCCATTAAAGTAACTTTCGGTGTTTTAATGTATGAACAGATAATAAACAAAATCAAATCCAATTTGGGAGAAAACAAAGATTTGAACAAACAGTATCTATCTTCCCAAATGGAAGTCTATAAAGATCACCCCTACAATAAAGAGATTTTAAAAGAAATTTCTCGAATGATGTGGGATTGTCTTTCTGAAGATGAAAAAAACGAATTTAGAGGAATATCACAAAAAGAAAATCCAATAATGGATATTTTAAATGAAGTTTCATATGATATCGAAAGTGGAGAGTATAAAACTGCATTGAATAAATTAGACAATTTCATGGAAAGTTTTCCCGGAATGTTTGAAGACGACAAGGTAAGCGAATACCACTTTTTTACAAACCCTCTGGAGGAAATGCTATTCAATGAATATATAGGCACCGAAAAAATACTCAGATACATTCCGGACAATGAACCACTATTGGATTTGTATTACATTTACGGATTCTTGCTTTTGGAAACTCAACAATACGAAAAGGCGGAAACCTATCTTAAAAAGGCAATAAAGATAAATCCCGTATCTTCAAGAATAATACTGGAATTATGTGAAATCTACAAAATACACACATACACCTATACCAAGTGTTTCATGTATGCATCGGATGCACTCAAATATGCATATTACCCTCAGGATATAGCCAGAAGTTATAGAACCCTCGGAGATTACTATATTGAAGAAAATCAAATGGAAACTGCATTTGCACTATTCAAATATAGTATGGAATTTGAATTGAACCCTATGGCATACTCCGAAATCAATTATATCAAATCCAAAAATTCAGAAATCGACTTGTCACTTCCAGAATGCATAAAAATTCTCAAGGACAAGAATATACAGATTGGAATCAATCCATTCATTTTAAAAACATTAGACATGCTGATTGAAGAATTTGAAACCAACAAACTATATAATCAGACATTGTACTTTTTAAAACTCAAATATGAAATTACAAAAGATAATGCAACTCTTGAAAAAATGGAAAACATTCAAAATATATTAATATAATATATAATATATAGTAATATAACAAGGTGATTTAACATGTGTTCTAGTGGAGGGCCAATGGCCGATATTGATTTGAAAAAATTGAAAACAAAAAAATACCGTTGCAAAGACTGTGGAAATACCTTTAAAGGACTTGGAAAAAAGGTAGTTTGTCCATCTTGTCAAAGTGACAATGTTGAACTAGCAGAGTAAATACATTACTCTCTTTTTTTTATTTTTTAAGTGGTTATTATGAATATTGATTTTAAAAATGATGAAATACTATTTCTTGAAGGAGAAACCGGAACTGTGGGAATTATCAAAGTGGCCTACGATAATAAAATGTTATTTATAGCAACACAGGACAACGAAGAAATAGTTCAGTTTTTAGAATCAGATGATATAATTGCTGTATCCAACTTTAAAAAAGACAAAAGGGCAATACGCGCTCAAGCTTATTTAAGTCGTGAAGAGTCCTCACCATTAATAATCTTAAACAAAGACCATCCATCAACAAAACGCTTGGAAACTGTCATATCCATTGGGGATGGAGTTAACCTAAATTGCAACATCACTCCTGGAACACACCCTGAACAAAATATTTTATGTTCATGCGATAGCTTATCCGGACTTGAAATAGTTAAAACACCTACTGGTGTTAAATTAAATAGGGACTTTGAAAATTATACAATTGAGGAATTTTAGGTTAAAAAATGTTATTCATTGATTCGTTCTATATGTTTGTAGGCCAATTAGTAGTGTTTCTGGCCGTCCTAATCCTAATTTTATTCATAGTTGTGCTAATATTAGGTTATCTGATAGCTCGTAAAAATCAGATAAGGTTTCCCAGATTCCTGTTATATATTGTTGACCTGTTATACTCCCCATTTAAAACAATAGCGCATTTTTTAAAACTGGATGACCATCTCATTGATGACATTGCCATTAAAGTCAGAGATGACATCAATAAAGAAAGATTTAAGGAAATTCCTGCCGAGAAGACATTGATATTCCTACCTCATTGTTTGAGGCATAGAGACTGTCCTGCAACACTTCAGAAAGAAGGTTTGAATTGCATTGAATGCGGATTATGTTCAATTGGAGCAATTAAGAAAAAAGCTGAGCCATTAGGATACAAACTATACATTGTTCCAGGATCAAGCTTTGTTAAAAAAATAGTTATGGAAAATAAATTTAAGGCAGTGCTCGGCGTAGCATGTCACGAGGATTTAAACCAAATGATGATGTTGCTTTCCGATTTTTGCCCTCAAGGAGTTTTACTTGAAAAAACAGGATGTTTCGAAACAAAAGTAAATGTTAAAAAAGTATTTGAAAAAATAGATTCCAAATACTAATCGTAATATCTAATAAAATCATCAGATTCGGGAGTTTGAGAAAATTCTTTTATAAACTCATTCAAATCATTGATGAACTCTTCTTTTCTTTTATCAAAATTCTTTATTTTAGAATAGTCTTTTTTTATTGATAAAGTCATTACAATATCATCGGTTTCAAGGGTTAGCTCAGGATATAATTCATCTAGAAAATCATCCATATTATCCTCTTCCAAGTTCCTGATGAGCCCTTGCCAAGTGTCCTGCAGCCAAAGCTCCTAGAAGAGACAATTCACCGGCTAAAACTGTACTTGCAACTATTTCTGCAAATTCGCGAGCTTTACCTGATCCAGCTACACCCAATATTTCCAAACCTTCATGAGCCACTTCCAAACTGGTTCCTCCACCAACAGTAGCAACAGGCAAGTCAGGCAAGTTGATTGAAAAATACAAATCGCCATCACGACTTTCAGCTGTGGTAATACCAAGAGAACCTTCCACAACATGAGCGGCATCCTGACCAGTAGCTAAAAATATGGCTGCAACCATATTAGCATAATGAGCGTTATAAGCCATACTGCCAGAAGCTGCTGAACCAATTAGATTTTTAGCAATATTAACTTCAACAATTGCTTCTGCAGTGGTTTTAAGTTTCTTAGCGACAATATCCTTTGGAATTAATATGTCTGCTACAACGCTTTTTCCTCTTCCTTCAACAATATTAATTGCTGCTGGTTTTTTATCAACACAAACATTACCGCTTAATGCTAAATGAGTGGCGGTGGTTTCCTCTGCAAGTTTTTCCAAGATTTTTTCAGAAGCTATTGTTACCATATTCATCCCCATACTGTCCCCAGTTGAGAAAACAAATCTTGGATATACATAGCTTCCAACAATTAAGATAGGGTCTATTTTTATTAATTTACCATGAGAAGTTGTGCTTTCTGCAATCTCTTTTAACTCATCAAAATTATCAATAAACCATTGCCTGATTTTTAAAGCATCGACCGCATTTTCACATTTGATTGCCGGTGCTCTTGTCATAATATCAGAAATAACTCTTGCATTAACACCCCCGGAGGCAGTGATTGTTGAAGCACCTCTGTTAATTGATGCCACAAGTGCACCTTCAGAAGTTGCAAGGGGAATAAACACTTCTCTTTGACAGTTTTCACCATTGATTTTTAAAGGACCTGCAATACCCATAGGAAGCTGCAAAACTCCAATTGAGTTTTCAATGTTACGGGCAGATGCCCTTTCCATGTCTAAAGTAAAATTAGAGATATTAGATAGCTCTATTCCATATTTCTGTTCTAAAAATTCTCTTCTAATATCAGTCGCATCTTTAGCGGAAACTTCACCATCAACCTGGTACAGCTTCATTTCGCCTTTTAATAATTTATCGATAATTTCTTGATTTGACATTACATAACCTTTTTAAGTAGATTTACAATTTCAGATGGTTTTATAGCCACTTCCACACCAGCATCATTTAATGCTTTGGTTTTACTTGCAACAGTACCGGAATTTCCTTGGATAATAGCTCCAGCATGCCCCATTCTTTTGCCCGGAGGTGCGGTTCTTCCTGCAATATAAGATACGACAGGTTTTGTCATTTCTTCCTGAATGAATTTAGCTGCCCTTTCTTCTGCAGTTCCTCCGATTTCACCAATCAATACAACTGCATCAGTATCATCATCTTTTTCGAATCTTTTTAAAATGTCAACATAATTGTTTCCTGTTACTGGGTCTCCACCAATTCCAACTGCAGTACTTTGACCAATTCCAGCATTGGTAAGTTCGCTTGCAATTTCATAAGTTAATGTACCGCTTCTTGAAATAACACCAACATTACCTTCTTTAAATATATGGGTTGGCATGATACCTAACTTACCAACACCCGGAGAGATAATTCCAGGAGTATTCGGACCAATAACTGTAGTGTCCATTTCTTTAGCATATGCCATGATTTTCATACTGTCGTGAACAGGAATATGTTCAGAGATAATGATAACCAAATCCACATGTCTAATTGCTTCAAAAGCAGCATCCTTTGCAAATTTTGCAGGAACAAAAATTATTGAAGAATTGATGTCCACGTCTTCTTTGGCTTCTTCAAATGAATTAAAAATCGGAACTTTATCCAAGAACTTTTGACCACCTTTTCCAGGAGTAAGTCCTGCAACAATATTTGTATTATATTTTAACATTTGTTCTGTATGGAATGAACCTTGTTTACCGGTTATCCCTTGAACTAAACATTTTGTATCTTCATTTAATAAAATCATAATATGTCTCCTATCTCAATATTCTTGTTTTATTTTCAAATGGAACTGCCAAATCAATTACATTTCCATTCATAAAAGCAGTAGCGGAAAATATTACACTACCCGGCAATACATTACAAGTTGTTCCTCTTTTAACTAAATAAACATTTTTATTTCCAAGCGCAGCTCCAATCATAGCACCTGCGATTACACCAACAGATTCTATATCTTCAACAGTTGCAACAACAACTGGATCATCGGTTTCTGGTGAAACATAACCTACTCCAGGTATTTTCCTTGTTTTCGGTTCTATATAATCAGACACATCTGTGCAATTTTTCATACCTCTTGCGGCATCAATTGCAGAATTTGCAACATCACCCACAAATGGTTCTCCACCATATGTATCAAAACCTAAAACAATAGCATCAGGATACCGGTCTTTCCTTATTGCTGCTTCGGCATAGGATATTCCTTCACCTGCCTCCTCAGGATTATCGGAAATTCCGGATAAGTCACCAAAGTTTTCTGCACTCATTTTTAAAACATCAACCAAACCTTTGTTGACAGTTTCAAGCAAGTCATCTTCTACAAATGCGCTAATAACAACATCATCACCTGTGACATTGGTTAATGCAACATTCCTTGCACCTAACTCATTAACGCTTTGAAGATTTTTTTCAATAGTTTCTACTAGCTTGGCGCTACAAGACACATCATTTTTTGATATATCCGCACCAATAGCCGTAATTTTCAAATTAACACCTTGCATAATTTATTGGATAAACAAATAAAATATAAATATTTTATTGGTATATATTTTGTCTCTTAATTTATATAAATATTAATAATTTTTTAAAGAAAATTTAATAATGACAAAATATAAAACATTATATTAATGTATTCTCAAACAAAAATTGCAATCCCCATTTTTCAAAAAGATTGCAAAAGCGTTATTGAAGTGGCTAATGACTGTATCAAAAAGGGTGCCGACGTATTGGAATTTAGGATCGACGGACTTAAAAATCCCGACATTAATGAAATCAAAGATACAATCAACGAAATTAATTTTCCCATGATTGCAACCAATAGGATAAATACTGAAGGCGGGTCATTTAAGGGTTCCGAAGAGGAGCGATTTAATATTCTATACCAATGCGCCGATTTAGTCGATTATGTAGACATTGAACTGCAAAGCAATGATGAATATATTAAAAAGATTCATGACACCGGCGTAAAAACCATCGTGTCTTACCATGACTTTGAAAAAACTCCAAAGCTAAGTGAAATAACATATATCGTTGAAAAAGAGCAGGAACTTGGAGACATTGCAAAAGTCGCTTTTATGCCTCAGAATTTAGAGGACACCATTACAATTCTTGCTGTTCTTTCACATTGTGAAGACACAATTGCCATCTCCATGGGTGATTTAGGAAGCTACACCAGAGTTATGGCATCCAAATTCAACTCACCAATCACATTTGCTGCGGGAACTGATGTTACCGCTCCAGGACAAATTGATATCGAGACAATGAAAGCATTGCTTAATATGGATTTAAACATAATGGATGAGTGATTAAAATGGCTAAAAAGATTCTTTTAGCTGTTATATTTATCATTTTAATTTCTATTTTTGCACTGAATTATATATCCAAAGATTCCGTAGACGTTTTTATAGACGGTGAAAACATCACTGTAACAACCCACACATTAAGCAATTCAAACTCAAAAAGCTTAAATTCAGAAATCTGCAACTATACCCTTGAAGTCATGAACGATACGACATCCAATATCACCACTCTTAAAAATGGAATTAGAGAAATATGTCTAAAGCACAACTTCAAAAATCCTGAAATAAACATTGATTCAAGCATTGGAAAAGACCAAATCCCCGTTGTTGTCGAAGTCAGCGGAACTTCAATGCTTCCAACACTGCAGGACGGACAAAAATTGCTTTTAAATAAGACAAAAAACATTCACGTTGGAGACATAGTTGTAGCAAACTCCGATGAATACGGCGGAATTATAAAAAGAGTCGGCGATATCGAAGGAGATCGAGTTTATCTGGAAAGCGATAACAAGAATATAAACTACGAATTCATAAACGATACGTTATATGAACTCAAAGGTATAACAACATGGGTCAACATCTCTGATATTAACGGAGTAATCATTGACTATTGAAAAAAAAAAGAAATATAATTTAGGGAAAATAATGCAGAAAATGCATCATTTTCCATTATGCCATACGTAAAGGGGACTACTACACTGCACTATCCCCCTCTTCGCCTGTTCTGATTCTGATTACATTATCCATAGGGTAAATGAATATTTTTCCATCCCCTATATTTCCTGTGTATGCGGCTTTTTTAATTGCATCAACAATAAGGTCAACGCCTTCATCCTTGACAACAATTTCAATACGTGTTTTAGGAATCAAATCTATGCAGTAACTGGATCCCCTATAGGATTCTTTAATGCCTCTTTGACTTCCTCTTCCTTTAACTTCAGAAACATTCATCCCCTCACATCCAACTTCAAGAAGGGCATTTTTTACATCAGAATATTTTTCCTGCCTAATAATTGCAACAACACTTTTCATATTAACACCTAATTAAAATTATATGCAGATTCCTCGTGAAGATTGGTGTCAAGACCGCCAACTTCTTTGGATTCATCTACTCTAATACCACTCATAGCTTTATCTAGAACTTTAGCAAGTATAAAACTTATTACAAATGAATATGCCAATGTGGCAACAACACTAATAATCTGAATTAGTACCTGTCCAGGGTTTCCTGCAATTAATCCTGCAACTCCCCCTATTGAAGGAACTGCAAAAATTCCTGTAGCGATTGCACCCCAAATACCAGACATTCCGTGTATTCCCCAAACATCCAATGCATCGTCGTATCCAAGTTTTGCTTTTAAACGATAGATTGCAAAGTATGAAACAAATGGGGCTATTGCACCAATTACTAAAGCACCAGGAACATCAACAAATCCTGCTGCCGGAGTAATTGCAACTAAACCTGCTACTGCACCGGATATGGCACCTAGTACTGTCGGTTTTCCGACTACATAAGTATCCAATGCTGTCCAAACTATCAAACCTACTGCAGCTGCTAAATTTGATACTATTATTGCATTTGCTGCAAGGCCATCTGCTGCTAGACCGGATCCTCCATTGAATCCCATCCATCCAAACCATAACAAAGCAGCACCTAAGACCGCATAACCTAGGTTGTGTGGAATTAATGATGTATCTTTTCTTTTTCCAAGTACCAAAGCGACAGCCAATGCGGCAGCACCTGAGTTCATATGAACTACAGCACCTCCTGCGAAGTCAAGTGCACCCATCTGCATCAACCATCCTCCTCCCCATACCCAGTGGGCTACAGGGACATATACTAAACAAGCCCATACTATAGTAAATATTACCCATGCTTTTGTTTTCATCCTTCCGACCAGTGCTCCTGAAATAAGAGCTACAGTCAGACCTGCAAAAGCACATTGAAACATTACAAACAATAATGTCGGAATTGTTCCATTCAAATCATCCAATGCAATTCCCTGCAAGAAGAAATGGGTTGGTGCTCCTATAAGTCCGCTTATGTCACTACCAAATGCAAACTGATAACCAAATGAAACCCAAATAACACTTACAATTGAAAATGCAATGAAACTTAAAAAAATTGTATTTAAAACATTTTTACGTTTACTTAATCCTCCATAAAAGAATGCAACAGCAGGAATACTCATTAACAATACAAGAACTGTACAAACAAGAACCCAAGCTGTATCACCAGCATTAAAAACTACCATTATATCATTACTCATACATAATTTATTAATTTAAAAAAATTACTCCATTTAGTCGGAAGTAATATGTCGGAAGTATTGTTCCGACATATGATTATTTATCACCATGATATATAAATGTTATGGAAAAAATACCAAACAATTAAATCAAAAACAAAATTTTTGAAAAAATTAAAAAAACATAAACAATGTTCAAAAACGTTTTCCCAAAAAAATTTGAACGAAAAATAAAACAAAAACAAAGACTTTTTAACAAGTATTAAATATCACATACAAAGAAAAATAATAATAGTATAAATTAACATATTTATAACGGATTAATTGAAAAAACAAAAAAAGTGTTATTATGAAAGACTCAGTAAAAGCTAATTTAATAGTATTTTTAATAATTGCTATTGTTTCATTTAGCATCAGCAGTTCTTTTGCAAATTTAACAATCAAAGAAGAAACTGACTCATATAAATTAATTCCGATTGAAAACGATTCATTTGAACCAAACAATATCGAAGAAGTGCCAACCATAATCGAAATTAAAAATACCACAAATACCACTAATACGACAAATAACACTTACAGCTATGATAATTATACAAATCATACCAATTCATATCTGGATTATTCAAACAACTACTTTGTAGAAACTTATGTGGAGCAATGATAAGATGGGCGAAAAGAAAAAATTTATCAGGGACAGTGTATATGGAGACATCAGCCTAACAAAATTTGAAGAGCAGATAATGGATATGCCACAATTTCAACGGTTAAGGAGAATAAAACAGCTTGGTTTAATCAGTTTGATTTATCCCGGAGCCAACCATACAAGATTTGAACATTCCATCGGAACCATGTATCTTGGATCAAAGTTGGCAACAGAACTTGGCCTTGACGACGATGAAATTGAACTTATTAGAGTTTCAGCACTTTTACATGACATAGGACACGGTCCGTTTTCACATGTTTCAGAAGGAGTGCTTTCAATGCCGCATGAAGAATTAACAAAGTATGTGGTTACCCAAACATCAATGAGAGATTTGCTTGAAGAAAGATTTGATGTCAATGATATAGTCGACATCGTGAATGGAAAAGGACACCTTGGCCCCATTGTATCCGGAGAGCTTGACGTAGACAGAATGGACTACCTTTTAAGGGATTCCCACAATACCGGAGTGGCTTACGGAGTTATCGACTATGAAAGAATAATATCCAATCTGAAATTAGAGGACGGTTTAATACTAAACATCAAAGGAGTGCAGGCTGCTGAAGGAGCATTGGTATCACGATATTTCATGTATCCAAGCGTATACCAGCACCACACTACCAGAATTGTTAACTCCATGTTTAGAAGAAGCCTTAAAAAAGTAATTGATGATGGAATAATCCTTGAAAAGGACATCTACAAATATGACGATAATGACATTGTATCAATATTTAGAAACTGCGACAATGAATTTACAAATGAAATAATGTCAAGATTGGACAATAGGAAACTGCTAAAAAGAGTTAAAACCATCAGATTGGATAACTTTAAAATTCCAGAAAAAATGTATAAAATCAAAAACGAAGAACTTAGAAAAGCTGAAGAGGAAATTGCTGAAGACTATGATATTGACAAGGATTATGTGTTCATCAACATTGCAGCATATCCCCGTTTTGATGAAATGAAAACACAGGTCGATTTGGACGGCAAGCTATATCCATTAACAGAAATATCAAATATCATTTCAGCATTGAGCAAGGCAAGATTCAATATTCCAGACATCAGCGTTTATGTTCCAGAATCAGAAAAACCAAAATTTGAGAAATTTAAACTAGAACAATACATGGATTTACCGGAAATCGATAAAGAAAAATTCCATGGAATTCATTATGATCAGATTAAACTATTCTAGGAGATATCATGATAGTTGTTGCAATTACCGGAGCAAGCGGAGTAATATACGGAATAAGATTACTTAAAGCCTTAAAAGAATTAGAAATTGAAAGTGGTTTAGTAATAAGCGATGCTGCAAAAACGGTCATCGAATCAGAAACCGAATATAAAGTGGGAGACATTATAGCTATCGCTGATAATTACTATAATTTCAATGACTTGACTGCTTCAATCAACAGCGGTTCATTTAAGGCAGACGCTTTAGCTATTGTTCCATGTTCAATGAAAACCTTATCATCAATAGCTAACGGATATGGAGACAATACCATTACAAGAGTGGCTGACGTTAGTTTAAAAGAAAGACGGCCAACCGTTATTGTACCACGTGAAACTCCGCTTAGAAGCATTCATTTACAAAATATGCTAACATTATCACAAGAAGGAGCCGTTATCCTACCGGCAATGCCTGGATTTTATTCGGCGCATGATACGGTTGACGACCAGGTCAATTTTATTGTTGGAAAGATATTGGATTCTTTGAAAATCGAAAATGAACTATTCAAAAGGTGGGAGTAAATGTTAGAAGATATGGATTTTATCAAATCCTGTGATGTTCCAGGACCTACAAAAGAAGCTATAAGAGCTATAATATTATACAAATCTGAAGTTTCACATACTGACAAGGTTGTTGACTGCGGATGTGGAACCGGAGGGATTACCTGCGAGTTTTCACAAAGAGCAGAAGAAGTGATTTCAATCGACACAAATCCCGAAGCTATTGAAATTACTAAAAAAAATCTTGAAAAGTTTGGACTTGGAGACAATGTCACATTAATAAATGATAATGGGGCAAATGCCCTGAAAGATATTGACAATATTGATATCGCTATTGTGGGAGGTAGTGGTAGAGAACTTGAAAATATCTTGGATATCATTGATTCAAAACTTAATTCAGAAGGCAGAGTTATTATTACGGCAATTTTAGTTGACACCAAAATTGAAGCTGTAAATAAGCTTAAAGAACTTAACTATAACCCTAAAATCATGGAAGTCAATATTTCAAATGGAAGAGTCCTTGACCGTGGGGTAATGATGATAAGCGAAAATCCGATAGCGATAATAACCGCCAAAAAAAGATAAATTGGAGATTAAAATATGGATTCACATAAAAAATGGAAAATCAAATTTTCCATACTGATGGTTATCCTAATTATTATAATATATGGATCAAACTATCTGGTATTGGGTGATGGTGAACACATTATATCCTATGTTTGGACTCATTTAGGTTTCATTCCGGTGGATATTCTAATTGTTGCGTTCGTACTTGATGAAATTATCGAAAAGAAAGAAAAAGAAGCAATACTTGAAAAATTGGATATGCTCATGAGCACATTCTTTTCTGAGGTTGGAAATGACCTGATAAGCCAGCTCAGCCATGCCAACAAATATAAGGCAAATACTGAAAATTTAAAATCCATCAAAAATTGGGATGATAAAGACTATGAAAACAAACTAAAAGAACTTAAGAGCACCAGTCTTGATTTTCAGGCAGAAATTTCTCCGGAAAACAGAGAAGAATTTTTGGAAAACTTGAGAGACCTCATTTCCAACAAAAGAGAGTTTATTATCAATTTGATAAACAATCCAAATCTACTTGAAAAAGAGGAATTTACCGGATTAATCAATGCTATTCTTCATTTAGATGAAGAATTAGAACACAGAAAAGACTTAAGTTTAGTTACAGATACTGATTTTGCACATTTGAATGGAGATATGCAAAGGGTATACAACAAACTCGTTTATGAATGGGTTTATTACTTAAGATACCTCAATAAACATTACCCTTACATGATTGCATTGATTATACGTACAAATCCATTTGATGAAGACGCAGACGTATATGTAAAATAGACATTTGGGAGAGATTTAATATGAGTAGTGAAATTAAAAAAAGTGAAAATATTAAATCTTGCATTATTTTATGTGGAGGACAAAGTAGGAGAATGGGTCAAGATAAAGGTTCGATGATTATTCAAAAGAAACCTATGATTAAACATATTCTTTCTACTTTAAACCACGAAATCAATGAAGCTGTAATCGTTTTAAATGACAAAAATAGAATTGACAAATATAATCAATTCATAAACCCAGAAGATTACGACTACAGGATAAAATTTGTTGAGGACAAGATAAAAAACAAGGGTCCTATGCCAGGAATAATGACAGGACTTGAAAATATTTCAAGCCAATACTCGTTAATCTTACCTTGTGACAGTCCGTATGTTACAAAAAAATATATCAAAACTATTTTTAATGAAATAACTGAAGGTTATCAGGCCATTGTCCCCTATCACGACAATGAAAACAAGCTAAAAACTTCAGAACCATTGCATTCAATATATAATAAGAACATAATTTCTGAAATTGAAAAATTAATAAGTGAAGATACACTTCACATCAAAGGACTAATAGAAAAAATAACAACAAAATTTGTTTTAATTGATAATAAAAAAATATTAAAAAAAGAATTTAGAAATCTAAATCGTCCAGAAGACATTTAAAGATGTTCTATTAATTCTTTTGTTTTTGAAACTGCTACATTAACAGCAGAAAGAAGTTCTTCTTTGTTCAATGGTTGAGAACCGCCTTTTTGCATGGAACAGATTCTTCCATCTTTAGTAACACCAACATTTAAGCGAGCACTAGCTACTCTTTCTTCATCCAATGTTGGGTCTAAAACCATCTTGTCACCAATTTTAACAAAAGTACATAAAGCTAATTCGTTGTTAATTGGTAAATCAAAGGTTTCTTCTTCACTGAGAACTACTTCTTCATCAACGATAGATGCAACAGGCAATTTAGTGGATTTAAGAGCTGCCATAACAGCCAATTCACATGCATCGAAAAGGTTTCCGCAGTTATCGATGATGTGCAAATCAATGAACAGCATCCAAACGTGTTTTCCTTCTTCAACACATAATTTATCCAATTCTACCAATTCACTTTCACGAATACCCCTGTCAACTACACGTGCGAGTTCAATTGAATCATCGCTAGGTGGTCCTGGTTCAAAATTAGGATCAGCCATAGGCAACATTTCACAATTAGTCATTAAAACTCCAAGATCAGGAGTATCTGGAAATGGGCTTCCAAGTTGTGGTTTAATACCTACGATAACTTGAGTTCCACCAATTTTTACACGAGCAGAACCTTCAGCTTTAGAGATAACATTAGTTTCAATAGAAATATCCCTATATTCATTTAATTCCCTGCCATCTTCTCTTTTATCATTTTTGACAAGGTTAGTAATACTTTGTCTTGTAATTTCTGGTACTATATCCATATTATCCACCCACTATTCTGTAGAATATTTTTTCATTAAAGCTTCTTTTTGAAGCTTGCTTACTTCAAGACATCCTTCCATAGCTAAGTCAATCGCTTTTGCAAATTCTTCTTCGGTTAAATTACCATCACTTTGTAATAATGTAATTTCACCGGTTCTTGGCATGATAGCTAATGGAACATCAGCCTGACCTTCTTTATCTTCATATTCAGATAAATCTAGAACAACTTCATCATTTACCTTACCTGCAGCACAACCTACAACAATATCTTTCATAGGTATTCCTGCATCAACCAAAGCAACGGAAGCTGCGGTAATTCCTGCACAACGGGTTCCTCCTTCAGCTTCAATTACTTCTATATAAATATCAATCATTGAACGAGGATAATTTTCCAACATTAATGCTGGCCTTAATGCATCAGCAGTAATTTTAGAAATCTCTGATGACCTTCTATCAGGTCCTGGTCTTTTTCTATCATCTACTGAAAATGGAGCCATATTGTATCTAACTCTAATTACACCAGTATTAGGCTCTAATAATCTTCTGATATATGATTCTCTTGGTCCATAAACAGCAACTAAAATTTTGTTTCCTCCAACTTCCAAATAAGCTGAACCGTCTGCACGTTCAAGAACTCCTGCTTCAATTTTTATAGGACGTAATTCATCAAACTTCCTACCATCTTTTCTTATCATTTCTGACATCATATCAACCTCAATAAATATACGAAGAACCAATAATCATCATTTATTATTTAAGATAAAAGAATTATTTGAGTTGTCACCATAAGATAAAGTGTTGTCCTTCTTATTTTTTCTCTTTAATTCTTCAATTACCTCAGCAATATTAGGTTTATCTTCTTTTTCTTTTTTATTTTCTTCAGCTTCTTTTTCTTCTTCCTCTAACTCTTCTTTAAAATTTTGAAGTTTAGGTTTTTCCAAAACAAATTCCTCTTCAGTTTCTTCAACTTCTTCAGGTGGCAATTCACCATCAATAGCTAAATATAATTTGTTTTTGATTTTATTTGTTAAACCGGAAGTGTGAGCTTCAGCCTCAATTAAATGAATAATCTCCTTGGTAAGTTGTTCCATGTCTTCGTCACCTTTGACCCAAACAAGACCATTTTGACCAACGACAATTTTACAGTTAGTCTTATCCTTGATCATGTTAATCATTGAACCTTTTTTACCAATCAATCTAGGAACTTTAGTTGGAGCAATATCTACAATGATTCCTCCTTTAAATTTACCCATTCCTCTTCCTTTTAAACCAAGTTTCGCCTTTTTGATTTCATCAACATCGACAACCCTTAAAAATAGTACATCCCCAACATCATATACCTTGTTGAGTTCTTTTTTCTCACGACCAAACACTTCAAAAGCAGGTAAAATTCCGGAATAAGGTGAATTAATATTTACATCCCACATTGAGAATCTAACGTCATTAATTTTACCAATTACAACATCTCCTTTCTTAGGAACATATTTACTTTTGAGAGGAATAACCCTAATCTTCTTATTCCTTAAAGAAACAAGTCCCATTAAAGAAGAACAAACTTTACCATTCTCTTTAAAGGTACCCCTTCCTGAATAGTATTCGTCATCGGACAACACTTGTCCAGGAATAACCAAATCTTTATTTTCCACATATATCATAATAATCCCATAAAGTTGAAATTAATTTATTATTTAATAGTTCTAGTTTCTGCTTCTCCACCTGAAATTTCCGCCATCTTTGCAGCAAATGAGTCCTGAAGACCACCAGGCATTTCAACAATGCCTATCCAAGAACCGTCTTGTTGCCATTCTTCATTTATGATTTCACCAAATCCGTGAATAACGGAATAAGCACCTCCTGCGGCGGAACCTGGAAGCCTTACTGCAACTTTAACTTTCTCAAACCTAATTGGAATAAGTGGTTTGATAGCTTTTAAAGCAGATTGAACCTGTTGATCAACTGAAGTAAAAGGATCAAATTTAACTTTTGCCTCATCAATAGCATTTTCAATTCTTTGGGCAGGATGAGGTAAACCAGTTTGAGGATTGATAGCTTCTCTAGTAATTTTACTAATAACTAACTTACGCTTATCTTCCTGCATCTTTCTTTTTTGATCTGCAGTTAATTGAACAGTTCCCTTTTCAAGTATAATTTTAGAAACTTCAATAGGATCAGTAGTTTCAAAAATTTTATTCATAGCTTCATCGGAAGCTTTGTCTCCTTTTTTGGAGTCTTTAAAAATTTCTTCAACAGCTAAAAGATCTTCAATGGCAACATCAGGGCCATCAGGATTTCTATAATCAGCTGCTAAATCAGGGTCAACCAATATTTCAAAATGTTCACCACAGTATTCGTATTTAGCGATAATAGCTTCATCAACATTTACCATTGAAACATCCCCTAACTAATTATAAAATTTATTCTTCGTCTTCTTCTGAATCTTCTTCGGATTCAACCACTTCATCTTCAGCTTCCTCTTCTTCAGCTAACAGTTCATCTATGTATTTTTGTACATCTTCATGAGAAAGCTTTTTATATTTGCCGTCTTCTTTTTTGATAACAGCAATTTCAACATTATTTGAAGTAGTTTCATGGTCAGTAGCTTCATGAATAGCGTTAATAGCTAGTCTTACAGCACCATCCAAAGTGATATCATCAACATATTCCTCTTCGAAAATATCCATAGCAGCAGCTCTGCCAGAACCAATAGCAGTTGCTTTGTATTCAATTAATGCTCCACTAGGATCTGTTTCGAATAATTTACATTTATCATCATATACTCCACCTATGATTAAAGCAGAACCGAACGGCCTTACTCCACCATTTTGAGTATATAACTGTAGCATATCACATAATTTTTTAGATAAGCTTTCTACTCTAATAGGTTCACTATATGTAATCTTGTTGATTTGAGCCTCTACTCTTGCTCTTTCAACTAAAGCTCTTGCATCTGCTACAAGACCAGAAGTAGCTGCTCCAATATGTTCATCTATCTTAAATATTTTTTCAATAGATGAAGCTTCAACCAAATTAGAAGTAGTTCTTTTGTCTACAGCTAAAACAATACCTTCGGAACTTTTTACACCTATTGATGTAGTTCCTCTTTTAACAGCTTCTCTTGCATATTCTACTTGGAAAAGTCTTCCATCTGGGCTAAATACAGTAATAGCCCTATCATATCCTGCATTTTGTAAAGGTTGCATATTAATACCTCATATTTTCTATAAATATTTTAATAAAAATTAACTTTTAAATTCAACAACATAAAAAATAAAACCAATCTCCATGAATGGCAATTACTTTTAATCACTACGAAGTAGTTTATTAAAATACTTTTTTACACATTTTCCATAAATTCAATTGATATATATAATATATATTATTAATAAAGTTTTCTATTTTAAAATAACAAAAAGTTATTAAATAAATTTATGTGAAGCTTTGACTGTTCCGGAAAGACCGATTGTTGAAATTGAAATTCTGCCGTTTTTATATCTGTTTGCCAAAGCCAAAGATGACCTTACCTCTTCGACGTAATCCCTTTGACATCTGACAATCGCTTTATACGTATAATAACCATCCCATCTTTCGGATTCATAGAAGCGCATGACCCATAAATTGAAATTGGACGCATTAAGTTCTCCCTGAAACTTAACGCATGCATCCCAAACTATTGAAACGAAATCATCCTTAGCAATCGGAGAATCAATCTTGATATCCACTGCCAGATACCTGTTGTTTTTCCTAAGGGTTGGTGGAAGAACCTTAAGACCCATCGTCAACCCTCCTTACTCCTTTAAAAATTAGATTATCTCGATTTCCATTATATTCCAAAATATCTGAAGCAGCAGTGAATGATCTTTCTATTTCCTCATCATTCAATCCAGTCTGTTTAAAAAACGCAATAAAGTCATGAGTAGTCTTAATATCAAAAACAGATTCCGCTCTTGATGAAAGAATCAACGGAAAATCGAATTTTCTGTATAATGTATAAATATCTTTAAAATTAGAAATCACTTTGGATCTGTATGAGAGATAACTTTTCAAAACATCCTTAAAACACAATTCAATAGCTACATTATTATCTGCAGCTTCACGGGAAAGTACATGATTAATTCCACTATCAAAACGTCGCAGATAGGGCCTTGACAAAACATCTATCTTTATATTTTCTAAAGTGGCCCTATTCACTTTCAAATCCCCACCTACAACTGAAATACATGAAGATTTTTTTCTGAATTTATTGGTAATCTTTCTTATTTCATTTGGATTATTTGATTTAATCTCCAATGTATAATCAAAGGATAATTTATCTTCCAATTCATTCAACAATTCTTTTTTGAACTTCAATGCATTGGAAAAATCATCCTGACTATATGAAAAGTTAATATGGTTCCATCCATATTGAGAAGCTTGCTCCGCTAATATCAAGTTATTCTCCAAGCTACTTCCTTTAATGTTTAAATCAAAAAACATACTAAATAGTTTATTATTTAGCATATTAATAATTTATTGGTAGCGGTAGAATTCAACTTCCCAACTAACTGTTTCATAATAATCGATTGTAAAAGTCTCAGAACTTGAAGAAGTATACTCAAATGAATCAGACCTTGTTTCCACATCACTGGTTGGTCCCCAATCGACACCGCCGGATGCACCATTTGAACCTGATACATGCAAATGATTATCTGCATAATTTTTAATTGGGAATGATGAAAATTTTACCATAATCTTACCCGATGGAACGCTTACAGTCTTCGAACCTGTTCCTGAACCTGAATAACTGCCAATAGACTCCCAGGATTTTGTTTTGGAAGAAGATTCCTCCTGAGTAGTTTCACTTGATCCACTTGAACTGTCACTTTGAGTTGCATTGGATGAATCGCTTGCAACATCACCTGTTGAACTGGAATTCATACCAAATGCATAAAACCCGATTACAGCAACAAGAATAACTATTATAACAACCAATAATCCAATGACATATTTGGAATTGCCAGAACTTTGAACTTGAGAACCTGATTTATCCAAACCTAACTTTTCACCGCATTTTGTGCAGAATTTAGCATTGTCCTTGTTTTCAAAACCACATTTTTCACATTTCATTTTAAACAACAAAATTTATTTTAGTTACTATTATTTTTAACACAAGATATATATTAATTTACTTATTTTGACAAACAAAACTTAACAGCCCATAAAATAGGATATGTAAATCCAATAGGTGTTTAAAATAGTTATATAAAATTAGTAATATGTTATAAAACTTTTATAACATAAAATATAATATATTTTATTATGTCAAAGGATAATGATGAACTTTTGAAATTGACTTCATATGTTCAAATTTCTAAATATCGGGAAAAAACATTGAAATCAATTGGAGACGATGTTAAAATTCCAACAAACATTGCAAAAGATAGTGGTATCAGGACTAACCATATCTCCAAGGTTTTAAGTGAGTTAAAAAGTAAAGAAATTGTTGAATGTATAAATGAAGAAGCCCGAAAAGGTAGATTATACAGGTTAACAGACACCGGTAAAGAAGTATTAGATACCATCAAAGATAAAGAAGACAAAGAAAAAGACTAATCCAACTCAATCCCTCTTTTTATATCTTCCAACTCTTCACGAACATCATCATTCGATGCTAATTTTAAAATATCGTACAATAATTTTAGCAGAACTCTGTTTTTAATAGACAATGATAAGCAATCATTTGTTTCAATTTGAAGAGAATCATATGCCGGTTTCTTCATATCCTTTTTGTATTGCAATTTAATTTCTTCCCTTAAATTGGCATCAATATACTTTTCCAGATAGACTATTATTTCATTGGCGAAAGTATTTCCAAAAACAACCATATCATCCAAAGAATTTTTATCAAAATTATTCTGCCCAATTAAACTGTTGAAAGACCCGTAATTTTGATAACCATATGGAATAAATCTTCCCTCAACAGTATGTGCGCAATATTCATTCATTATTTTAAATTCTGGAAGGGTTAGGAAAAACCAGACAAAACTCTGCAGTGTAGATGAAGTTTTTACTCTGAAAATTCGACACAGCAACTGCTCTATAATATCAAATAACAGATAATGAGCCAATTCATGAATTAAAGTTGCAATTTGAACGGAATCATCTAAGCGGTCATCATAATATATGCAATTTCCTAAAAAAATGTATCCTCTTTCAATTCCACGTGACTTTGGTTTGCATTGTGTAAAAACACTAGCCAAACTTAAAATTTTATCTTTGACACTATTTCCATAAATAGTGGAATATTCAGCTCTTGCAAAAATATTGGACAGCATTCTGGCATATTCCCTATTGCTGATTTCAGCATTCAGCAGAAGTTTTTTATTATAATCGCTGAACAGTATATCAAAATCATCTATTACAATAGGATTAATCTGATTGCCGCAGCTTATGCAGTAATTTGCAGCATCAGGATTATCTTCCCCGCAATGAGGGCAGATATGTTCGAGAATTAACTTATTGCCGCAGTGAATACAATAATTATTTTCCTTAAAATTCAAGGTACCACATATGTCACAGGATTTCATGAAACATTACCTCAAAATAGATTTTATGTTCTTTACTGTTTTATTGATTGAAGTTTTAGCAATGATTGTCCTTCTGATATTTTTTCCACAATTATGGCAAAAATCAGTATTCCAATCTAGAATTTCACCACAGGAGCATATCAATTTAGACTTGATTACCCTTTGGGGATTTAAAGGTCTTTCACACACTTCACAAAATTTGGCTCCGCCCTTATTTTTATGACCACATATACATATAAAAATAGAATTTTCATTCTTTAAACTCGAACCGCATTCTATACAGTAATCTGATGTGATTTCATTAATTGTGGAACATGTGCATAAAATTGAGATGTCTTTTGATGGACCATAGTTTATCAGAGGCAGACCGCAATTTTTGCAGAATTGTGAAAACTTCTCATTTTCTTCACCACAAAAACAGAATATTGAATCTTCAAATTCCAAATTAAAATTACTATAGTTATCATAACTTTGATTTGGATTATGACGAATCTGCTTTCCGCACATTTCACAGTATAGATTATCCTTTGGATTTACATGTCCACATTCACACAGCATATTCCCAAATTTGAATTTAGGCTTAGATTTATTTTTTAATAATTTAGATAACCTACTTTGAGACCTTTTGGCACCGCACATATAGCAATATTCATTATCAGCCTCATTCAAATATCCGCAAGAGCAAATTTCATATTGAAAATCTTTTCGAGCGCTTTCGATATACGGTGAAAAATCAATGCTGAAATCAAAAAAACCAATATCATGAACAGGCGGTGAAAATACTAACAAATCATCCTTTTTTGAATAACCTGTTTTGCAGCCACAATTTGGACAGAACGGTTCGTTAATACGTATTCTATGACCGCAATCCTTACAATAATTTCCCAAAATCATGATATCTGAATCTGCACATTAGTTTTTAGTCATGGCCTTAATTTCTTTAATCAACTCTGATAAAACATCTTCACTAAGCCCCTCAATATATTTAATGGAACCTGCACACTCATGGCCTCCACCATCAATTCCTGCTGAAGGGACTCTTTCAGCAAGTACTGAAACAATATCATTTACATTGAATCCATATTGTTCATTTACGGCATCAGTTGCCCTAAATACACCGAAATCAGGACCGTGACCTAATGTAACAATAGGCTTATCTTCGCCTAATTCCTTGATAACCCTATCATGGACAAATCCACAGGTTTTCCCAGGGGCAGGGAATGTGAACTTATGCGCATACTTTTCAACATCTATAATATTGAAATATATACCGTTTTCAAATTGAGTTTTATTAATATTCGGAAGTGCTGCCTTAAGCTGTGTATCGACTCTTTTTAGATATTCCTTATATAAAGCATCAATCATCTTTTCATGCTTATCCAAATTATCAACAGCCAAAATAGTGTCCATTATTCCTCTACCATTCATGAATCTTAAAAAATAAGCTTCAAAATCAACACATTCGGCAATCTTAGCCAAATGTTCTTTGGTGAATCCTTTTTCACTGGCCAACTGCAGATATTGGTAAACTTCACCACATTCTGCATGATCTCCCAATGCCGCAACAGCAGGAAGATGTTTAATTACATCCCTTATCTCAGGATTTATGATATGTGCGACTTCTGTTGCCAATGCTCCTGCAGTCAATTGTGAATCTCCACCAACAAGATATGGGTTTACATGAGTATCAACATATTCATCAACGGCAACTGTTGCTCCAATTATCTCACCATCCCTTTCCTCAGTGGTTAACAGCTCTCCTGGAGAATGGTGGTCTATTACGACGACTTCAATGTCATAAATCTTGGCCTGCATCAAAGCGACAATATCCTCTTCAGTAGAACCGTTGTCCAAAAGAACTATAAGAGGCAGTTTTTGACCATGCCTTTCCTGGTCTTCCAATGCAAATGACAAATCTTTAACGACATCTTCAAGTTCATAAAATGGAGCTTTACTTGGAGATCTTTTAAAGTAATAATATTGAGCATCATTGCTTGGATTTGCATATTCAATCAGTGGAATCAATGCCTTTTCCATAGCAACACCTGCACAAATTCCATCTGCATCATTGTGGTGTCTAAGCAAAATTGTTCTTCCGTCAAGAATTGCCCTTCTTATTTTGCGGGCAGCTTCTCTCATCTTAGGTTTAAGCCTATTTAAAACATCACTTTTGACCAAGAAATCAACATCATTCGGTTCAGCTCTTTTGTTTAATGCATCATCTATCAAAGCATGTAGCTTCTCAGTTTGTTGTGGACTTAATTTTGTTATTGAAGATGACTCTATTTGTGTTTTTCCACCATGTTCGTTAACATCCCCTAAAACCTGGACAGCATCCCCAACTTCCACTTCAGGATATGCCCTTTCTCCGGCCTTATCAAATGCGGCCACTTCACTCACGCCGGACTCATCATTAATTGTAAAAATAGTAGGTCCGGAAGTCTGTTGGATTTGCTGAACTTCACCATCAATACGAACCATTTTTCCTTTTTTAGCTTCTAATTGACTAATGAGAGTTCTTGGGAATGATTTTGTTAGTTTTATCAGCTTATACTTATTAACATATGCAGGAGCCAAATCAATTTTTCCTTCTCTTGATTTGATTGCTGTTATAAATACGATAACATCATCTCCAACATTATATTCAGAGACATCGCCTCTCATCAATCCCCAAACATTATTGTTTAAAGTGACAAAAGCACCATAACGCTCAATTCTAGTAATTTTTCCTTTGTATAATTTATCTTTGTCGATATCGCTCATTTTACATAAAGAATCAAGGATATAAACATTCCTAACTTGATTTTCACGAGCTACATATTCATCATGCTTCATTTTCTTAGCCTTCCTTTTTTCCTGACAATCAGAACATACGTCATATTTTTCATCTATTAATTTTCCACAGTCACGGCAAACATTAATTTCGCCTGTACCCTTACAGTGGGGGCAGTCTTCATAAACCTCCACCTGGCCTTTTCCATTACATGCTTCGCAGGGGATATCCTGCTCACCGCCTAAATCAAATTTAGCTCTTGCATTATTGTTAACACTTTTAAAATGATTACCTACATCAAATGCATCATCTTCATATCCTGTTCCTCCGCAAGCATCACATTCCTTATAGTCCACAACTACAGAACCAATTCCTTTACATTTTGGACATTTAGTTTTCAAGATCAAAACCTCTCTTATTTAAATAATTTTGGATTATCTCTAACCATCTCATCACGTTCATGCTGATACTGAGTAGCATTATACATTAAATCATTAGCTTCAAAAGCATAATTGGACCCGGTGTAATTTGAATTTACTTCAAAGCAATCTATAGCTTCTTTGAATTTATCGACAGCCTGTATTTTCAAGTCCAATTCTTTAATGATAGTGTCAAAGTATTTGTTTTGAACCTCATTCAAATCCTTGGAAAACCTATTTTTAATACTTTGAATCTTTTCCAGACTATCATTATAATTTTTTCCTGCCGATTCCACTTTGCCCATTCCCTCATAAAAGCTTTTTTCATTAACCAATGTGACTGCTTCATTATACTCCTTATCTCCATTGACAATGGAATCACTTATTTCTGGCATGGTTTTATTAATATTATCCACAGAACTATCAATTAACACAACAGCTGCTGAAATAATAAGCAAAGCTAAAATAAAAATTATCAATTTGATATAACTAGACACATTATAAATTATATAATAAGACATTATTAAAATTTGTTATGAAAGAAATGCCCTTAAACTTTCAAATAATTGAATTTCGAAAAAAAGATATAAATTGAGAGCATCAGTGATACTCCCTTTTTTAAGTTTATTCACTGGACCAAAGTCCGTGCAAGTTACAGAACGCTAATGCTTTAATATCATCAGTTGAGTTTACAGTAAAAGTTGCTTCTGCAACGTCACCAGGTTTGAAGCATTTTGCATATTGTTCAGCACCAGCTTCAACAACTAAAAATTGAATGTAATGGTCATCATCCATTGGGTGTGCTGCTTCACCGACTTTAACGGTTACTTTGTCACCATCGATTTCAACTACAGGTTTGTGTTTTGGAGATTTATCTCCTTCGGTTTGTACTGGGATTGCAAGCATGTGTGAATCGCATGCATCACCGTCATCTTCAACTAAAACTTGGATTATGCTTCCACAGTCGTCACATTTTAATATTTTTGCCATATTAAACATCTCCTTTATATAATTTAAAGATAGTTTATTTAACAAAGTATATATTATTATTGATTATTTTCCTTATAGTTTTCAATTGCTGCCTGAAGTCCGTCAGCTGCAAGATTTGAACAGTGCATTTTAATTGGTGGAAGACCATCCAATTCTTCTGCAACATCATTTCTTGAAATTTGCAATGCTTCATCTATTGTTTTTCCTACTGCAATTTCAGTAATCATACTGCTTGTTGCAATAGCTGCTCCACAACCGAAAGTCTGGAATGAAATATCTTCAATAACCTCATCATCATTAACTTTAATGTAAATGGTCATTAAGTCTCCGCATGTTGGGTTTCCAACAGTTCCAACTCCATTAGCATCTTCCATCAGTCTACAGTTTCTTGGGTTTGCAAAGTGGTCCATTACTTTTTCTGAATAATCCATAATTAACATCTCCTACAGTCATCATGATCTTTTTTACACATTACACCATCATAATCCAATTCCTGATTCCATAATGGTGACATCTGTCTTAATCTTTCTACAGCTTCTGCAATTGTATCAACAAATTCATCAACATCAAAAGTATCGCTTTCAGGTGCTAAAGATATTCTTAAAGACCCATGTACATCAACTGGGTCGAGACCTAATGCAGTCAATACTGGAGATGCTTCCAAAGTATTGGATGAACATGCAGATCCAGTAGATGCCTGATAACCTTTAGCATCCAATAAAAGAATTAAAGATTCACCTTCAATAGCTTTGAATCTGAAATTAACCAAATTAGGTAATCTAGCTTCTTTAGATCCGTTTAAGTAAGCTTCAGGAATGGTTGTTAGTACTTTTTCAATAAGTTCATCACGAATTGAAGATAACTTTTCGTAATGTGCATCGAGGTTTTCTGCTGCTAATTGGCATGCTTTACCAAATCCAACAATTCCAGGAACATTTTCAGTTCCGGACCTAATTCCTTTTTCCTGACCTCCGCCATGGATGAGCGGAACAACACGAGTTCCTTTTTTAATATATAAAGCTCCAACACCTTTTGGACCGTTAATTTTATGAGAAGATAAAGAAAGTAAATCTACATTTAATTTCTCAACATCAACTTCAATTTTACCGAAACTTTGTACGGCATCAGTGTGGAATTTAATACCTTTTTCACGAGCGATTTTACCAATTTCTTCGATTGGTTGAATAGTACCCAATTCATTATTTGCATGCATAATTGTAATCAAGATTGTTTCATCAGTTATTGCTTCTTTTAAGTCTTCAACACTGATGATACCTTCTTCATTTACAGGCAAATAAGTTACTTTAAAGTCAAGGGATTCTAAAAATCCTAAAGTATTTTTTACTGCAGGATGTTCAATATTGGTAGTAATAATATGTTTACCTTTTTTAGATAATTTAAAAGCTATTCCCTTAATGGCAAGATTATCGGATTCTGATCCTCCGCTTGTGAAAATTATTTCTTCAGGTTTTGCATTAATGGCATCAGCCACTCTCTGACGAGCCAAATCCAATGCTTTTTTTGATTCACGACCAATCCCATAAAGAGTTGAAGGGTTTCCAAACTCTTCTATGAAAAATGGTTTCATTTCTTCAAATACTTCCTCACTAACTTGAGTAGTTGCTGAGTTATCTAAATACATTTCATTATCTCCCAATTGTCTTTTTTATTTAATAAAAATTTTTAAGTATATATGTTTTAAGTGATTAGATAGTAACTAGATACTATCTAACGCCTGACTTAAATCTTCAATCAAATCATCAGCATCTTCCAAACCAATGGAAAGTCTTATGAAGTCCGGTGTTACGCCGGTTGCTTCCTGTTCTTCAGGAGTCAATTGCTGATGTGTTGTGCTTGCAGGGTGAATCGCTAAGCTTTTTGCATCACCGATATTTGCAAGTATTGAGAATAATTCCAATTTTTCAATTACTTTTCTTCCTGCTTCTTCTCCACCTTCAACACCAAATCCTAAAATACCTGCAAAATTGTCTTTCAAGTATTTTTTGTTGATTTCATAGGTAGGATGAGATTCAAGTCCCGGGTAATTTACCCATTTAACTTTAGGATGTGATTCTAAAAATTTAGCTACTTTTAGAGCATTTTCAGAGTGCCTTTTTACACGTACATCAAGGCTTTCTAATCCTTGCAGGAATATGAAGCTGTGTACGGGTGCTTGAGTTGCTCCAAGATCTCTTAAAAGTCTTGCTCTTGCCCTTACAGTAAATGCAATGTTTCCAAGTTCAGGAACATCACCGAATGCATCCCAGAAGACCAATCCATGGTAACTTGGATCAGGTTTTGTGAAGTTTGCAAATTTGCCGTTTCCCCAATTGAATTTACCTGAGTCCACAATGTATCCTCCAACTGCAGTACCATGACCTCCAACATATTTGGTTGCAGATGCTGCAATAACATCAGCACCATGTGCCAATGGCCTGACAAGTCCTACACCAACAGTATTGTCCACAATCAATGGAATATCATGTGAATGAGCAATTTCCGCAAGTGCTTCGAAATCAGGAACATCCAATTTTGGGTTTCCGATTGATTCAACATAGATTGCTTTTGTTTTTTCATCGATTGCATCTTCAAAAGCCTGCAAGTCCTGTGAGTTTACAAACTTAACATCCCTTGCCAAGTCTTTGAAAGTGTAGTTGAATAACTGGTAAGTTCCACCGTAAAGGTTGTCTGCAGATACAATATTGTCTCCAGGTTCAGTCACATTTAATATTGCATATGAAATTGCTGCAAGACCACTTGATGTTGAAAGACCTGAGTTACCGCCTTCGATAGCAGCAATTCTTGCTTCAAATACATCACTGGTAGGGTTGGTGAGTCTGGAATAAATTTGACCAAACTCTTGAAGGGCGAATCTTCTTGCAGCTTCATCTGAATCTTTAAATACATATGAAGTAGTCTGATAAATTGGAACTGCCTGAGCCCCAGTTGCGGGGTCTGGAGTTTGTCCTGCACGTACACCTAATGTTGCTAATCCGTAATCTTTATTATTTGTCATTAATAATCACCTTAATTATTGAATTTCAGTAAAATATATCACGTGTTATATTCACTATATAACAATAGTTATTTTTTATATATAAATGTTTTGGTAAACCTAAAAAAATAATTATAACTGATGTTATACAATTATAACATATGTTATTTTAGTATATAAACGTTGTTATATTTTTACAAAAATTATTCCATTAAACAAAACATCATCATTTCCAAAAACCAAAATTACTATACTTGTATGACATATCCCATTTTTCTTTTTAATTTTTAAAATTTAATTGCCAAATTAATTTTCAGTTTTTTGTTTATTAAGTTCAATATTTTATTTATTTATTTCATCTTTAATAGCTGATTTAATAAGAATAATTCAAAAATATTTAATTAAAGAAAAACACATGAATTTTATTCCAAATATTCATAAAAAGGGATTGCTAGCCATATTATCTTTACAGTCATTATCTCTGGCAGTGTTTATGGAATGAACCATATTGAACTAACCGAATATAATTTGACAACAGATAAAATTGACAATGAATCCTATTCCATTCTTTTCATTAGTGATGTTCATTATGGAACTGTTCAGAATACTCAATTAGTCAAGGACAGCATTTTAAAAATGAATAATTTAAAACCAGACATTGTTGTTTTGGGTGGAGATATTGTTGATGAAAGAACTACCAAAGAGGACATGCAAGAAATATTTAAGGAATTAGGAAAAATCAACTCAACATATGGAACATATTACATCTTTGGAAACCATGACCGACAACCATATACAACAGACTATGAAAACGGAAATAGGACATTCACAGACAGTGACCTAAATCAATCCATTGAGAAAAATAGAATTAAAATATTGAATGATGACAAAATTATTATCAATAATGACATTGTTTTAGCTGGAAGAAGTGATGCCGAATGGGAAGATTCAATCAATAGAACTGATGTAAATGAAATTCTTAATGAAAGTGATTTGTCCAAATATATTGTAGTATTGGACCACCAACCTGTTGAATATGAAAAGAATTCCCAAGAGCATGTTGATTTGCAACTTTCAGGCCATACACATGGAGGACAAGTATTTCCTTATGGAACACTATACAATTTATCAGGTCGTTTAAATTATGGAGAGTATGAAATTGGAGATATGAAACAAATCGTATCATCTGGTTTAACCGGATGGGGATGGCCTATGAGAAACGAAGCAAAATGCGAATATGTATTAATTAATATCAATTAAACACTTCATTTATAACAGATACGCTATTAAAAAGTATTATTTTTTCAGTTATATGAATTAATTATAACTAACGAAAACAGTCAAAATTAAAAAAAATATTATTTTAACCTGAAAAAATGTTAAAAATAATTTACATTATGCTTTGAAAAAAAAGGGAAAAAATATCCCTAATCATTAATTTCATAGCCTAAAGACTGTAAACTGTCACGGATTTTATCTGATAAATCATATTGCTTGTTAGCTCTTAGTTCAGATCTCACTTCTGAAATCAAATCAAGCAAATCATCAGATCCTGCATTTACATCCTGAAGTTCAAAGCTGACACCAAAAATATGAGCAGCATCATCAAGGAATGCTTTGATAGCTATTTTATCATCATCAGATAAATTATCCAAATCATTTTTGGAATCATTGATTAATCCAAAAATTGCTGCAATAGCTTTTGGAGTGTTGAAATCATCATCCATACTGTCAAAGAATTCTTTACTCCATTTGTCTAAAACTTCATAGTCACTGCTGAACTCTTCCGCTACTTCAACATCTAAAAGCTCATAGTATTTCCTGATTCTATCCAAGCTTTTTTCTGATTGGTGAAGTGAATCCTTTGAAAAGTCAATTGGGCTTCTGTAGTGAGTTGAAAGGACAAAGAATCTGAATGTTTCCGGAGCATAGTCTTTCAATAATTCACGGATAGTAATGAAATTATTGAGTGATTTTGACATTTTTTCTCCATTAACATTTAAAAATCCAGTATGCAACCAGAATTTAACCATTGGAGCTTTTCCTGAAACCGCTTCCATTTGAGTAATTTCTGCCTCGTGGTGAGGGAATATTAAATCCAGTCCTCCACCGTGTGCATCATACTGTGGTCCAAAGTAGTATTCAGTAATTGCAGTATCTTCAATGTGCCATCCAGGCCTTCCATCTCCCCATGGAGACGGCCAGGTAGGTTCATCTACACCATCACGTTTTTTCCAAAGCGCAAAGTCCTGCGGATTTTTCTTGGTTGTATCTGCTAAGTCCCTGTGGGATTCCAACTCTTCAATATTTCTGTTGGATAACTTACCGAATTCAGGGAATTTTTCAATTTCGAAGTAAACCCCATCTTCGGTTTCATAAGCAAAACCTTTATCAATTAATCTTTGAATCTGATCCAATATTTCTGCAACATGGTCAGTTGCTCTTGCAAATAAATTAACGCCATTGACATTTAATTTATTCATGTCTTCAATATATCTTTTTTCAAATTTTCTGGCTAACTCATTTGCAGGAATTCCACTTTCTTTTGATCTGTTAATGATTTTATCATCAATGTCAGTAATGTTTTGAATGTAGAATACTGCATATCCGCTGTATTCCAAATATCTTTTTATTGTATCAAATGAAATGTATGTCCTTCCGTGTCCAATATGTGCATCATCATATACAGTTGGACCACAAACAAATAAGTTAACTCTGTTATCATTAATTGTTACAAAATTCTCTTTACTACGAGTTAAAGTTGAATAGACGTCCATAAAAAATAACCTCAAAAAATAGCATTTAAAAAGGCAAGTGAGGGATTTGAACCCCCGTATTATGGTCTGCAGCCACACACCTAAGCCACTCGGTAAACTTGCCATAAAATTAATAGGATAATAAAATATTGGTAAGTAATAGTTTATAAAGTTTACTATTTTTTCCAATATTTTACATATTTACTTAGCTTCAAGTTCAGAACCGATACAACTTTTGCAATCATCACCCAGCTCAGATTTATCAATATCCAGCTGCTGCAATACATCAACAGTTCTCACATTTTTACAAATTTTACAAGTTCTTGGAATTAAATCAGCTTTAGTGGCTTCTCCTTCAGACAATTGGCGAGCAAATTCATGAATCATGCCCCTAACATTATCATCAAGCTTAATTCCACTACCCCTTTTATCAGTAATGTATTGAGATACTGCCGGTTGGGTTATGTCCATAAGCTCAGAAACATCCTTTTGTTTCATTCCCAAGTTTAAAAGTTCTTTTGCTAATTCAGATCTAATTGCTGGTATTACATACCATACTACAATTTCACAAGGCGGTTTCATAAAAATCCCTTCTATTTTTTAAACAGATCCTCTAGATCTTCTTGTTCATCTCTGATATCTTCAGTTAAACAAATTCCATGTTTTTCAAATAAAATCTCAAAGCGTTTATCATTGTCTTGAAGATGTTTTTCAAGTGTCCTCAATGCATCGGCCACAGGGTCTGGAAGTTTATCGTGGTCAAGGTCAACTTTCTTGCGTACGCCTTTATGCTTAACTATGCGACCAGGAACTCCCACACATGTGGATTCGGGAGGGACATCTTTCAGGACAACCGCACCAGTACCAATTTTGGAATATTTTCCAATTGTAATGTTACCCATTACCTTAGCACCGGCACCAATAATCACCCCATCTTCAATGGTCGGATGTCTTTTTGTTTTTTCAGTACTGGTACCTCCAAGGATTACACCTTGATATATGAGTACATCATCACCAACAATTGCTGTTTCACCAACAACAACACCCATACCATGGTCAATGAAAACTCTTTTTCCAAATGTTGCGCCAGGATGAATTTCAATTCCAGTAATAAATCTGGCCAAATTGGAATTCATACGAGCAAGTAATTTAAGAGAGTGTATCCATAACCAGTGACTTACCCTATGGAAAAGTAAGGCATAAAAACCCGGATAGCACAAAAATATTTCCAATGTGGAACGTGCTGCAGGATCCTTATCTTTAACAGCTTGAATTTCACTTCTTAAACCATCGAACATTTGAAATCTCCAAATTTTATATTAATATATAATATAACATATAGTATAAATAGTTATTCTTAATCAAATAACCAATCTACAGAGAGATATCTTTCACCGTTGTCCGGTAAAATAGCAATTATTCTTTTACCTTTATTTTCTTCTTTTTTAGCTAAATCCAATGCCGCCCAAGTTGCAGCTCCAGATGAAATACCTGAAAATATACCCTCTTTTTTAGCAAGGGCAAGTAAAGTGTTTCCAGCATCCTCATTTTCAACAGGAATAATTTCATCGATTACACTTGCATCATAAATTGAAGGTACAAATCCTGCACCGATTCCTTGAATTTTGTGAGGTCCTTTTTCGCCTTTACCTAATGTTTGTGAGTCTTTTGGTTCAACTGCAACAATTTTAACATCAGGAACAGCTTCTTTTAAAACTTTACCAATTCCAGTAATTGTTCCACCAGTACCTACACCGCCAATAACAATGTCAACTTTGCCTTCAGTATCCCTCAGGATTTCCTGAGCAGTTGTTTCAGAATGGATTTTAACGTTAGCAGGATTGTCAAATTGACCTAAAATGATTGATCCTTCAGTTTCTTCGTTGAGTTCTTTTGCTTTTGCAATAGCTCCACCCATTCCATCAGCACCTGGAGTTAAAACAAGTTCAGCTCCCAAAACGCTTAAGAACTTTCTTCTTTCAATGGACATTGTGTCCGGCATGGTTAAAATTAATTTGTAACCTTTTGCAGCAGCAGCAAATGCAAGACCGATACCGGTGTTTCCACTGGTTGGCTCAATTATAGTTGCACCTGGCTTGAGTAAACCTTTTTCTTCTGCATCTTCAATCATTGCAACAGCAACACGGTCTTTTACACTACCGGTTGGGTTGAATGATTCGATTTTTACATCAACTTCTGCTTCCAATCCTTCAGTTAAATTATTCAATTTTACAATTGGAGTGTTTCCGATAGCATCAGTGATACTGTCTAGGACTCCTCTTTTTAATTCTGGTATATTTGCCATGATTTAATTCTCCTTTATTATTAATTGTTTTTAATGGTATATTAAAAGGGTTATCTTAAAAGTTAATATAACATAAGTTATAATAACTATTGTTATATAACACTGTTTTACTTAATAAATGTTTTGGTATGACTAAAAAAATAATCTGAAAATATTAAACATTTTCCTTAAAATAATCACAGATTTCAGTGCATGGGCAAATCTCACACTGAGGACCAATCGGTTTGCAGATATTTTGACCGAACTGAACCATCAAATCATTCAGTTTAATCCACAAATCCTCAGGAGCGATTTTACATAGCTCGACTTCCGTATCTTCAGGGTCCTTTGTATCAACCAAACCCAAACGATTTGAAATTCTGTGAACATGAGTATCAACAGGGATTGCCGGAAGCTCAAAAGCAAAAACCATTACGCAATTTGCTGTTTTTCTGCCAACACCAGGAAGCTTAATCATTTCTTCAACGGTATTTGGAACTTCCCCTCCATACTGGTCAATTAAAATTTGAGAAACTTCCTGTATTCTTGCCGCTTTAACATTATAAAAGCCAGCCGGCCTTATTAACTCTTTAACATCATCAATCGGAGCATCAACAACAGCATAGATATCAGGATATTTGGCAAATAAGTTATTTGTAGCCTGATCAGTATTTTCATCCCTTGTTCTTTGAGATAGAATGGTTCTAATCAGTACCTTATAGGGATCATGGTCCAAAAATGTTCTTATCTCAAAAGTAGTCTCCAAATCTTCAACTAATTGAATTACTCTCTCTTCCTTATTCATTCAACCAACTCCAATTCAAACCCAAGTTCTGCCATGCTTTCAATGAAGTTTGGAAAAGACACATCAAATACTTCTCCGTTGGTAATTTCTATATCCTGTTTAAGACCTATTAAAGAAAATGCCATGGCCAGTCTGTGGTCTCCATGGGAATCAACAACACCCGGTGAAACGCCACCAGTTATGCTCATTCCATCTTCATATTCCTTTAGTTGACAGCCTAATTTTTCAAGTTCACGGCAAGTTGTATCAATTCTGTCAGTTTCTTTTACTCTTGCATGAGCCACACCAGTAATCCTGCTTGTACCTTCAGCCATAGCAGCAAGCACTGCCACAGTTATCAACAAATCAGGAGCATTTGACAGATCAACATCAATAGCCTTCAAAACACCTGTAGATGCAATTTCAACATAATCATCACCACGGACAATTGTAGCGCCCATCTTTTGCAGGATGTCCAAAATATATTTATCACCTTGTTTCGAATCCCTAAACAAATTCATAATTTTGGCTTTACCTCCATTAATGGCAATTAACGCTAAAAGATAAGATGCTGATGAATAATCACCTTCAACAGTGTAATCACAAGCTGAATAACACTGCTTTTTAACTTTAAATTCATCAATTCGGCAACTTTGATGTTCCTTATCACAACTCTCATGCTTCAGATAATATCCTTTCAGTACCTTAACACCGAATTTCCTCATGATATCCAAAGTCATATTAACATAAGGCTTTGATTTGAATTCAGGTAACACATACAACGCCACACCATGTTCAGACAAGGGTGATGAAATTAAAATAGATGAAATAAATTGGGAACTGACGCTTCCCATAATATTGGTCTCACCACCAGAATAACCAGGTTTGATTAATATAGGTGCCTTTTCATTATCATTTAATGATCTAGTTTCAACACCCAAAGGATGTAGAGCATCCATCAGCAAGCCCATCGGACGTGTCTGCAGCGATTCATCTCCGGTCAAAATGACTTCATTGTTGGACAATGCGGAAACAGATGTCATTAATCTCAAGGTAGTTCCGGAGTTTGCCAAATCAATCGCTTCACTTAAAGAATTATGAAGTTTGCCCCCTGTCCCTATCACTTCCAAATAATCATCTTTTTCGTTTATTTCAGCACCCAGCGCCTTACAAACTCTTATTGAAGCTAAAGTATCTTCTGAAAATAACATGTCATAAAGTTTAGAAGTGCCTTTTGCAAGAGAAGCTAAAATTACTGCCCTATGAGAATAACTTTTTGAAGGAGGTGCCTTTACAACACCACCAATTTCTGAAATATTTTTTACCTTAAGAATCATTTTATCTAACCAAAAAGATATAGTGCTTGTGATTTTCCACTCAATATTTTCTTATTACATATTTTATATCAGACAATTAATTAAATTTTTGGAAAATCAATAATAATTAAATAGTGTAAAACAGATAATATACTTTAAAGAGCTTCTTGCTTTTTAAGTTTTTATATTTTTCACTTGAAAAGTGAATATAACAAATTTTTGGAGGAAAAAATATGGAACCCAATAAAATATCCGGAATATTATCTGTTATTTTAGGATTAATCTTTATAATATTCCCTATTTTCAGTTCTGGACTAGTATCTATTCTTATAGGAATAAGTTTAGTATTCTTTGGTATAGCATTAATACTTGCCGGATTTTCAGCAATCAATATTGTTATTGGTATTCTGGCGATTATATTCGGATTGCTGTTCACATTTAACATTGATGCATTATCATTCCTTTTAGGATTACAATTCTACATCATCGGTATTATAATGATTTTAGCAGGTATTATAGGTCTGATTTCAGATTCACAAATGTCAAAGATTGCTTCATTATTGATGATAATTTTAGGTATAATATCATTTGCTCTTGGAGGATTCTCACTAGGTCAACCAATTTTTGCTGCGGTTCTTATAGGTGTAGCTTTAATCATCCAAGGAATAAGAATGTATATGGAATAGAACTTAATAAGCAATCTTTTGATTGCTTCTATTTTTATTTTTTTTATTTTAACTGTTTTAATTAAAAGACTATATTATTTTTGACAATTGAAAGAATCTTCAATCAAAGCTGCTTGAATTTTAATTTAAAAAGAGCAAATTTTTAACTCTGTTTAGACATATTAACTATCAGTTGCCCTAATGATTATGTGAAATTAACAGGAGATAACAATGGAATATGTAAATTTCGACCCTCAAATTCATGATATAAATAAAATTGCAACACTAAAATATACTGTAGACTTCAGAACCTACGATAAGCTTTTCAGTTCAAAAGAAAAAGCCATTGCTGCTCTTGAAAAAAATTTAAAAAATGATGAATGCATCAAAGTAATTTATGATAACGGAAATATAATTGGAATATTAGTCGCATATACTCATGATAAACAGCCTAAAACCCATTTTAACCCACTTAAACTGTTAATTGTTGAAATATGGGACTATTTTGTTATTTGTGACATTAAAAAGGATGATGTTTATATCGCAGAAATAGCCATTGATGAAAAACAAAGGTCAAATGGTTATGGAACAAAAGTCATTAAAGATGTTATTGATTATGCTCAAAAAAAGGGTTATAAAAGAGTTATTTTGGATGCTGATTTCAGAAATCAAAAAGCAAAGACATTATATGAAAGATTAGGATTTAAAGTTTATAATAAAAAATCTTTTTTAAAAAGAGGCATGTACAATATGGAATTCAAACTTCCCAATAATCCTTGATTTAATATTTTCAAAAAAAAAAGAAAAAGTTATAGCTTAAAATATTAAGCTATATCAGAATATAATAATCCAACAGCCCTTTGAGCAAAGAATAGTAAGTACGGAGTTACTATAATTGAAAGAATTGATAAAATCGGCACAATATTAAATAAAGCTGAAAAAACCATCTCAACAACACCAGTAACCACAATAACTAATATGATTACAATTATTACTTTACCTATACCAATTCTTCCTATGTCTTTTGCCGCTTCAAATACATTTAAAGCTTCACTTAAACTACCAGTATTTGCCAATCTTGCTTCAGCCATAGTTTGGAGAAATGAAAAGATTACAAATACAACCAAAGCAGCAGTAAGAGTGATAGCTAAAGAAACCACTAAATTGGCCAATGCCTGAGATATTGTATTAAATGCAACAGCACTGGAAGATCCCATATAAGCATAGTGAGTCTGTAAATAAATTTCTCTGCTAACTATAAATAAATTATCATAAATATTCGCCATATATCCTACAATTAAAGTGATAAAAGCAGGAATTAAAAAGTAAACGATTGTGACAATAAAATTATCAAAACCTATGATGAAATTTTCCCACCATTCAAACTTAGGAACTTCATCAGAAAGATCAATTCCAGATTTGATAACACTGACCGAATAACCATACATTACCCATCCAATTAACATTGAAACAACGATAGCCATACCACCCCACATGAAACATTCAGGTTGAATGAATCCCAGTATATATACTAAGATTCCAACTAAAGAAAATGCTCCTGCAATGAGGGACAGTAAAACATAAATTAACAATGTTTTCATGTCTTTTGATGGGAATATGAAAGAATCCTTAATTATATCTATTACATCCATATTAACACCATTTAACAAAATTTATTGAATCCCTTAAAGAGATATTAATTATTTATTTAAAAAGTAATATTTATAAATTGTTTTTAGTTTAATGAATATTTTTTAAATTTAGTTATCTACATTAATTTTTATATGCAATGAAATACAAACTTTAATTAACATTAATGATTGTTTTATTCATGTTTTTAATGGTTTTAACATGAAATCGGCTGAATGTTGGTTTAGAAAAAATAACTTATTACTCGCTAAAAACAAGGAGAGTATTACTAATGGATAATAAAAAAAAAATAATTATAATTAGCATGATAATTTTAATCATTGTTGCGGGCGTTGTTATAATAATGCTGACTACAGTACATTATGATAGAATCGATATTACTCCAAATGGAACAACCATAGAAGTTCCGGCCAATCAAACTAAATATGACGGGAAAGTCCAGGGCACCAAAATATGGCACTGGAACAACGGAATATTAGTCACATACAACAACCACGAGGACAAAGATATTATCAAAGTAAGTGAACTAGGCTTTAATGCCCTGAATAAGGTAATAACAAGTGGAGAAAAGCAAAATATTGACGGTTATACATGTTATGTGATAAATGCCGATAAAATATTGGAAATCCACATATTTGATATTATTAAAATAAACTATAACGGCAAATTTTACTGCATTCCATTATCTAATGAAACCACCTACGACAATATCGTAATCTGCTGCAATGACAAGGACATGGCAATTCACATGGCCAAATCAGTACAGTACAAAAAGGTTTTTTCAGACACCACTGAGTTAGATAAGGCAATGAATACCGTAGGAAATCTAAGTGGAGATTTACAGTCAAAAGCAAAGAATTATACAGATAATGCTAATTTAAGCAATGTCAAATCCACACTAGAAGAGAAAACAGGAGTTAAATTAGATGATGCTCAAAATACAATAGAGCACTACACTGGAAAGCTACCAATATGAACTGAATGAAAATTTTTGAAAATATTAGATATAAATAAGGAACAAGGGATTACTATGGAAATTATTGACCAAAAACAAACCCCAAAAAGAAATTTTAAAAGAAGTTTAATTGTATTTATTGGAAATGTCTTAGGGATATATCTGATAAGTTTTTTAGGATTAGGAGTTGAAGCTAGTGAATTTGATAACATAATCCTTTTAGTGCTATTTATCAGTTTAATAAATGCAATACTCTGGCCTATTTTAACAAGAATAGCAATGCCTTTTTTAGTTATAACTTTCGGTTTCGGAACACTGATATTAAACGGACTCCTACTTCAGATTTTCGCACCAATTTTTGGAATAGAAATTAATGGTGGTGCAATTATTCTTGCCCCATTGGGTATGGCTGCCGTTACAACCATACTTTCAGCATTAATAACAATCGAAGACGACAGTTCATATTACCGGTCTGTATTAAGAGATGCTGAAAAGAAAAGAAAAACTGAAATTAAAGATTATCCAGGAGTAATAATCGTTGAAATTGATGGGCTTGCCTACGAAGTCTTATGTGAAGCAGTTGAAAGAGGAGATATGCCCCATATCAAAAAAATGATTGACAGTGGTCATTACAAGCTTAGAATGTGGGAAACTGACCTGTCTTCTCAAACTGGTGCCAGTCAAGCAGGAATCCTTCATGGAAATAATGAAGACATTGTTGCATTCAGATGGATAGAAAAGAACAATGGCAATCAGATGATGCAGTGTTCAGGAATCAGTAAAGTACCCGAATTAGAAAAAAGGATTTCAGATGGAAATGGATTGCTTGTTGATAATGGAGCAAGCAGATCAAATTTATTTTCAGGAGATACCGACAATGTAATATTTACTTTCAGTAAGATAATGGACTTTAAAAAATTATACAATAAGGCATGGTACTCCGTATTTTCCAATCCAAGTAATTTTGCACGTATAATTGCTTTGTTTCTTGCAGACATAATACGTGAAATCTGGTCACAGATTGTACACTCAGTGAAAAACATCAGACCAAGAATAAAACGTGGAATAGTATACATTCCAACAAGGGCAGCCACCAACGTATTTATGAGGGAAATTAATACTTCAACATTAATCGGAGATATGATGATTGGAGATGTTGATGTTGCATACTCAACATATCTGGGTTATGATGAAATTGCCCACCACTCAGGAGTTCGGGACAATGACGCATGGTTTGCCTTAAGAGAAATGGACAAACAAATTAAGCATTTAACTGATGCGAACAAATATTGTCCTAGAGACTATCAGTTTGTCATTCAATCAGACCATGGTCAGACAAACGGGGCTACATTTACCCAACGATATGGTAAAACATTTGAGGATTTTGTCAAATCATTACTTCCTGAAGACATGACCATGTTTGCAAAACTGAATTCAAATGAGGACCACTTTGCAGGATCTTCTCCATTTTCAAGAGACAAGAAAAAAATTAAAAAAGAAAAAGAAGAACAACAGGAATTAAGTGACTCTGAAGTAATCGTATTGGCATCAGGCAATCTTGCAATGATTTATTTGACTCAATGGAGCCAAAGATTAACATACGAGGAACTTAATAACTATTTCCCTAAATTGATACCGGGCATCATAAACAATGAATATGTAGGATTTATTTTAGTTAAATCACAAGAACACGGTGATATGGCTATTGGAAAAAACGGAACCTATTACTTGGACAGCGGTGAAATTGAAGGAGAAAACCCTCTTGAAGGATTTGGAGACAACATTGTTAGACATTTAAAAAGAACCAGTTCATTTGAACACACTCCAGATATTCTTGTCAACAGTTTTTATGACCAGGAAGCTGATGAAGTATGTGCCTTTGAGGAATTGGTTGGAAGCCACGGCGGAGCCGGTGGAGACCAATCTAAACCATTCATATTGTACCCTTCAAGCTGGAATGTCAGTGATGATGAGATTATTGGTGCAGAAAACATTTATAAACTATTAAAAGAAAACTTAGCTGAATTAAAAAAATAATTCAGACATAACTTCAAAAAATATCAAAGAATACAATAAGACATGGATATTAGTATAATCCATTTCTTATTATTTATTATTTTTAATTAATGATTCTAATTCATCCAAACGTTTGTTTAATTCATTTTCACGTTTTTTATGATGTCTTATTAAAATTGCGGCAGTTAATGTTGCAGTACCTACACCAGATATAGTGTATCCACTCCAAACTAAAATCAATGCAGTCAATTTACCAACACCTGTGCTTCCAAGTATTGCATAACCATTACTTGTAAATGCATTTGAAACCATGACCAATGAACTTAAAGGATCAACACTTTCTGCAATGCATGTTACAAGGAAAGTAACAAAAATAATTGAGAATAAAAGTATAATAGTAATTCCAAGACTATTTGTCTCTGTATACTTCCTAAATTTATCGAAATATACCTTTATCAAATATGCATAAACAAGAACATGCATTATATAAATTGGCAAGAATACAAGAGATTCATTAAAAACAAAGAGTGCTATAGCTTCATATGGTATTAACAGGAAGAATAATATTTTATTCTTCAAGGAACTGTAATCTAAAGTGAATGCAATATATAATGACACAATCAGCTGTACAACAGCAACACCTATAAAATCATTTCCTCGTACTACAATTATATATATTATGAAAACAAAGAAGATTAACATCATTACCAAGTAAAAAACTTGTTTTAATGTTTGAACTTCTTCTTCTGGAAAGTATTCAAGTGGATTTAAAATCCTACTGTTACTGGCTTTTAATTTTTTAGAAATAAATTTTCCAGCAATAAATAATACTCCAAATATTAAAATTGCAATGACGAATTCATAAATAATCAAAAAAACATCCATAAGTATAATTTATAAATTCACATATTTAATTGTTAAATTTTAAATCCAAAATTTCATTGAATTAGATTTAAATAATAATGCATAAACATTAAAGAAAACCGCACTTATGTAAAATATATCAAAAATAAGGATAAACAACTTTTAAAAAAAAAGCATAAATACTATGTAAAAAATTATATCTAAAAAAATAGTGCCGACCACACCACCTGATGCGACCAAAAAATTCACAAAAAAGTTACATTCAAACAATTTAGTCTTTCACTGAATTTACCATATTTACAACTGTGTCCATATCATAGTTGGTAGTTCCACAAGTTCCACTTCAGCAGAAACTCCACCAATGAGAAGTCCGAATACTACTGCAAACATCAATATTGCAAATATCATTTTCATAATATATCTCCTTTAATTTAATTTAACTGGTTTTAGGACAATGCATTCAAACAGTTGAAACTGATAAATGTTAAATGCACATGCCTAAATGCAACTAAATTACTGTCAGCAATGCAATGAATCACCCATGTTAAAAGTGATGATGCATGCACAATAATACTATATTAAAAAGTAGTTGATTTTAAAGCTATATTTGACTAAATCCAAAAATAAAAAAAAGTAATGAATTGCTCGCCTGTTTAAAGGCGAGACATTCATTTAAGTAAAGTACACGATTTTATTCTGTTTTTGATTGTTGTTCACAATAGAGATTGCTTTTTTATCAAGTTTAGCAGCTGTTTTTCCAAATAACTGGACTACTGCCACTTTCATGGCTCCTCCTTTTGCAATACCATTAATTGCACCACCAAATGGTGAAAATTGCAGTCCTCTTCCGACACCTTTCAATACATCACTCCAGAAGGTGCTGTAATCATGATGATCATTTGCATATATTGCACCATAAGCTCCGCCTAAAATACCACCTATTATTGCATTAACACCCATTGATATTAATGGAGCAAGGGCATGCCCTGTTGCTGCAATACCCCATCCTGCACCGGCAGAAATTGCTGCGGTAAGTACAACAAAACTACTTTCAAGCAAATCCTTTCTCCAGGATGCCATCGGATGTTTTTCAAAGTTTCTATGGTCTTTTCCAAATATGATAACATCTTCAAGAGAACCGTCATCATTGTAGATGTCGATTTTATTGCCTAGATTTTTAACTGATGAATAACCAGTATTATCCGAAAAGATTGACTTTATGACTTTGGCAGTTCCTTTGTTGAAAATAGCTCCACCATATTTAGCATAATTGTTTGTAAATGTGGAATTAAAAACATTCAAGATACCTTTGTTTACAATTGCACCGCCATAATCATCCTTGAATTTGTAGTCTACCTTATTATTGTTGAATACAGAGTTGAGTATTGTCACTTTTCCTAAATTGTCAATAGCGATATTGAATCCTTCAATAATCAGATTATTGAGATGTACATTTCCACGGAGAGCTAGGGCGAGGAACTGTGTTGTATCATCATCATGTTGATTCTGAACGAATATTCTTGCGCCTCCACCATTGATGATGAGTAATCCATAATCCGCCTTGAAGAGACTTTTGGAATTAGGCATAACACCGTAATCACCTTTAAGCATTGTAATGTTTATGACATCATATTTTGTGTTTCCGTTAACGATTTTTGTAACTTTCATTAATGAAGCCATATTATCTACAACAGCATTATAGACAGCATTGTTTAAATTTTCCCTAACGAGATAAATTCCTCCATCTTCAGTGTTTATTGTAGATGGGGAGCATCCTTTGCAGTTTACCAATTTGACTACTGACAATTTATCGATTTCAAAATCATTTTTGTTATTGTTTTTCCATACCAAATTGGACTTAATTAAGTTTCCTGTAAATTCACAGTTGAAGAATACTCCATTTGTACCTTTTCCATCACTGTAGTATGCAGCACCTTTATTGGCTGCATTGTCCTTGAACACTGAATTGTAGCAGTATACATTACCAAAGTTTCTAATTGCACCACCGAAATCACCATTTTTCATTGCATATTTGATTTTGTTGTCTTTAAATGTGCAGTTAATTGCTGTGAATGTACCATAATTCAGGATTGCTGTATTGAATCCAGATAATGTAAGATTTATCAATGTGAGAGACCCGTAGTTCGGAACGTATGCAAAGTGATAATCATCAGAAATGCCATTTCCTGTAAGTTTTATGGTAGCTCCGTTACCGTTGATTATTACTGGTTTTGATTTGAGATCTAAAAATGCCTTGTCCCATATAATATTCCATATTACCATATTATCCATCGATGCTCCACGCCATTCAGTACTTTTCCTATATTCTTTAATATCATCGGCAGACAAGATATATTCTCCTTTACTTAAAGTAACGTTGAATAATGTCACATTGTTTATACCCTCTACCCATCTGTTAAACTCATTCAAATCACTCATATTTTTTATGTAGAAATTTTTGGTTGCATTATTTTTTAAAGAGTATATTGATCTGACGGATACGCTGGAGTTCTCGTCAAAGTAACTGTTTTCTACGAGATGATTATAGGTGTCCCATACATCGTCATAAATGACAACCATACTTTTTGCTTTTGCTCTAATGTTATCGTCGTCGGTTTTGAAGCTACATTTGATGAAGTTTGTTAGGGAATTCTTATCGGCATATAAAACGCCTCCAAGTTTACCGCTACCACTTCCACTGTTGTCGTTCTTATTGAATATGCAGTTCTTGAATGTTGCCTTGTTCTTGTTGTAGATTACAGAACCTGGGGTTGCTGTTGACCAGAATTTTGCATTGTTTTCTGTGAATGTACAGTTTTCACAGTACACTTCTCCGCTATTTGCAAACACTCTGTAGAATTTCTTGAATTCGAGATTGTCCACCATGAGGTTTGAACCCGGTTCCATACCTATGAAATTGTGCTTGTAGTCATCCACAAGTGTTGAACCGTTACCGTGAATGATTAATGAACCGTGTGTGAGATGGCTAAGATAATACCATTCAGTATCCCTCCAGAAGTTCTCTGTAACCTTATATGTGTTTTTCTTGAAGTTTATGATTGTGACGTCGACTTTATAGTCTGTGCGTACCATTTTTCTAAATACTTCTGTTAGTTCCTGTGAATTTGAAACAGTGACGTTGTATAGAATGAATGCTTCACCGTTTCCCATAACATATCTGTAGGTATCTTTTCCAAGAACGGAATACATTGCACCATCCGAAATCATTTTAAATGTTTCATTTGAATATATCGGTAGCAGTGCACCGTATGTTGTGCCATTAAGACCCAAATCAATGACGGAATATTTGTTTGCTACAGTAATATAATCTTTGATGGTTTTACCGGCAAATGTTGTTTCAACCATGTAATTACCTGCAGTCACATTCAAAGCGAAGCAAGCTATTCCCATCTCTGAAGTTTTGTCTGTGAATGTTTTGCTTCCAATTTTGAATGTTACAGTCTGATTTGCTGAAGCGTTGACCTTAATTATGTAAGGATCATTGATGTTATATGTCACATTCCTTTTTGTCACAGTAATCTTGTTTGTGAATGATTCACCAGTTGCATCGTTCACTGCTTTTACAGTGTATGTGCCTGGTTCAAATGTAGTATAAAGGATTGCAGCTCCGTCATCACCGACAGTACTTATGTACTTGGCATTGTTTACAATGAATGTGACCTTTGTTCCTTTTGCAAGGTATTTTCCGTTTTTATCCTTGAATACAGCTGAATACAACTGGTCATCACCGAAAGTCTTTGTGATATCATAACCATATACGCTGATGTATTTAACATTCATATTAAAGGACAGTTTCTGGGAGTTGATTGTAAAATCAAACTTATGAGTTCCTGTTTCATTCGGAACATAAATCAAATCAAGTGAGTTTGCATTGATTTTCTTGGTTATGAACTCGCCTTTTTTGTTTGATGAATATTTCAATGTGTCTAAAACATAATATGTTACAGGACCTGTAAATGAAACCTTAATTGTAGTTTTGACACCACTGTAAACATCTTTGTCTGCAACTATGGAAACTGTGAGAGGTTTGGAGTCACCTCTATCAGTATTTTTTCCAATCCTGTGATATTCTTTTAGCTGATTTCCAATTCCAACTCCATTTAAACCCCACCAGTTATTTGATACGTCATCATAATAACCAGAGTTGAAAACTGAACGTCCTTGGTCGCCAGCTGAGTTTTCAATGAATGCATTGTTGGTCAATTTTAGATGTGCATTTATAGAATCAGTATAGATGGCTCCTCCACGTGATGCAGCTCCACCATTCTTTTCAAAGTAATTACCGGAAATTGTCATGGTGCATGCATTGTTTATATATACTGCGCCTCCTTTTTCTTTTTTAACCTGATTTGATATAAATACTGAATTTTTAATTTCACTTAGTGTTTCTGTATATATTGCTCCACCATGGTTTTCAGCCCAATTATCTTTAAATGTACAGTTATTTACATTAATACTGCCTTTGGAACGTACTGCTCCCCCATAACGTTTTTCTTTACCTCCATTTGCATAGTTTGATGTGAAAGTACAATTGGTAAAGAAAAGATTGGTTGAACCGCTGTCTGAGTGTATAGCTCCACCATCACCGGCATTTGCATGGTTGTTTTTAAATACGGATGAATAAAATCTTACATCACCTGATTTCTTGTTAATGTATATTGCACCACCAAAATCACTGTCTGCATGATTGCCGCTGAAAATTAAGTTGCTGTTGGTGGTTCCTATTTTATCTGTGTAGACTGCACCACCATGGTCTTTTGCAGAGTTGTTTGTAAATGTGTTTTTTCCGGAGAACTGGACGTATTCAGTTTGAATAGCTCCACCTTTTGCTTTTGCTGTGTTGAGCTCAAAAACGGAATTTCCAATATGCACTCCTTTGTTTGAATATACTGCTCCTCCACAATCATCTGTAGCAATATTCTTTTTGAAGGTTGATTTTTCAATATAGACATAACTGTCACTGGATACTTTGACAGCACCTCCTTTTTTAGCTGTGTTATTAATGAATTGTGAATTTTCAATTATCAAATCACCATATGAAAAAATTGCACCACCAGTATTTGCAGAATTTCCATTAAATGTACAATTATCAATGAAAGTATCTTTTTTAGCATTAATAGCACCACCATATGCTGGAGCATCTTTAAGAGAAACATAATTTAAATTAAATACTGAATTTGATATGTCAACTGTTTTTTCACTTTTAATAGCTCCACCATCAACTCTTACATGATTCTTTTCAAAGACTGATTTATCAACTTCAACAATTCCTTTTGAGTAAATTGCGCCTCCTGAGACTCCTGCCTCGTTTCCTGTGAATTTACAATCTTTGATAGTTAAAGTATCAAGGACATTATTATAAATTGCACCGCCATAACTGCTTGCTTTATTGTTTATGAATGTACAGTTAATAATAGTAAATTTAGCGGAACCTGTAATGTATACAGCCCCACCGTCGTGTGTATTTCCATCTACAAACTTCAAGTTCTTCAATGTGATATAACCGCTTGATGACTTAATTGAACCTTTGTTACAATGTATTGTATTTCCTGCTCCGTCAATAGTCAATGATTTATCAATGTCTATATTACTTGCCGGAGAATAACTACTGTTTAATTTTACTGTTGAACCTTGAGATGCTGAACTGATAATCTTTTGAAGATCACCTGAAGAGTCTGTCAGTACTGCATCATTGGAGACTTCCAAATTATCAATCGCATCGCTTTCCCTCATTATTTGAGTGTCATTAGTATCTTCAGCACAAACTGTTGAAATTGAGCATAAAATAAATAACAACAAACAAATAACCACCAATTTTCCTTTCATATTAATGACCTCATCTAATAGTTAATCTAACCTTTTTACTTACACCCATGTAATATTTATTAGTTTTAAAGGTAATTTTAGCTGTAAACTTACCTTTTTTGTAAAGTTTAGTAATCTTAAAGGTTGCTTTTCCTTTTGAATTGGTTTTTGCTTTGTAAGTTTTACCTTTTACTTTCAAGTATACCACAGCTTTCTTAATGACCTTATTTTTGCTGTTTTTCAATTGGATTGTGTACTTTTTAATCCTGAGTGACTTTTTGAATGTTTTCTTATTGGCAACAACCTTTGTCCTTTCCTTTTTGATAGTTATTTTAACTGATTTTGAATTCGGATTGAAATTACTTGACATGGTAACCTTCAAAGTCTTGTAGCCTGCCTTGAGTGATCTCAACTTACCTGCGGCAAGTGTAATAGCTGCAACACCTTTCTTGCTGGTAGTGACTGTTTTGATTTTTTTATTGTTGATGTAAAATGACACTTTTTGACCAGCAATAACTTTTCCGTTTTTACCTTTAACCACAACGGAATACTTACCTGCATAATTGATTACAAAGCTTTTTTTAGCTGCACTTATTACAACCGGTCTTTGGAAAACATCCACTTCATAATCAAATGTAGTGGAGTTAAATTCACTGCCTTCATAAAACACCAAAACACTATAAGACCCGCTGTTCAAGTTAGCAACATTTACTGTTGCCTGATTACTTGTTAAGTTAGTCTTATATATCTTACCATTTACATTAACCTTAATCATTCCTTTTGTTATATCCTTTGGCAATGTAACCTTAACATTTAGAGTATCACCAAAAGTAATGTTTTTAATGCCAATTGTCATGTTCATGACCATGGTAACATGTGCATCATCCAAATAAATATTTTCTGATCCATTGCCTGCAGTATTATTGTTGAAATAAACTTTATCTAGATTAAAATCGCCTGAAACATAGATAGCTCCACCAGTTTGATTTGCAAAGTTTTTAACAAATGCTGTGTTGACAATAGAACCATCATTGACAGCCATTGCACCACCATTTTCAGCACGATTGTTTGAAAATGTTGAATTTGTAAATTCTGTTTCACTATCAGAATATACTGCACCACCAGTTGTTGCATTATTACCATCAAATGTTGAATTGACAATATTTGCATAGGAATCCACCATTATGGCTCCACCAAATTCCTCAGCTGAATTATTATTGAATTTTGAGTTCAATACAAATAATTCATCGTTTACATCACTGTATATTGCTCCACCATTGCTAGCAGCAGAGTTATTTCTAAATATTGAATTTTTTACGGTATTATTGTCTGATGCCAGATAAATAGCACCTGCAGTTTCATCAGCACTGTTATCTGTGAAATTGCATGAATCAATCAGATTAGGATAGGCAATTGAATAAAAAGCACCACCATTAATTGCAGTATTGTTTGCAAAATCACATTTTGACAAAACAAAGTTAAGTCCTTCAGCATATACTGCTCCGCCCATATCATTAGCAGAATTAATTCTAAATTTGGAAGCGTCCAATTTTGTATCCCTTCCGGTAATGTATACTGCACCACCAATTTCAGCAGTATTGTTGAAAAAGATACAATTGGCTATAGTTCCTTCTATACCATACCAGTACAATCCGCCTCCATTTTCAGCAGTATTGTTTATAAATGTAGAATTGATTAAAAAACCGTTTATTCCTGTCCAGTCAACAGCACCACCATAAAGTGCAGTGTTATTGATAAAAGTACAATTTTTCATCTCACCATTGGCTCCTATCCATTCGATGAGATTGAACGAATATGTCAAGTCCCAATTGGTAAAAACAACATTCTTTAAGGAAACACCATCAGCGTGAACCCTTAATAAAAAGTCCATATTGGATGAATTTCCGTCAATCTTATGGCCCTGACCGTCGAGAGTTATCCTTTCTGATATTTCAAGACCTTTACATTTTGTATCCTGATTGACCATTATGTCATTTTCTAGCTTAATTGTTGAATTGGGCTTTGCGTTTTGAATTTCTCTGTCCAAATCGTCAATAGTTTCAATATCCTTTGAAACTTCCAAATCAATTTTTTCATCAACCGTACTAATATTTTTCATGTTCAGATCATCATTCGCCGATACGTTTGAAAGCGAAATCAAAAAACATGCCAATATTAATAAGATTACCACATGCTTAATTTTCATTAGTTTTAACCTCATAAGTCATTATACAATTATATTTATAACTATTGCCATATAAGCATATTGTTCAATATTTAAATAAAATATCTCCAATAGTTATTACAATATCTAAGAAAAAAAGCAGAATAATGTTTAAATCCAATGATTTGATTGACATCATGTTAAACTTGTTTTTATCGATTTTTCAGACTGCAAAAACCTAAAAATTCTTTCAGGATTTATTTAAAAAAATAGTTAAGTAAAATCAAATATTTTCCATAGCCATACAATGCCTTTACGCATTATTAAAAAAAAATGAAACGATAAAAATGGGATATTGAATTGAAACAAAAACTTTTACGGGGTTTAAAAAAAAGAAAATTTAAGAAGTAATTATCTAATTACTTCAACAATCATGTCTAAGTTTTCAGATTGCAGGATGTCAACTTTCTTACCTGACGCACCAACAATCTCTTTTTTGATATTCAACATGCTTTCTGGAACTACAATATCGCCGATTGAAAGTTCATGATTTTCATCTAAAACAGAACCGATTTCATCAATATCAGTTGATTTTAAGTAACCGATGATTTTGCCTGCATCGCCTTTGAATGTAGGTCCGATTTGAGACATGTCCGGTTCCACTTCAATGATTTTTTCATGGACTTCAGGTTTTCCGGAACTGATTGCCAAATTACTGATTTTTAAAGTTCCTTTAATGTCTGCATCAAACTCATTGAATACTTCAACTAATGAATCATCAGAAGTGTAAACGTTTACTTCAGCAAGTTCCGCATTTAATGGGATTTTAGAAGCTGATTTGAATCTTCTTACTTCATCAATCAACTCAACAGTAGTTTCACCTTTTGTTTCCATATCTTCACTGATTAATTCTTCATATACTTCAGGCCAGAGTGTGGTATGTATTGATTCATCAGAGAAGTATTGGTATACCTCTTCTGTGAAGAATGGTGCAATTGGAGCTAATAATTTTAAAGAAGTTTCTACAACAGTCTTTAAAGTGTATTTTGCAGCTTTACGTGATTCATCTGAAACATCTGTGTATAATCTGTATTTTACAGCTTCAATGTATTCATCACAGAAATCATGCCAGAAGAATCTTTCAATGGATGTTATTGTGTCTGCAAAGTTATAGTCTGCAAATGCAGCATCCACTTTCTTATTTAAGTTGTTGAGCTTTGACAATATCCATAAGTCTATCGGTCCGAGATTATCCTTAACTTCATCATAGGAAACTTCTTCATCAAAGATCTGCATGCTGATGAATCTGAATGCATTCCAGAATTTTCTTAAGAATCTGTATCCGTGCTTGATGTCTTTCCAATCGAATATTACATCAGATCCAGGTACGCTGTTAGCGGCCCATGTTCTTAATGGGTCTGCACCGTATTTTTCAATAACTTCTTCCGGTCCAACTACAAATTCAGGTCTTGATTTACTCATTTTGTTTCCATCTTCACCGAATACCATTCCATTTATTACAATATCATCGAACGGTTTTTGACCTGTTAAAGCTATACAGCGTAGAGTAGTGTAAAATGCCCAGGTACGAATGATATCATGTCCTTGCGGACGGATATTTGATGGGAAATGATTGATATAATCTTCATCAGGCCATCCTGCAATGGATAACGGAGAAATTGATGAATCCATCCAGGTGTCCAGAACGTCCACTTCAGGTACGAACTCTTCGCAACCGCATTCGCATGCATGTTTAGGCTTATCGACTGTAGGGTCAATAGGCAAGTCTTCAACATCAGGAAGAATAACTTTTCCACAGTCCTTACAGTACCATACAGGAATAGGGGTTGCAAATATCCTTTGTCTTGAGATACACCAGTCCCATTCCATGGAATCCGCCCAGTTTACCATACGGGATTTCATGTGTTCAGGTACCCAGTTCATTTCATCTGCTGCGACTTTGGTTTTTTCAATTAAATCTCTTACTGCAACAAACCATTGCTCCTTAAGAAGAATTTCTACAGGAGTCTTACATCTCCAGCATTGACCTACATTCTGGTCTACCTGTTCTTTTTTTAACAGATATCCCTCACTTTCCAAATCTTCAATTGTTTGTTTTTTACAGGTTTGCAGGTCCATTCCCTCATATCTTCCAGCAGCAGCTGTCAATTTGCCTGCATCATCAATAACGTCAATGACATCTAAATCATATTTTTGAACCCAACTTACATCAGTTTTATCCCCAAATGTACAAATCATTACTGCACCGGTACCGAATTCAGGGTCCACTTCTTCATCTGCAATGATTTTTACTTTTTGATGTGATAAAGGCACTTCAACATATTTTCCTAAAAGATGGGTGTATCTTTCATCTTCAGGGTGAATTACAACAGCCACACAAGCGGACATTAATTCCGGACGTGTAGTTGCAATCAGAATACCTTCCTCAGAAGGGTCGGCCTGCTTTCCGGATGCCTGTGATGATACGATATTTTCATAAGAATCATCAACTGCAGGAGGGAAGTTAACATAGTTTAAAAAGGTAGTATTGTCTGAGTATTCAACTTCCGCAAATGCAATAGCTGTTTGACAGCGAGGACACCAGTTTACAGGGTGTTTTCCCTGATAGATTAAACCATCCTCATACATTTTTAAAAATGAATATTGAGTCCTTTTCATGTACTCAGGATTCATTGTAACGAATTCACGAGTCCAATCCTGTGAGTAACCCATTGCTTTCATGTCTTTTTTCATGCTTGCAATGTTTTTGGTGGTTAAATCAATACAATATTGTCTGAACTGTGTTCTTGAAACATCATTTTTCTTAATGTTGTGAGTCTCTTCCACTTTCACTTCAGTAGGAAGACCATGACAATCCCATCCCTGTGGGAATAAGACATCAAATCCTTTTTGTCTTCTGTATCTTGCATTCATATCAATATAAACCCAATTGAGGACATGGCCTAAATGAATAGCTCCTGTTGGGTATGGCGGGGGAGTGTCGATAATATATCTAGGACGAGACCCATCTCCAATGTACTTGTAGATGTTTTCATCTTCCCATTTCTGCTCCCATACTTTTTCTTTTTTGAAATCATAGTCTTTAGGAATCTCTTCGTTTGACATATATTTTCTCCTAAAATAATTAAGTAAAAATAATATTATTAAATATGTTGTTTATTATTTAAAAATATTAAGTAAAATACAACATTATAGATAAATATATTATATAATAAATTCAAATTATTAATATTATAAATCTAAAAAAAAAGGACTGTGTAAAAATGAACTTGATATGGTTTTATGTTGCAATCGTATTGGCTATAAGTGACGTATTACATACCGAACTAATGTGGAAGGTTTTAAATAACTTCTACATCATATTAGGCGGTTTAATTCAACAAACCACTAAAACAACATGGCAAACATGGTTAGCGCATGAAACAATGGAAGCAGGATTTCATTTTATCGTTTTATCAATAGTTTTCTTGAATCCTATTATCGGAATTCTAGCAGCCCTTATTCATTTCGTAATTGATGTAAGCCATACTGTATTTATACGCAATATGGGCGTACTAGAACATAGAGCTCTTCATTTTGTTATTGAATCTCTATTTTTCATTCTAATTTTTGGATTATAAAAAATAATTAATGGAGTTATCAAATGCCAGTTATTACATTTAAATATCAAGATTTAAAAGATTTGGGAATAGATATGGAAAAAGATGAACTAATAGACACATTGCCAATGATGTCCAGTGATATTGAAGACTTTGATGATGAGGAAATTAAAGTTGAGTTCTTCCCTAACAGGCCTGACAACTTATCAGTTGAAGGAGTGGCCAGATCTTTTAAAGGATTTATCGGTCAGGAAATCGGTTTTCCGAACTATGAAGTTGAAGAATCCGGAGAATATGTGGAAGTGGAAAGTGATGTTGCTCAAATCAGACCATATATCGGATTTGCTAAAATCGATGATGTTGATTTTACTGGCGATAAACTCAAATACATCATGGATTTCCAGGAAAACCTTCATTGGGTAATCGGAAGGGACAGAAAAAAAGTGGCCATTGGTATTCACAATGCAGATGTTGTTAATGCACCATACAAATATATCGCAACCCCTAAAGATGCCAATGCATTCGTCCCATTGGAAAAAGACAGTGAAATGACACCTGAGGAAATCTTGACTGAACATGACAAAGGTAAGGATTATGCTCATTTAATCCAGGACTTTGACAAATATCCATTAATCTTAGATTGCGATAATCAAATTCTTTCCATGCCACCAATCATCAACGGTGAGTTGACTAAAATCAAGGAAGATACAAAAAATATCATTGTAGATGTAACCGGAACTGATGAAAGAGCAGTCAATCAGGCATTAAATATTATCTGCTGCTCCTTTGCAGAAGTAGGTGGTAAAATCAAATCAATGGAAGTCAGATATGCTGACAAAACAATAAAAACTCCAGATTTAACTCCTCAAGAAATGAACGTTCATGTAAATACTGCCAATGAATTGATTGGTGGAACCGAGCTTACTGCAGAAGATATTAAAGAATTATTATTGAAAGCACGTTTTGATGCTGAAATCATCGACGACAATGAAGTCAAAGCAATTATTCCTGCTTACAGAGTTGATATTTTGCATGAAGTGGATGTTGTTGAAAATATTGCAGTCCAATATCACATAAATTCCGTTGAAGCAAAATTGCCTGAAATCAATACTGTTGCTTATGAAAATGATTGGTTCAAAGCAGAAAACACAATTCGTGAAGTAATGGTCGGATTAGGTTTCCAGGAAGTTATGAGCCTCATGCTTACAAACGAAGAAGCCCATTACGAAAAGATGAATCAGCCAGAAGAAGAACATGTGCAAGTTGCAAGACCTATTACAATCGACAGGACAATGATTAGAACCAGTTTAATCAACAGCCTAATGGAATTTTTAGAAGACAACAAACATGAAGACCTGCCTCAAAAAATATTTGAAATAGGGGACGTCTTATATCTTGATGATACCAAAGAAAATAAAACAAGATCTTCTAAAAAGCTGGCAGCATTGATTTGTCATTCCACTGCTAACTTTACCGAGATTAAATCCGTGATTAGCAGTGTTTTAACTAATTTGGGGTACAGTATGGAAATAAGCGACAGCGAAAACAAAACATTCATTGAAGGCAGAGTGGCTGACGTTACCGGTGAAAGTAAAAAAGGTACAATCAAAGGTTTCTTTGGGGAGGTTTCTCCTGAAGTAATAAGCAACTTTACCCTTGAATATCCGGTAATCGCCTTTGAAATAGAATTCATTAACAAATGAATTCTCCACTTCTTTTTTTAATACCACAATTTTCTCATTTGTGTTTCAATTTCAGAGTAATTGTTCGCAACAGGAGTTGTATCGTAATTACTTAATATAGCTATTAAAATTAACAAAAGAATTATTACTACAATTAATATTACTGTCCATTTCTGCAATTATTCACCAACCATTGTCAAAGTTATTGTTCTTGAGCTTCTTGGCCCATCTAATTCTATGAAAAAAACTGACTGCCATGTACCCAAACCAAGCCTTCCATTTCTGATTGGCAAACATTCGCTTGAAGACAGCAAAAATGACTTCAAGTGTGATCTTGCATTGTTGTCAATCCTGTCATGTTGGTATGAAAATTTATCATCAATCAGAACATCTAATGTGAATTCCAAATCATCCAAAAGGCCTGACTCATTTTCATTTACTACAATGGCAGAAGTGGAATGTTTTGAAAAAATAGAGATAATCCCATCATTTATTTCGATCAAATCATTGATTTGGGAAGTAATATCGATTACTTCAAATTTTTTACTAGAGTTTAACTTTATAGAATTTTGAATTATCATTAAAATTAATTTTGTTGAAACTCATTAATAAATAAAAAAAAGAAAAGGAAAATATTATTCAAATTCGTCTCTCCTCCAGTATCCATAAACAAGCATTCCCATAATGGAAATAATACTCAATACTACTAGACCAGAAGTATCCGTAACTTCATTAGAGATTTTACTTGGAGGAACTATTTCATATGCTTTTCCTTCTTCAGATACTTCACCATTGCTCGCATCTCCAGAATTAACATCACCATTTGTCTGTGCATTTTGACCATTATCTGAAGAATCTTGATAAGTTCCAGAAGCATTCATTCCAAAAACTCCTGAATTTTTATTACTAGAATAATGTGCACTTGTAGAATTTCCATTTTGAGAATTTCCTTTAGAAACCCCTTCGACAACATCACCAGTTGAAGTTTTTGAACTTGAACCAGATGCACCCCTCATGCCATCAGTTGTATCTGATGTTTTAGAGTCTTGATTATCCTCCTTTTCACCAGATGCAGTTTTATATTTATATTTAACCGGTTGACCACCAATCATGACTTCAAGGTCATATTCAGTATCAGGGTCTAAATTAGCATCAATTGTAGCTTTACCGTTGACAAATTTTGCAGTATATTGATTCCCATTAACATTAACCTTAGTATCAAAAGTTCCGAATTCTTTTACGGGCTTACCTTTAGTGTCATACATTTGAAGGCCAATACCATTTTTAAAAGATACAGTTCCCATTTTCATGATTCCTGCAAGAAGCATAGGACATACAAATGTATTAACATCATCCGTTGAATCAAACCAGTTGTCGCCCAATTTAAATGTAGGCAAATCAGGATTATTTTTAGCCTGATAACCTTCATTATGTGCTAAAACATTGTATTTTACTTCCAATCGAGAAGGGTCACCTTCCTTAGATGTTTTGAAGTCTGCACCAAATAATAAACCATTACCACTTTCAAATGCTCCCAATTCATAATTGGTATTGCGGCGATTTGAAGTGAATGAATTTGCATTTACAACATCATTGCGTGATTGTGAATCAATATAAATGCCGTTTGGATTTTCATAAGCCTTATTATATTTAATAACATTACCAACAGATTTATTAAACATTGAAATTCCGTTGAATTTGTTGTGATGAATAGTGTTGTTAGTTATATGTGAATAATAAATATCAGAAGTTTCAATTCCTGATCTTTTATTATAAGACAAAACATTTTTTGAAATAATAGAATTTTTACTATCAACTATTCTGATACCATTATTTTGAGCCTTTGAAATATTATTATTTAAAATTTTTATTCCATCAGCATTTTTAACTAAAATGCCATTGCCTCCGCCAACAATGTTATCATTTTTAATTGTTGAATTATCTGAAGAATCAACAACAATTCCATAATCACTATTGGAAGCAACAATAGTTATTCCTGATAAAACACTTCCACAACTTTTTGAGGTAAAGTAAAATCCGAAAGAATTAGATATTCCCAAATCTTTAGCCTTTTCAGTAATTTGGTTAGCTGAATAAATTACTGAATTTTTATTAGAGACAATATTCAATTTTTTATCAACAACTAAAGAAATATTCTTATATTCCTTGTCATTGAATTCGAATGTATCTCCATCATTTGAATTATCAAACATTTTCTGAACATCATCATTTGATAAATCAGAGCTTATTTGATAAAAAGTATTATCAGAACCAATAGTTTCATTGACTTTTGAACTATTGGCCGCATTGACAGCAGATATGAGGAATAAACTAATTAAACATATGAACAAAATATTTAAAAATTTTTTATTCATATCATTCTCCCCGACATACAATTATAATCAACACATTAAATTAACGATTAAAATAATCAATAGCTTAAAGACTATAATATGAAACTATTTTAATATTGATGTAAATTTAACTTTAAATTAACTTATTTTTGCTATTAAAAAGCAACGAAATGAATTAAGATAAATATTGATTATATAATTAAATATTATCCAACACCAATATATAAACTTTATTAAAATATTTGTAAAAATCCGAATTTAAAAGCTACAATATCCCTACAAATATTTTTAACAATGTTATATTTAAAAATAAAGACATTTCAATTTAAATATGATAAAAAACACAATATATAATTAGTTGCTTATCGATAATTTTTTTAATTTTAATTTTTATTAAGCAATCAAAAAAGTAATTTAAAAGTGAAAAAAATGAATAAAAAGAGCTTAGTATTAGCTATTTTATTAGTTTTCGTTATTGTATTAAGTACAAGCGTTGTATCTGCAGAAGAAATCACTGAAGATGCACAATTAAAAGAGACTGATAATATAGCAATTACACAAACTGACGAAAATATAGTTTCTTCACAACAAACTGTTACAGCAGGCTCAGATAGTGCAACTATCCAAGAAAAGATAAATAGTTTGAACGATGGAGATACTTTAAACTTTGAAGCTGGAGAATATAAAGACATATGTATTTATGTAAATAAAAGCATTACAATCAACGGAAATGGTGCGAAATTAATTGGATACGACAATCCTTCACAAAACAACACACCTGAAATAATATGGAAAGATACTGCAGAGGGAGGATATGCAATTGGAAATCTTGCAACATTATATGTTGTAAAAGCTACTGGAGTAACCATTAATGGATTAACAATAATCGGTGGAGAAAACAGTACAAACGCTTATTCTAACGCATTAGTCTATGCCATGAATGCAAATAATTTAACATTTAAAAACAACGTTCTTGACGGATCTTCTTGGGGATTATATTTCCAATTATGTGCTGACGGAATTGTAAAGGAAAATACAATTAAAAATCAAGCTGTAACTGGATTTTTAAATTTTGGTTCTGCAAGGACTACAATAGAAAATAATAAAGTAATTAATGCTGTAAACCACGGTATTGATGTGAGACATGGGTCTGGACCTAATGTTAAAGTAATAAACAATACAGTAATCGGTTCTAAAGAAGGTATTTATTTAATGCATTCCAAAGGACACACAGCTGCCAATAATACACTAATTAACTGTACAATTAGTTCAATTTCATGTTACGGATCATCAAATATAAACATAAAAGGCAATAAAATGCAAAAATCAAGAATCGGCCTATTATTAGGTGGAGGATATGCCAACATTACCGTTGGTGAAAATACTTTTGCTTTAGATAACTTGCCTTACCCTCCAACATTCGTTTATTATGTTGCTGAATCAAAATCAGATTACCAAAGCCCTGAAGACATAATGGGAACCCACAGTGACAGTTCTACAAATTCCCCAAATTATGTTGCATACACTGGCATTGATGCACCTAAAGACATCCAAATTGATTACGATACCATTTTGGCTAAAACCGGAACTGAATGGACTGTACCTGAAGGAACTTCCAGTGCAGACATTCAAAAAATGATTGATGGAATGAACGATGGAGATTCATTGAGCTTTACTAAAAATGCAGTTTATGAAAATATTTCTATTTATACAGATAAAAATATTAAAATCTTCGGAAATAATGCAA